>JBNLGU010000061.1:0-18286 GCA_050306215.1 Pontiella sp.
GTGGGGGGGGGGGGGGCTCACGCAGAGCAACGGAGCTAACGGAGGGTGTGAAGGTCTTAATCTTGAAGGCGGGGTGGGGCGGGCAGAAAGATGGATGGCAGAAAGATTTCGGTGGGGGCTGGGGGATTTTACAAGACGATTTTGGGCAGGATGATTGCGGTGCGGGCTGGGGTAAATTTCACGCAGAGTAACGGAGATTGCGGAGGGGGCGACAGTAGATTTCCGGAACACCGATGGATATGGGGCTCTTTTTGGTTCTGGCTTCCAGCCGGGTGTTACTTGGTGATGGTGTATTTGTTGATCATGTCGATGAGGATCTGACGGCTGACGGGCTTGGAGACATAGTCGTCCATGCCGCTGTCGATGCATTTTACATGGTCTTCCTTGAGGGCGTGGGCGGTGATGGCGATGATGGGGGTGCTGCGGAGCGGTTCGTCCATGGCCCGGATGCGAGCGGTGGCTTCGAAGCCGTCCATGATGGGCATTTGACAGTCCATGAGGACAACGTCGTATTGATCCTTGCGGATCTGCTGGATGGCATCCTGCCCGTTGTCGACGGCATCCACCGAGCATCCGGCCTTCTGGAGAATGGCAATGGCGACCTTTTGGTTGACCTTGTTGTCTTCGACCAGCAGGACCTTGACGTTGGGGGTTTCGACGGATTTGGCCTTGTCGGTCTCGGCGGGTTTGAGTGCGGCCGGGTGGTTGGCCTGGGGCAGGGTGAGGGTGAAGTAGAACGTGGAGCCCCGGCCCTTGGAGCTGATGAGCCCGATGGTGCCGCCCATGAGTTCGATTAGCTGCTTGCAGATGGCCAGACCCAGTCCGGTGCCGCCGTAGAGCCGCTTGTTGGAGCCGTCGGCCTGCGTGAATTTTTCAAAGATGGTGGCCTGCTTGTCTTTTTCGATGCCGATGCCGGTGTCGATGACCTGGAAGTAGAGTTCGGCGCCCTTGGCGCTTTTGCTGTGGCACTCGATGTTGAGCGAGACGGAGCCTTGGTGCGTGAACTTGACGGCATTGCCGAGCAGGTTGACGAGGACCTGTCCGAGCAGGCCGTCGTCGCCGTTGACATAGAGCGGAACGTTGTCCTGGCAGCTGCAGGTAAGCCGGACCCCGTTCTGGTTGGCGGCAGGGCGGAACATGTCGTAGAGATTGTCGCAGAGCTCGCGCAGGTTGATGACCGTTTCGCAGACTTCCATCTGTCCGGCTTCGATCTTGGAAATGTCGAGCACGTGGCTGATGATCTTGAGCAGCCCACTGGAGGATTGCATGATGGTGTCGACGCAGTTTTTCTGTTCGCCGTTGAGCGGGGTGTCGGCCAGCAGTTGCACCATGCCGACGATGCCGTTGAGCGGGGTGCGGATTTCGTGACTCATGTTGGCGAGGAATTCGCTTTTGGCCTGGCTGGCCTTTTCGGCCATCTTGCGCGCGTTTTCGGCCAGCTCCTTGGCTTCTTCGGCCATCCACTTTGCGGTGAGCATGTTTTCTTCGGCTTCCTTGCGCATACTGATGTCGCGCGCATGGAGCTGCAGCATTTCGCGGCCGTCGATCTTGTGGATGCTTCCGGTCATTTCGATGGGCATGACGGTGCCGTCGGAGGCCTGACTGAATCCTTCGCACTGTTTGAGCTCGCCGGCAAACCAGAGGCGCAGGTTGGACTTGATTTCGTTATGGACGTTTTCGGGGGCGAGATCGTAGATGGATTTGGCGAGCAGCTCGTTCTTATCCATTTTGACGAGGTGGCAGGCCTGGGTGTTGGCGGTCGTGATGTGGCCGGAACGGTCCATGACGAATACGGCGTCGGGGGAGTTTTCAAAAATTTCGCGCAGGCGGTTTTCGCTGTCGGCGTAGAGCCGGGTGTGCATTTCCACGGATTGCCGCAGTTTGCGGTTCCAGATTAGGCTGAGAAGCAGGATGGCCACAATGAGGCCGGTCACCGAGAGGGTAATGGTGGCAATGGTGCGGACGGGCAGGGCGCTGCGGGAATACTCCGAACCGAGCCACTTGGCGTGGATCTTCGAAAGGGTTCCGGTTTCCTGGGCGTTGGCGATCCCCTTATCGAGGATACTGAGTAACATGCTGTTTCCGTCGGCCACAGCTATGGAGATGCGGGCGTAGAAGAGCGGGTCGTCCACCGGCCTGATGTTGCCCTTGCCGGAGGAGTAGAGATAGTGCTGCACCATCAGCTCGTTGCCGATGATGGCGTCGACGGTTCCGTTGTCGAGGAGTTCGACGGCTTTCTCGGGGGTGGGCACGAACTTGACGCCGCACCGGATGTCCCGGTTTAGCAGCTCGTCGAGGATGCGGCTGGTGCCGAGGATGGCGACATTGGCCTGGTCCAGATCGCTGAAGCTCTGGATGTCGGTCCGGTCGGCGCGCACGTAGAGCACGACGGGGGCGTTTTTGGTGGGCCCCGAAAAGTCGAACTCCGCATCGCGTTCCTTGGAGTAGGAGAGGCTGAGGACGGCATCGGCCTGGCCGGAGCGGAGCATGTTGAGGGCGTCTTCGGTCGAGGCGGTCTGAAAGTTGGCCTTGAAGCCCATTTCGGTGGCCATCCAGCGGACGAGCTCCACATCCATGCCGGTCACCTGTCCATCGTTGGTAAAGCCGAAGGGGGCATAGGACGGCCGCATGGAAAACACGAATTCCTTCTTGCCGGCAATATAGGCCTGCTCGCGAGAGGAGAGAGGTGCGGCGTGCAGAACGGTCGCCAGGCCGGCGAGGCCGACGAACACCATGATGCACTGTTTGAGGGTCGACATAGGTTTTCCTATTTGTAGCAATATAGTCCGGGTCCTGCAGGGGGTAAACACAAACCTCTACAGGATCAGACGTTTCAACGTTGGGCTTTCCAGTGGTTGAGCCATGTTCTACAGTTGCAGGTATTATGCCGGAGTTGGAAAAAGTTGTGCATGTGATGCGCCGCCTGGTGCCAGAGCTGTGGGGCGGCACGGAGGCGGTGGTTACCGAGGTGTCGCGCGTGTTGGCCGCCCGCGGTATCGAGAGCCCGATCCACTGCACCGCCATGCTGTCTGATCCGGGGTCCGCGACGGTCAACGGCGTTCAGGTGCACCGCCACCGCTATGTTCTGCCCTGGCTCGGACTTTCACCGGAAGCAAAGGACGCCCTGCTCCGCAAAGGGGGCAGTCCCCTGTCGTTGTCCCTGTTTTTCGCGTTGTTGCGGGAGCGGAAGGTTTCGATCGTCCACACCCATGTGCAGCATCGGTTGGGCGGGATGGCCCGCACCGTGGCACGGCTCAAGGGCGTGCCGTTGGTGGTCAGCCTGCACGGTGGCCATTTTACGCTGCCGCAACTGCAGGTGGAGCGGATGACGGAGCCGTTTTCCGGCAAGCTGGAGTGGGGTAAGGTGTTTGGCGTGCTGCTTGGTTCCCGGCGGGTGCTGCGGGATGCCGACGGGATCATTTGTGTGGGGAGCGCGGAATACGACGCGGTGCGGCGGAACCATCCGGACCAGCGGGTCTACCATGTGCCCAACGGCGTGCAGGTGGAGCGCTTCCGGTCGGCGGACGCGGCCTTGTTCCGCGACGCCTACGGTTTTCGGCCTGCCGATAAGATCGTGCTGTGCGTTTCGCGCATCGATTCGCAGAAAAACCAGCTGGGCCTGGTCCGTGCCTTCCATCGGTTTTCGGCCACGCACCCCGAGCACCGGTTGGTATTGCTGGGGCCGGTTGCGGTGGAGGCCTATCGCCAAGAGATTGTGGCGGAGCTGGAGCGGCTGCAGCTGGGGGACCGGGTGCGGTTGATTGACGGGCTGCGGCCCGACGATCCGTTGCTGCCTTCGGCCTACAAGGCGGCGCAGCTGTTTGTCCTGCCCTCGGTCCACGAGCCGTTCGGCATCGTGGTGCTGGAGGCGTGGGCGGCCGGTACGCCCGTGCTGGCCAGTCGCGTGGGCGGGATTCCCGGCTTTGCGGCCGATGGCGAGACCGCGTTGCTGGTGGAGCCGGATGACGAGGATGGATGGGTGGCGGGCATGGCGCGGCTGGCCGATGACGGGGCGCTGAGGTCGGCCTTGAGCGGCCGGGCGGCCGAGGTGGTGGAGGAACGGTTTTCCTGGACGGCCGTGGCTGATCGATTGATCACTATTTACAAAGAACTAATCCTGGCCCATGCCTAGCTAATATTCGCGTGATAAAACGGGTGCATCGACAGAACGGCATCCATATAGTGCGTAGAAAGTCTTAAATGAGGGAGGCGCCATGCCGCATAAGGAAGTGAAGGATAGAATCGGCGAGCTGAAACGCGAGCTGGAGCAGACACCGCAGGAAACCGGCGCGTTCGAGGAGTTGCTGGAGCATGCCCGCGAGGAGATCGAACGCTACACGCCGGATGCCGTGCAGGATTTTCTGCTGGCCCTCAAGCGCGAAGCCTCTGAGTTCGAGCGCGAGCACCCGCAGATCACCTCGATGGTCAACCAGATCGCCACGCAGTTGAGCAATATTGGAATCTAACCACCACAAGAGGAACGCAATGACCAAGATATGTTGTATCGGAGCCGGCTATGTCGGCGGACCCACTATGGCCATGATCGCCAAGAAATGCGTTGATGTGCAGGTAACGGTGGTGGACATCAACGCCGAACGCATTGCTGCGTGGCAGTCGGACGACCTGCCGATTTACGAGCCCGGCCTGCTGGAAGTGGTGCAGGAGGCGCGCGGCCGCAACCTGTTTTTCTCAACCGACGTGGACCAGGGCATCCGCGATGCCGACATTGTGTTCGTGAGCGTCAACACGCCGACCAAAACCTTTGGCGAAGGCGCGGGCTGCGCCTCGGACCTGCAGTACTGGGAACTATGCGCCCGCCGCATCAAGGAAGTCTCCACATCCGACAAGATCATCGTGGAGAAGAGCACGCTGCCGGTCCGTACCGCCGAAGCGATGGAGCGCGTATTGCATGCGGGCGACAACCCGATCCATTTCGAAGTGCTCTCCAATCCCGAATTCCTCGCGGAAGGCACGGCGATCGAAGACCTCGAAGCCCCCGACCGCGTCCTGATCGGCGGCCATGAAACCCCGACGGGCCAGAAGGCGCTGAAAACCTTGGTCGACATCTATGCCACCTGGGTGCCGCGCGACCGCATTCTGACCACCAACCTGTGGTCGTCCGAGCTCTCCAAGCTGACGGCCAACGCGTTCCTGGCCCAGCGCGTCAGCTCGATCAATGCCATCTCGGCGCTGTGCGAAGCCACCGAAGCCGACGTTGGCGAGGTTTCCCGTGCCATCGGCACCGACAGCCGGATCGGCCCCAAGTTCCTGAAGGCCAGCATCGGGTTCGGCGGATCGTGCTTCAAGAAGGATATCCTCAACCTCGTCTACCTGTGCGAAACCTACGGCCTGAAGGAGCCCGCCGACTATTGGCGCCAGGTGGTGACGTTGAACGAATACCAGGAAACCCGCTTCGTGAAGACCATGCTGCACAGCATGTTCAACACCATCGCCAACAAGCGCATCGCGGTGCTGGGTTTCGCCTTCAAGGCGGACACCGGCGACACGCGTGAAAGCCCGTCGATCAAGGTGTGCCGCGAGCTGGCGGCCGAACACGCCAGCATCGTGGTGTCCGATCCGCAGGCGATCGACAATGCCCGGAACGACCTGGCCGATCTGGGCGACGGGATCGAATACGAAGAAGATCCCTACAAGGCGGCCGAAGCGGCGCATGCCATCGCCATCCTCACCGACTGGAAAGATTATCGCGACTTGGACTACCAGCGCATCTTCGACAACATGCAAAAGCCGGCCTTCCTGTTCGACGGCCGCAACATGCTTGATCACCAGGCGCTGTTCGATATGGGCTTCGAGGTCTATTCGATCGGCAAGGGCCGCAAGACCCACCTGAAGTAGGATCCATGGCGCGTGAGCGAAAAGGGCCGCCGGTAACTCCGGCGGCCTTTTTTTGGTTCATGGCCGATCGGCATGGAACCGTGAGTAGCCCTTGCTACAGGCCGAAGGTGCGGATAAAGCGCTTGGCGTCGAAGTGCTCGTTGAACAGGTCGACAATGAGCTGGTGCTTCATCTTGTCGTAGAGTTGTAGCTTGGTGTTGGTGAAGCTCTTGTAGAGCAGGGCGTCGCTTTCGGCGGTATCGTTGGGCACGGCAATCGTGGGGATGCAGCTGTTGGCGAGCATCTTTTCCTGCGTCTTGTCCGGCATTTTATCGGTGGAGCAGGTGAGGATGATGCCGCCCAGTTTTTCATCGGGAAGCGATTGGTTGTAGTCCAGGATGCGCTGGAGGCGGGTGTGCGATCCGGCGCCGATCACGGCAATATCGCGCGGTTTGAGATGGCCTTCCGGGCGGAAGACATCCGAGCCTTGGGAAATAATCTTCACCTTGCGGCACGGTAGGTGCCAGGCGTGCCCGCTGCGACCGCCCTTGATCGTGCGGGGGTTCTTGAAGCTGTGGCTGATCAAGTGCATGGAGGGGTTGTTCAGATACTTGACCTGCGGCATGTAGCCGAACACCTTCAGCGCGGGATCCCATTCCGGGAAGATGCGGTCGAGCGCCGCTTCGGTCAGCACCTCTTTCATCATGTCCACTTTGTCGGGCAGTACCTTGTTGAACAGAACGCCGGCCACGCGGCTGTGGTGGTGAGAGAAATAGGAGAGGTCCACTTCCAGTTCGTCCACCGTCCGGCCGATGCCGCCGCCGACGAGGTAGAGGATCCGGGCCTCCAGCAGGTTGGCCACGCGCGAGTTCGCCATGCCGACCACCGATCCGACGCCGGGATGCCCCGTGCCTTCGGCGATGATCAGCTTTTTGTCCGAGAGCGTTTCCAGCGTGCGGTGCACCGATTCCTCGAAACGCGCAGTGATGGCCTTTTGCTGTGTTCCGGTGATATAGTCGCGCGTGACGCCCGAAACGATCTTTACCGGCGAAAGCAGGCCCAAGTCGGGCATGTCGATGCCCGTGAATTCCCTGACGATCTGCACATCCTTGTCGATCTTTTCGCCGTTGCGCAGGGTGATCATTTCCTGTCCGACCGGTTTGAAATAGCCGATGTCCTTCGGATCGATATGGTTGGTGATGGCCGAAATAATGCCTAGGCTGGTGACGGTCTTTCCGGCGTGCTGGCGCTCGCCGGCGATGAATACGATGGGTGGTTTCTTTTCCATGGATGTCTCCGGTGCGGTGCTTGAACTCCGCTATTTGAACAAAACCTTGCCAAGGACGCAAAGCAATCAGCAGGACTCTTCTTCGCGGTCGATGCAGTCATCCGTGGCCAGGGTTACTTTTTGCAGGTTGATGGCGTCGACGGGGCAGGCCTTGATGCAGGCGCCGCAGCGGATGCATTCGTCGGGATTGATCCAGATCAGGTTCATCTCGCGCACCCGGTCGGTGGCTTCCCACGCCACGACGCGGCCTTCGTCGTCGTGCTTGATTTCCTTGAGCATGAGAATGCATTCCGGCCGGGGCTTGGCTTTCAGGCACCAGTCGCACTTGATGCATTTGTCCTGGTCGATCTCGAACTTATAGTTGCAGCGGTAGCAGCGTTTGGCTTCGTCGATGGCCGCGGGTTCGTCGTAGCCGAGCTCGACCTCGGCCGCTTGCCGGCGGTCGGGCAGGGGCAGAGTCGGCATGGGTTGCCGCTCGATGTCGTCCATTGCCCGCGTTCGTCCGGTTGACGTGGCCGGCTCAACCAGCACGTGGCGGATCCGCCGTTTTTCGCCCATCAGGTAGTGGTCCACGTGGTCTGCGACTCGTTTGGCGTGGGCAATGGCATCGATCAGCGAGGTTGCGCCCTGGGCATAGTCGCCGGCCGCAAACCATTTTTCATTCCGCTCGGACTCGGCGAACTGCTCCGAGTCCCCGGCCCACGAAGCGTCGGGAAACTGACCGGTGGCCAGCAACACGGTGTCTGCCGGCACATCGAATTCATCACCGGTTTCCGCATGCCGGAACCGCATACCGCTCAGCTTGCCGTTCTGGCCCAGATAGGCAACCGGCACGGCATGGCATTCGAGCGGGATCTGTTCGGTCTCCAGCTCCTCCAGCTCGCCGGGTGTGACGCGCATGTCGTCCTTGGATCGGCGATAGAGCACCTTGAGGTCCCATTGCATGGTTTGCGCTCCCAGCCGTTGCGCCGTGCGGGCGCAATCCATGGCCGTAAAGCCACCGCCGATCACAATGACCTGCCGGCCGATCTGTGCACGGCCTTCCCCCTCGTTCACTTCCAGCAGAAAGTCCAATCCGTGGCGGATGCCGTCCAGCTGATGGCCTGGAATGTTGAGCAGGTTCGGCTTGAGGGTGCCGGCCGCGAGGATTACGGCATCGTAATCGTGCAGGAGGTCGACCAGCTGAAGATCCTGGCCGATGGCGGTGTTGCAGACCACTTCCACGCCCAGCTCCACGACCTGCCGGATTTCCCGTTCAATGATCGCGCGCGGCAACCGGAATTCCGGAATGCCCTGGTTGAGCATGCCGCCGGGCCGGCTGTGCTTTTCGTACACTGTTACCCGATGGCCGTAGAGGGTCAGGTTGCGCGCCGCCGTCAGGCCCGCGACTCCAGAGCCGATGACCGCCACGCGTTTGCCGGTGGGCGGAAACCATGGAGCGAGCAACACGGGGTCCTGGCTGGCGAAGTCGGCGGCCGAGCGCTTTGAAAAGCAGATGGCCACGGCCTCCCCGAGCCCTTCGTAGCCGTGCCGGCAGGCGGCCTCGCACGGGCGGGAACAGACGCGGCCGAGCACGGCGGGGAAGACGTTGTCGCGCAGGTTGATCCGGTAGGCCTCGTCCGGGCAGCCGTCGGCAATGGCGGTCAGATAGGCGGGGATGTCCGTTCCGACGGGGCAGGCCTGCTGGCATGGAACGTTGGTGGCCATCCATGCGAAATCCTTGGCGGCGTTGCACTTGCCCTCCCGGACCGACAGTTCGGCCGTGGGGGAATGGGGGCGTTCCGGGGGCTTGAAAAGGGTCTTGAGCTGTCCACTAAAATCCATGCTTGGGAATGATAGGGATGCGCATCCGGATTGCGAGTTATTTAGACGGGATCTTCCCAGTGCCACGGTCGTTTCCTCAAAATAGTTCATAAGTTAGGTTGAGCTTACTTCCGGGGTCCGCTAATACCCGTTTCCATGAACGCACCTGAACTCAGCGCCAGCCTGGAGGATTATCTGGAGACGATTTATTTCCTTTCCCGCGACGAGGGGAAGGCGCGTCCCAAGGAGATCGCCCTGCGGATGAAGGTCCGCGCCGCCTCGGTGACCGGGGCGCTGAAGGCGTTGGCGGAAAAGGGGCTGATCAACTATGCCCCGTATTCGTCCGTCACCCTGACGGCGGACGGGCGCGAGATTGCCGGCGGCATTGCCAAGAAGCACGAGGCACTACTGCATTTCTTTACGCAGGTACTGGGCATCGAGGCGCGGGAAGCGGAAGAGTTTGCCTGCTCGATGGAGCATACCATCCCCGACCACATTCTGCAGCGCCTTGTGCGCTTTGCGGAATACACGGAAAAATGCCCCAGCTTCAACGCCAGCTGGCAGGAGAGTGCGGAGGCCTATTTCTGCAAGGCCATGGGGTGCGATAGTGCAAAATGCGACCGGTGCAACCTGACGGACGACTGACGCAGAACAGAAAAACGTCAGCCCAGATGGCGGCGCAGCATCTCGAAGACCGCATCTTTCTTCACCGGCTTGGCAATGTAGTCGTCCATCCCGGCGCTGAGACACTTTTCGCGGTCGCCTTGCATGGCGTTGGCGGTTAGCGCAATGATCGGGACGCGCGAGGCCGCGCTATTGCCGGCCTCCATTTCGCGTATCCTGCGCGAGGCTTCGTAGCCGTCCATGCGGGGCATCTGGCAATCCATGAAGATGAGGTCGTATTTCCCGCCGTTACCCACCTTGCCGAGGGCCTGTTCCCCGTTTTCGGCGACATCGACAAGATACCCTTCCTTGGTCAGCATGCGCTTGGCGACGGTTTGATTGACGAGGTTGTCCTCCACCAGCAGGATGCGATGGGTGTCGACCGTCTCGATGGAGGAGGTTTCCACCGTGGGCCTGGCCTTGGGCGGAGCCACGGCTTGGGCGCGAGAGGGCGGTGCGATGGTATAGTCGAGCGCCTGGCCCACCTTGGCGAGCAGGTTTCCGAGCCTTAACGGTTTGACGAGGTTGGTGACCGGTCCGGCGTGGTCGAGCGAACGGAAGTCCCGGTTGGCGATGGAGCATATGATCAGCAGCGACAGGTGCTGGAAGCGGGGATCGCCAAAGAAGGGATTGTCCGCTTCGTAGGCCAGATGCTCTTCCATCAGGACCAGGCGGGGATGGCCGCTTTCGGCCACCCGTACCGCTTCGTCCAGCGAGGCCGCCATTTCGGCCTTCAGCCCCCAGCGGTTCATCCATTCCACCAGCGCCTGACCCGTAATCTTCCGTTCGTCGATGACCAGCACTTCTTCGTTGTTGAACAGGGTCTGGTCGAGCTGCGTCTCGCGGCCGTGTTCGGCAATGGGCAGGTTGAGGCGGAACCAGAACGTGGATCCCTTGCCCAGCTCGCTTTCCATGCCGATCTTCCCGCCCATCAGCGAGACCAGCTGCTTGCAAATGGCCAGGCCCAGCCCCGTGCCTCCAAATTCACGGGTGGTCGAGGAGTCCGCCTGCGAAAACTTCTGGAACAGCAGGGGCAGTTCATCTTTGGAAATCCCGATGCCGGTATCCTGGATGGAAAAGTTGATGGAGGTTTCCCGTTCCGTTCCTGCCACGCAGTCGATGTCGATGTAGACGTGGCCTTCGCGGGTGAACTTGAGCGCATTGCCGGTGAGGTTCATCATGATCTGCCGGATGCGGCCGGGGTCCCCGACGACATGCGGCGGCGTGCCGGGCGAATAGCGCAGGATCAGGTCGATGCCTTTTTCGCGCGCCGTGGGCGTGAGCAGCTCTATGATGTGCTCGCAGACCTCGCGCAGGTTGAAGGACTGGTTGTCGAGGTCGAGCTTGCCGGCTTCGATTTTTGAGAAGTCGAGAATGTCGTTCAGGAGGGTAAGCAGGGCATCGCCGGAGGTCTGGATGATCCGCAGGTATTCCCGCTGCTCTTCGGACAGGGCGGTATCGCGCATCAGGCTGGTGGTGCCGATAATGCCGTTCATTGGCGTGCGGATTTCGTGGCTCATGCTGGCGAGAAAGTCGGATTTGGCGCGGGTGGCCTGCTCGGCTTTTTCGCGGGCAATAAGCAGTTGCCGGTTGGCCTGTTCGAGGCTTTCGCGGGCATCGTTGGCGTCTTCCATCATGCCCATGATGATGTGCTGGTTTTCTTCGAGTTCGCGGCTGCGCTTGTCCAGCAGGCGGTTGGATTCCTTGATTTCGAGTTCGTATTTCTTGCGGTCGGTGATATCGAGCAGGGTTCCGACCATGCGGATCGGCTTGTTTTCGTCGTTATGTTCGATCACGCGCCCGCGGTCGAGCACCCAGATCCATTCGCTCTTGCGGCGTAGGCGGTACTCGCAGGTGAACATTTCGCTCTTGCCGGCCAGATGCTGCGACAGGGTGCGCCCGACCTGCTGGGCGTCGTCCGGGTGCAGATGGTCTTTGCGCCAGTCCGCATAGGAATCGATCTCGTCGAGGGGAACGCCAATGATGGCCCCGAAACGTTCGTTGCAGGAGTAGTGGTTGTGGGAGATATCCCAACTCCAGTATCCCAGGTCCCCGCCGTGCAGGATGAGTTCCATGTTCTTTCGAGCCTGGGCGGCTTCGGCCTCCGCACGCTTGCGTTCGGCGATTTCCTTCTTCAGCTCCAGGTTGTAGCGCTCGGCATCCTCCATGATGCTCAGCAGCGCCTGCCGGTGCTTCTTGAGGCCTTCGGCTTCGGTTTCGAGGAACTCGTTGGCCTTTACCAGTTCCTGCATCACGGTCAATTGTTCCTGCATCTCCTGATTGGTCGTGTTGTTTTCCTCTTCGATCCGCCGCCCGACAAACCGGCCGGCCAGATAGCCGACGAAGGCGACGATCAGGATGAACAGCCCAGAAAAGTATTTGAAGAAGGGATCCGTCACCAGCGCCAGGCCTTGGAGAGCCAAGGCCAGGATGAGTACGTTCAGTACCGCGCCGAGGGCATAGCCGATGCCGAGCCGGGTTTCGAGATGGGAGTGCTGGCGGGGCTGGCTCATTCGTTGGTTCCCTGGGATGGTGCCGTGTTGTAGCGGCCGGGGCGGTCCAACTCTTCGAGCAAGGCGTTTACTTCGCTCTTGAGCTCAATGATGCGCAGCTCGCGGCCGGTCGCGACCGCATTGAAGCGTTCCAGGTCGTGGATGGCGTTCTCGAGCTCCTTCTCGTGCTGCACGAGCTTTTCGTTGTCCTTTTTCAAGCGGTTGTTGAGTTCGGCGACCTGGCTGGTGCTATGGGCCCGGGTGTGGCGGTAGAACATGATGAGCGGGATCGACACCAGCAATAGGAAAATGGTTTCGGCTCCTTCCACCAGCGCCACTCGGTTGATGTGTCGCTGTTTTTCCGGGGCGCGCAGTTCCGCATGTTGTTCCAGGGTGGTTTGGTGTTCGAAGTAGGACCAGGTGGAAAACGCCAGAATACCGAAAACGTAGACCACCGCGGTCAGGATGAAGCTCCTTCCCGAATTCGCCCTTAGCGGATCTGTGCGGTACTCTTCCATTACGACATGTCTTCCGAGGTGGTGCGGTATTTCTTCGACCGGCCCAGTTCCAGCAGCAGGTCGTTGATCTCATCCTTCAGTTCAAGGGTGCGGCGCTCGCGGCCGCGCATGAGTTGGTTGAAGCGTTCCATGTCGTCCAGCGTCCGCTTGAGGCGGTCTTCGGCCCGGTTCTGTTCCGTAACGTCGCGCCAAACGCCCAGTACGCCGACGGCCTGGCCGGTTTCGTTGCGCAGCGGGATCAAACTGATTTCGCGCCAGCCGACGCTGCCGTCAGGGCGGGTGTGCGATTCGGAAAGGTTCATTTGCGGCTGGTTCGCAGTGATCACACCTTGGTCGCGTTCGACGATGTTGCCTGCGGTTTCGGGATCGAACAGGTCGTACGGGGTTTTGTTCACCACATCGGCTTGCGTGGCCATGTGGCTTTCGCGGACAAAGGCGTCGTTACAACCCAGGTAAACCGAATCCTTGTCCTTCCAGAAGATCGACATGGGAATGGAGTCGATAATGAGCTGCAGCATTTTCTGCGATTCGCGCAACGCGCTTTCGGTCTGCTGGTAGCGGGCCACGTCGTGCGCGACGCCAAAGAGGGCGGGCCGGTGTTTCCATGTACCTTTGAACAGGTTCATTTCCACCAGGATGATGGCACCGCTCTTCATCTGCATGGGGAAGCCGCAGGTGGCGGTGCTGTCGCTTTGCAGGTGGGCCACCACCTTGAAGACCGCTTCCTGATGCTCCTTGGGGTAGAGCTCGAAGATGCTCATGCCAGCCATCTCTTCCCGCGAGAAGCCCAGCCGCTGTTCGATCGATGGGTTGGTGTGCTGCAGCCGACCGTCCATGTCGCACACAATCAGCAGGTCGTCGATGGTTTCAAAGAGGTGGCTGAAGTTCTGGTATTCCTCGATGGCGTTTTGCTGTGCTTCCTTCGTGGCCGAGATGTCCTGCATGAAGCCGTCCCAGAGCAGTAGTTCCTCCATTCGCTGGGGAATCGCACTGATGTGCAGCCACTTGTATTTTCCGGTCACGTCCAGCACCCGGATTTCGATGCTGATGGACTCCATCTGCTCCGTGCTGTCGGCGAAGGCTTGCTTCAGCGTTGCGATATCGGCTTCGTAGACATGGTCCATCGCCAGCTGGGCGTCGTCCATGATATGGGCCCGGTCGAGCCCGAGCACGCGCTCGTAACCCTTGCTGATGTAGGAAAATCGGAAGGTCCGATCCGCCGTGTCGTAGAGCAACTGGAAGATGGTGATGTTGGGCAGGTTGTCGCCCATCACGCGTAAATGGCTTTCGCTTTTCTTGAGGGCGGCGGTTTCATGCTCCAGCTCGGTGCGCAGCTTCCGCATGCGGATCAGCACGCCCAGGAGCAGCAGCACCATGCAACCGAATATCGTCATCAGCACCGTGTCGGAGGCCAGATAGCTCATGCGCCCTTCCGGCCCCGCGGTAAACGGCGTGGCAGCCTCGGAAAGGAGAGGCGGCGGTAGCAGGCCGCAAACGGTATTGAGCATCTGATCCAGCATGGATATCGAACCTATTCTAAAGTTACGTTCTTATACCGCGTGAAAAGGGTTGAATCAAAAAGAAAGCAAGGTTTCATGGAGCTCGCACAACGGTAGTCCGACCACGTTGGTATAGGAGCCCTGGATGGCCTTCACCATGTGGGCCGCCCCGCCCTGGATGGCATACGCGCCCGCCTTGTCCATCGGGCAGCCGGTTGCAACGTAGCGGTCGATCTCCTCCGTCGCCAGCGACCGGAACTCCACCGCGGTGCACACCGAAAACACGGAGCAATGCTCGCTGTTCCTGACGCAAACCGCCGTGATGACCTGGTGCGCTTTTCCCGAGAGGGCGGTAAGCATTTCCTTGGCATGCTGCGGGCTGGCCGGCTTGCCTAGGATGGTGTCGCCCAGCACTACGATGGTGTCCGCCGCCACCACGACCGTATCCAGCTCGGTGGCAATGGCCTGCGCCTTTTCTTCCGCAATGCGCTCGGCAAAGAAGCGCGGCGCCTCGCCCGGCCTCGGCGTTTCGTCGATGGCCGGCACTTGCACCGTGAATTCGATGCCCAACGAACCCAGCAGTTCCCTCCGGCGCGGCGAGCGGCTGGCCAGGATCAGTCTGGTAATGGATGGATAATTTTGCATGCGGCCCAGCATAGAAGGGTGTTGGCGCTATTAAAAGCCGCTTTTTGATAGCATAGCAACAGTGATCCGATATCCTCGGTGCTTAGTTAGGTTGGCCGGAGGTTGATTGAAGCGTGGACTCAATATTCTTTTAGGGGGCGTACCGTTCGGACGCAACAATGCCGGAGATGAAGCCATTCTCGAATGCATCGTTGAGATCCTGCGCGAACTATGCCCTTCGGCGCGCATCACGGTCAGCACCGACGATCCCAAGGATACCGCGGAACGCCTGCGGGTAGAAACGGTGCCTCTGTTCGGCTTCGCGCCGCCCTACAGCAAGCTCCAGATGAGGGAATGCCTCGCCGCCGCCGATGTCTTTATCTGGGCCGGTGCCACCGGCCTGTCCGACTATCCTGAAATTCCGCTGTCCATGCTCGCGATCGCCCACCAATACGAAACCCGCACCGTCGTGTGGGGCGTGGGGATGAACCGCAACCTCAATCCCTACATCTACCGCGTGCTGCCCGGCAAGCGCCGCACGCTCCTCTCGCTGCTGACCAGACTCACGCTCAACAAAGTCGATTTCATTCAACGGGTCGAGCGCGCCACCGAAAGCCGCGCCCGCCGCAAGATCGTCGAACAGCTCAACCTGTGCGACCTCGTGGTGCTGCGCGATCCCGAAACCCTCACCGCCGTGCAGGAATGCGGCGATGTACCCCGCGCCATCGTGGGGGCCGACTCGGCCGAGCTGCTCAAGCCTGCACCGTGGCAGGACATCGACCTGCCGCCGGAGGCGCGGGCCCTGATCGAATCCGACCAGCGCAAGGTCGGGCTGTGCATCTCCGCCCAGCGCCAGCTGGTCCGCGATCAGGAACTGATCGACTTCCTCGACCGGTTGGCCGAACGCGACCACCGGATCGTATTCCTGCCCATGAACCACGCCACCGATGCGCCGCTCATGGACGGCCTGCGCGAACGCATGCAAAACCAGGCCTGCTCGGTCGTCATCCATGGCAAGCGATCCCCTCGGGAAATCCTCGCCATCGCCGGCCACCTCGACCTCGTCATCAGCAGCCGGCTGCATCTGCTCATCCTTGCCTCGGTGTTGCATGTGCCCATCATTGGTATCAGCCGCGGCTCGAAGGTGGATAACTTCCTCGCCCCGTTCGGCCATGTGTCCGCCGGCAGTGTCGACGAATGCGACTTCGACCACATGCAGAACGAACTCGACCGCCTGATCGACAGCCGCGAGGAATTTGCGGAGGTCAGCACCGCCGTGCACGAAATGCTGCTCGAACGCCTGGCCTACGCCAAGCAACGCCTCGCCGACTTTCTCGAATCCATCTAGGCGCAGGTCCCTATCTCTCGCAGAGACGCCGAGGGCGTAAAGGCGTTGATTTTAGACAGGATCAACAGGATCCTCCTCCATCCGGTTATCCCGTCGAAAGAATCCAATGTTGAGCAGAGCTCCGTGACCCTCTGTCTCCTCCGTGGTGAAAACCGTATACGGCAATCCGTGTGCATCGGTGTTCATCCGTGGCCTTGGAAATCTTTATGCCCCGGAACTTTCCTGCCCATCATTCCGCCAGTTGGGCGGCAACGTCGGCGGCTGTCGCGCCGGTCCCCAGCGGTCTCCGTTCTTCAATGGCTTTACGGCAGGCCTGCATCAGGCCCGTATCGCCGATTAGCAACGCCCCGACCAGTACCTCGTCGTGGAGCATGAACATCCGGTAGTCGTCGCCGGCCTCATCGATCATCCGGTAGCTACCATCGGTGGAGGAAATCTCGCCGATGCTGAACATATTCTTGCCCAGCACCTTCAGGCTATGCGATCGCGGAATACCGCCAAACTGCGTCGGCGAGCCTGCGGCATTCATGCCGGCAATCTTACCTTGGAACTGCGCGGCCGCCCACGAACCATACATCACGCCGTCGTGCTCGCACACATCGCCCGCCGCGAGAACATCGGGGTTCGAGGTGCGCATGTAGTTATCCACCAGTACGCCGAAGCGCACCGGCAGGCCGGCCGCAGCCAGCGGGCCCGTGTTGGCGCGCACACCCACCATGATTACCACCAGGTCAGCCGGAAGGATGCTTCCGCCGGATAGCTCCACCGACTTGGCATCGATCCGCTCGGCCTGGACCTGTGTCATTACATCAATGCCGAGCGTATAGAGATGCTTCGCCAGCACTTCGCTGCCCGCGCTGTTCAATTGTCGGGGCATCAGATGGTCGAACGATTCCAGCACCGTCACCCCCGCACCGTGGCGCGCCAAAGCCCCCGCCGTTTCCAGCCCCAAGATCCCGCCGCCGATGCAAACCACCTGCATGCCCTTTTTCACGGCGGTCAAAATCGCCTTGGCCTCGTTGGCCGTCCGCAACGTATGGACGTGCGGCAGCTCGCGGCCGGGAATCGGCGGTACAAACGGATGCGCGCCCGTGGCAATAACCAGCTTGTCGTATTCCACGCGGTCGCCGCTGGTCAGCTCGATGGCTTTGCCGGTGGTATCGATCGTTGCCAGCTCCATGCCGAGGCGCACATCGATTCTCTGTTCCTCGTACCATTTCGCCGGATGCACCGGCAACGTGTCGTCGTCCAGCTCGCCGGCCAGGTAGCGGGTCAGGTTCAGGCGGTAGTAGGGTAGCTCGCCTTCGGCCGACAGCAGCACAATCTCCGCCTCCGGAGAGGCCTCGCGAGCGCTCTCCGCGGCCGACAAGCCCGCGATGCCGCCGCCCACGATGACGATGCGCTGGGTTGACGGCGCGGAAGGTTCGACGGCCTGCGCCGCATCCCGCGTTTCCACCGCTTCAAAATCCTTGGCCGCCGCGCCGCAGACCGGGCACTCGTCCGGTGGGGCGTCCCCCTGATGGATATAGCCGCAGACCGTGCAACGCCACGTTTTGGTTGGGGTAGCGGAAGGTGCTTCGTCTTCTTCCGGCTCTGCCGGTTCATCGACTTCCTTGAACATGCTGGCCGGAACGCCGCAGACCGGGCAATGGTCCGGCGGGGCATCCCCTTCATGAATGTGGCCACATACTTCGCACCGCCACGTTTTCGGTTTGCTCATCGGGGGCCTCCCTTTTCCGGCATGGTAGCCATCGAGTTAAGCCGCAGTTAAGCAGATCGCCTTCCAAAGGAAAATAGTGAATCCGGTGTATTGACTTCAGGGGGCAGATTCGCATAATTCGCCGTTCCTTTGAGCCAGTGTAGCTCAGTGGCAGAGCAGCTGATTTGTAATCAGCTGGTCGGGGGTTCGACTCCCTCCACTGGCTCCAGTTTTTTATGCGTGGATAGTTGTACATCCTGCAATCCGTAGAATCCGGCCGCTATTATATCGGTTCCGCCCTTGATCCCGACCGTCGCCTGCTCCAGCACAATGCCAACGCCGTTGCAGCCGCCAAGAGCAGAGGCCCATGGAAACGAGTGGCAACGGTGGAGTTAATTTCAACTGCAATCGCTAAAAAGGCCGAAATGTTCGTAAAGCGGCAAAAAAGCCGCAGAATCATAGAGCTGATCATCTCCGGCCAATTCATCTGGGCTGAAGAATTCCGATAGCGGTTTTC
>JBNLGU010000062.1:0-18198 GCA_050306215.1 Pontiella sp.
CACAATGATTAACATTATGGCAGCATGGATCGGTTTTTTGCTCGGCGGGATTTCGGGAGCCATCCCAGGCCTGTTCTTCTATCGATTCGATTGGCTTGGCGGTTACACTTCTTGGCCCCGCCGCATGATCCGGCTTGGGCATATTGCCTTCTTTGGCATTGGTTTCCTGAATCTCGGAATCGGGCTCACTGGTTTGCAGCTCGGCATAGATGCGGGGGTGACATCAATCCTGATGATCGTCGGAGCCGTAACGATGCCGTTGCTTTGCTATCTTAGTGCGTTTAAGCCGGCCTTTCGCCACCTGTTTTTTATTCCCGCAGGATCCGTGATCCTATCGATCATATTGTTCATAGAAAGGATGGTGTAGTCATGAAAATTGGATTCATTGCCATGAGTGGCATCCGCGCCTGCGATACCGAACTGCTCGAACTCGGGCTCACCCTGCCCGGCTTTGTCGAACGAAGCAAACAGATTGCATCCCTCCCTAGCCTCGGGCTGTTGACGCTGGCCGGCATGACACCGCAAAAGCATGACGTCCGCTACATCGAGATTCCCGACCTTGCCGCCGAAGACCATGTGTTGACTCCCTTCGATCTTGTGGCGATATCCAGCTACAGTGCCCAGATCAACGAGGCCTATGAGCTGGCGCTTCGCTATCGGGCGGCCGGGACGCCCGTCGTTCTAGGAGGGCCGCATGTAACGGCACTGCCGCACGAGGCACAAAAATACGCGACATCCGTCGTACTGGGCGAGGGAGAGCCGGTATGGCACGAAATACTGGAAGATGCGGAAGCTCATCAACTGAAACTCATCTACGACGCCCGCAACATGGACTACGACTTGGCCGACGCCCCTATGCCGGCCTTCGAGTTGCTCGACATTTCAAAATACAACCGGCTGACCGTACAGACCAGTCGAGGTTGTCCGCATCAGTGCGAATTCTGCGCGGGCTCCAACCTCATCTGCTCGCACTACAAACAGAAACCGGTTGAAAAGGTGCTGGCCGAAGTGGATCGGATCTGTGAAATCTGGCCGCACCCGTTCATCGAGTTTGCGGATGACAATAGCTTCGTGAACAAGGCCTACTGGAAGGCTCTTTTACCGGAACTGGTTAAGCGGAACATCAAATGGTTCACCGAAACCGACCTAACCGTCGCCGAGGATCCTGCACTGCTGCATATGATGCGCGACTCCGGATGTGCCCAGGTGCTGATCGGTTTTGAAAGCCCCACGGCAGGACCCTTGAATGGTTTGGAAGAACGTTCCAATTGGAAACAAAACCGCTTCACGGAGTACCGGAATGCCATTCGCATAATCCAGTCGCATGGCATCACAGTCAACGGTTGCTTTATCGTAGGACTCGACGGGCAAACCTCAGCCATCTTCGACCAGATCTACACATTCGTTCAGGAAACAGAACTCTATGAAGTCCAGATCACAATACTCACGGCTTTTCCCGGAACAACGTTGTATGAACGGATGAAAAAATCCGGTCGATTGCTGGAACCCACCAACTGGAAGAAGTGCACTTTGTTCGACCTCAACTTCCGGCCGCAGGGTATGACCGGCGACGAGCTGCGCAAAGGATTCCATCAGTTGGCAATGAAACTCTATTCCGACGATTTCACCCGCTGGAGAAGGACGACCTTCAAGAAAAACCTTCGAAACCGCTGTGCGGTGAAAAACGAAACGGAATAATCGATTGTATTGGATTTGCGCGCAGCGCGGAATGAAACGTATAATGTAAAGCTATGAAACACATTGAAACAGACGGCAAACTCCAACTAACGGCATTCCGGAAGATTTCGCTGGGCACCTGGCGGCATCCGCGCGATCCGCAGACCTACGCTGAGGTGGAGCTCAACATGGAGCCGGCTGAGCGGTTCCTGAAACAGATGCAGACCGACCGGCCGCTTACCATTACGCATTATGTGGCCAAGATTCTTGGCGACTGTTTTGTCCGTCATCCCGACCTCAACAGCGTGATCCTGCGCGGCCGCCTGTATCGCCGAAAAGAAGTCTCCGCGTTCATCAGCACGCTGCTCAAGCATAAGAAAGGTGCCGACCTCAGTGGATTTTCCATCCACAACATCGATCAACTCGCGCTCGACGAGATCGCGGAAATCTGCGACCGGGAAATTACCCGCTTGCGGCATGGTGACGATCCGGAGTTTCATGCATTGGATCGAAACCTGAGCCGCATCCCGATGTTTCTTGCCACGCCCCTTTTCCTAGTCGGCGACTTCGTCAAATACACATTGAACCTGGCAACGAAAGCCCCGGGCATGCAACGGGACCGCTTCGGCTCCTTCATCATCACGAACATTGGCGCACTCGGTTTGCAAAACGCATTCACCCCATTGACGCCGGTTGCGCGCACGGCCTTTCTGGCGGCCGTCGGAAAACCCTTCGAGGGCGTGATTGCCGAGGCCGGGGCGATCCGCGCTCAGCAACGCGTCAAGATCGGTTTCACGTTTGACCATCGCTATATCGACGGCTACCACGGTGCCCGATTGCTGAGGCATTTCACCAAAGTCTTCGAGGCCCCGGAGAAACACTCCCAGATCTTCTCTCCTGCCGCCGAACAAGAAAGGGAGCCCCCCGAATGAGAAAAATATCGGATAAGCACAGGCAATGGCTAATGAAGGAACTCCCGTTGCTGGAAAGCGCAGGTGTCCTATCATCCGATACCACGGATGGCATCAGGACCTACTACGACACCAATACCCGTAGCGGGATGCATTGGGCGGTGGTCGCCTTTGCCATCATGGGATCCCTGTTGATTGGCGCGGGCATCATCCTCCTGTTCGCCCACAACTGGGAAGACCTGACGAGGCCCACACGAGCGATATTGTCGTTTTGTCCATTGGCGATAGGCGTTGCGCTAAGTGTGCTGGCCCTGGCCCGTAACGGGAGTATCGCCCTGCGCGAGGCATCAGGCATATTCCACACACTGGCCATAGGCGCGACACTCTCGCTGATTGGCCAAACCTATCACCTTCCCGGCAATATGCCGGGCTTCCTGTTAAGCTGGTCGTTGCTGGCCATGCCCCTGATGTACCTGCTGCATTCAACCGGCGTGTATTTGATTTATCTGGCCCTGATCTGCGGCTGGAGTGGCGTGGCCCAGAACACTTACGGACACGCTGCGGGATTTTGGCCCCTGCTTCTGCCTCCCGTGGCGCACTTGGTCCGGCTGGTACGCAACGAACGCTACGCTGTGGAAAGCTCAATCAGCTTTGCCGGCCTTATTATTGCCTTGTGGATAGCCCTTGGCATCGTGTTCGAACATACGGTTCCCGGCCTTTGGATGATCACCTATTCCTCCCTGCTGGCCGGCATCGGACTGATCGGTGTCCGGCTCTATGGCGATCGCCAAGGTTGGCATAATATTCCCAAAACCTTCAGCACGATTGGAATCGTTGCACTCTCCTATATGCTAACCTGGGAGGACATGTGGCACGATGTCGGTTGGGGATATACCCACTCGGGCTGGTCGTACCAGTCTTGGGGTGCATGGATGGATGGCGGCATTACCCTGCTGTGCGCCGTCGGATGGATCGTTATCGCGCTGAAAACCGTTCGGCGCGATTCTATTGAAACCGTCACCATGGGCATATTTCCACTGGTCACTGGCCTGTGTTTCGCCACGGGCTCGCTGATGGATGATGCGAACCTGTTCAACGCACTGATCTTCAATGCATTCATGCTGTTTCTTGGCATCATGTACATCGTGCTGGGTTGCAGGAAGAACCAGCTTCGGCAACTCAACGGCGGTATGGGGATCCTCGCGTTGTTGCTCGTTACCCGGTTCTTCGACGCGGAATACGGCTATCTTGCCCGCGGCATCGTATTCATCATCCTCGGCACCATCTTCCTGACCGTTAACCTGGTCATGGTGCGCCGCCGTAACCGGAAGGAGGTCACCGCATGAAAAAATGGTCCGCAATCCTTATGGTCATCCTCGTGGCGGCACAGTTCGCCGTGCCGTTTTCGCGGATACAAAGCAAAGAGAAAATCCTGCGCGAAGGAAAGGTCTTTCGGTTCCTGACGCGGCCCATCGATCCTGCCGACCCCTTCCGCGGCCGCTATGTCCAGTTGGGGTACCAGCACGACCATATCCCCTGTTCCGATGAAAGCAGCATTGAACTGGGGTACGGGGCGAGGATGTATGCCCTCATTGAAACCGGCGAGGATGGATTCGCCTATTTTTCAAGATGGCGCGCTGATAAGCCGGACGATGGCGACTATCTCGAAACCCGTTACCAAGGCCGATACCGCCAATGGAATCAAGCGCGGAACAAATCCGAATACAAGGGATTGCGGATCGACATCCCGTTTGACCGGTTCTACATGGACGAGGCCAAGGCCCCCCGCGCGGAAGCCTTGGCCAGAAACGCTGCGCGAACCACCAACTGCTGGGCCAAAGTCCGCATATTGGAAGGCAAGGCCGTCATTGAAGATGTCTTTGTGGATGGACAATCGCTGCGCGTTTTGGCGGCGGAAAAAGAGTGAATATTGCCCTTGCCATGGCAGGGGCGTTTAACTATCTTCTGCATCTCTTTTTGAGAAATGGCTGAGTAGCTCAGTTGGTCAGAGCACCGGAATCATAATCCGGGTGTCGAGGGTTCAAGTCCCCCCTCAGCCACCAATTTAAAACCTCGCAAGCAATTGCTCGCGAGGTTTTTTTATTCCCTGCCGGCAAAAGTTTCTTTGGGGCCTCGGCGATCGCCTTTGTTTGTCCAACTGCATTATGAGAGTCGGCGATCGCCCCTGTCGTTCATGGAGAGCCGAAAAAAGGTTCATGACCCATTTCCGGGAAACCGTCTACACTGCGTTGCGACAGAACTACAAAGGAGCGCTTCAAGGCTTTGGATTTTTCAGGGAAACTGCTTTGTCGTGTCCTCGGAGCCATGCGTAGAGGATTTCTTCGGTTATCCCCGGAAATGGGTCATGAACCAAAAAAAAGCGCCATACGGACGGGGATTCAGCCGTATGACGCGTCGGACACCACCTGATGCCTCGCTCAATATGGAAACTAAACGGAACAGTCTGCGGGATTATTGTTTTCCAAGTTTCTGAAAAGCATATCCATCATGCCACGTGATGGCGCGGCATTTCGCGGACGCGCAACGGAAGGGTTCCCATAGCGACATCATCGATGGTCAGGTTGATCTGGTAGTCGGCAAAATCCTCGAACTTGATATTCTGGAAGTTAAGGATCAGGTTGACCGCAACGGAATCAATGTCGGCGGCCATGCGTGGGTTGACATCCCCTTCCATGGATTTCAGCACCGGAACGCCGTCCGGATTAACCATCTGCAGTTTGATGCGATGGATGCCTTCCTCCATCTTGTCGAAGCGCAAACGCAGCGCAATGGCGCAAGCAGGATGCGTGATCGGCATTTTTGCGGCATATATCTGATCAAACGTACCCAGAATGTTTAGTTTTCCATGGGTATCGGTAGCGGCATCGCAAAGCGCAAACACTTCAATTTTCATCTTCTTCCTCCGTATGGTGCGGCCAAGACTACGCGATTCCATCAGGCGAAAAAAGACGCAATTACCACTCAGGTTTCGGTGCTAATCCGTTACCGCCCCTTTTGAAGCCGGCCCCACGAGTTGGGAATATTTGGCCAGCGCACCTCTTTTGTAGCGCGGTCTAGGCGGCTTCCAGTTGGAGAGACGGCGCTGGATTTCCGCCTTGGAGAGCTTCACCGCTATAGATCGTTTTTTCGCATCGATGGTGATGAGGTCGCCGTTTTTAACGATCGCCAAGGGTCCGCCCACATAGGCTTCAGGTGTAATATGCCCTATCACGAATCCATGGCTTCCTCCGGAAAATCGTCCATCCGTAATGAGGGCAACATCCTGCCCCAATCCCCGGCCCATGATCGCGGAGGTAGGCGCCAGCATTTCGCGCATGCCCGGCCCGCCTTTCGGACCCTCGTAGCGGATCACCACAACCTGTCCTTTTTTTACGGAACCATCCAAGATCTTCTTCAACGCCTGCTCTTCGGAGTTGAAAACCACCGCGCTTCCAGAAAACCCGAGCCCCTCTTTCCCTGAAATCTTGGCGACGGCGCCATCGGGTGCAAGGTTGCCCTTCAGGATCACCAAATGGCCTTCCGGCTTTATGGGCTTTTTCACGGGCCGTACGATGCTCTGCTTTTTGGGATAGGATTTTACGTTGGACAGGTTTTGCTTGATGGTTTTTCCGGTAACGGTCATGCAATCGCCATTGATCAACTCCTCGCGCATCAGGCGCGACATCAAGGGCGCCACTCCGCCGATGGCCGCCAGATCGGCCATGACATATTTCCCGCTGGGCTTGAGGTCCGCCAGTACCGGGACTTTTTTTCCGACCGCAGTAAAGTCGTTCAAGGATAACCGAACCTTGGCGGTATGTGCCATGGCCAGCAGATGAAGGACGGCGTTGGTCGAACCGCCCAGCGCCGTAACCACGGCAATGGCATTCAGAAAGGCGTCCCTCGTCAAGATGTCCGATGGGCGGATTCCGCGCTCGATCAAATGCATAACCGCGCGGCCGGCGGCATGGGCTTCCTCCTGCTTCTCCTTGGATTCAGCGACACGCGAGCTGCTGTTGGTTAGACTCATCCCCAGCGCCTCAATCGCCGATGCCATGGTATTGGCGGTATACATGCCCCCGCATGCCCCCTGCCCCGGAATGGCGGCTTTCTCGATGGCGGCTAGCTCGCCGGAATTGATCTCGCCTTTGGCATGCTGTCCTACCGCCTCGAACACCGACACGATATCCACGTCCTTGCCGCAATAACAGCCCGGCTTGATGCTCCCCCCATAGACAAACACGGAAGGTCGGTCCAGGCGCGCCAACGCCATCAGGCATCCAGGCATGTTCTTGTCGCAGCCGCCGAAAGCCACTACGCCGTCGAATCCTTCGCACGCAACAACGGCCTCGATGGAATCAGCTATGATTTCCCGTGAAACCAGGGAATACTTCATGCCCTCGGTTCCCATCGAAATACCGTCGGAAATCGTGATCGTGTTGAATTCGACACCCTTTCCGCCGGCAATGCCCACCCCCTTGTCCGCTTCCTTGGCAAGCACATCCAGATGCATGTTGCAGGGGGTTACCATGCTCCAGGTCGAGGCAATCCCGACCTGAGGTTTTTTGAAATCGGCATCCTTGAAGCCTACGGCGCGCAGCATGGCCCGGCTCGGAGCCCTCTCAACACCATCGACGACAATTGAAGACCAGGGACGTTGCTCTTTGCGAAACAGTTTCGTGCTCATAACCATGCCCTCCGTAGCTGATGCAAGTGTATGGACGAAAACGAATGGTGCAATCCTATTTTCAAGTCTCGAAAATCCGCGCGACACCGCAAAAGCTCTCATATATGAGAATCTGCAACGTTTCGTACGCCCAGAATATTGGACATACGGGCACAAATCAGCGGTGGCCTGCAATTTGCTAGATCATAGGTAATTCAATTGAAAGGTATTCTCATGAAATCATGGTCTATTTTGGCAGTGGAAATTTCGATGGCCCTTTCCGGGCTTGTAATGATCGGCCTGATGGCTGCCGTTATCCTGCACTAAATCCAATCCGAATTATTCTCAGCGCCCCGACCAAGGCGGAAGCCTTTGTTCCGCATGCTTAAGTCCAACCTTGATCTAGGACGACGGATCACTTCTTGAAGCGTTTCGCGTATTCGCGCGCCCGGGAAACAATCTCATCCTCGCCCTCCACCTTGCCGCATTGCATCAGAATACGGCCGTCGCAAATCACGGTATCGATGCAGGAGCTGTCCGCGCTGTAGACGATGTCGTCGAGCAAGTGGTATCCAGGTACCAATCGGTGGTTGGATAGGTCGACCAACATGCAGTCGGCCAGCTTTCCCTCCTTGATCTCACCGCAGTCGATGCCCAGCGCGGCCGCACCGCATTTCGTTGCCATGTCGAAGACCTGACGGGTCGGAAGTGCCGTCGGATCGCTCAACAACAGTTTGGCGTGCAGTGAAGCGAACTTCATCTCCTCCATCATGTCCAGATTGTTGTTCGAGGAACATCCATCCGTGCCCAGGAATACCTCCACCCCGTTCGCCAGCATCCGTCCGTACGGGAAACTGCCGGATGCGAGTTTCATGTTTGAAACCGGATTGTGAACCACCTTTACGCCGCGATCGGCCAGGATCCGTATTTCCGCATTGGTCACATGAACCACATGCGCAGCAATGACGTTCGGGCCCAGCAGGCCGATCTTGTCCAGCCATTGCACCGGGCGCAAGCCGTACTGCGACAGGCAGTCATCGACTTCCTTTACGGTTTCCGAAACATGGATATGGATCAGCAAGTCGTTTTCATCGGCAAAGTCGCGGATCCAGCGCAGGGATTTTTCGGACACCGAGTAGAGGGCGTGCGGGCCCAGCGCAAAACCAATCCGGTCCGAATAGCGGTCGGCCTCCTTGTAGAACAGCGTTTTGGTCAGCTTCCGCTGCTCCGCGGCCTTTTCCTCATTGCTGAAATCGATGAACACGGATGAAAGGATGGCCCGCACCCCCATCTCCTCCACGGCCCGCGCCGTACCGTGGAAATGCCAGTACATGTCGTTGAAGCAGGTGGTACCCGACTTGATCATTTCCAAACAGGCTAGACGGGTCCCGTGGTAGATGTCCTCCTCGGTCATCTGCGCCTCCAACGGCCAAATATAGTTGGTCAGCCAGTCGTGCAATTCCAGGTCGTCGGCATAACTGCGCAGCAACGACATGGCCGCATGGGTGTGCATGTTCACGAACGTCGGAAGAATCGCTTTCCCATCTCCGTCGATTATGGTTTCCGCCGGCCCCTCGATCCCGCTCCCGATTTTTGAAAACCGGTTGCCCTCGATCAATACATCGGTTTGCTTGCCATTCCACTCTACGTTTTTGATCAATATCGACATGAATCGCTACCTCCAGACTCAACAGGCATGTTGAGGTGTAATTCGAAAACGGATTTTAGGCTTCCAACGCACCCTGTTCCATGTAAATAAATAGATCTTTTGAAGGGGACGACGCATGAAAATTTTCGTACCGGGCAGAATCTGCCTGTTTGGGGAACACTCGGACTGGGCGGGCGGCTACCGGCGCATCAACGCCAACATCGAAAAGGGTTACGCACTCATCGTCGGAACCAACCAGGGGCTCTATGCCAACGTAAAGCCCCACCCCGACAAGCTGGTCTTGCACGCCTCGTTCGAGGATGGCCGGCGCAAGGGGCCGTTTGAAATCCCCATGGAACGCGAAGCGTTGCTGGAGGAGGCCATGAAGGGCGGCTTTACCAGCTATGCCGCCGGCGTCGCCTACCAGATCATCACGCACTACCGCGTACGCGGCCTGGAAATCGACAACTACCTGACCGACCTTCCCGTTCAAAAAGGCCTCTCGTCATCGGCTGCCATCTGCGTGCTGGTGGCCCGGGCGTTCAACCGTGTCTACGACCTCAAGATGACCGTGCGCGGTGAAATGGAATATGCCTACATGGGCGAGATCACCACACCCTCGCGCTGCGGCCGCCTCGACCAAGGCTGCGCCTATGGCAACCGCCCCGTCACCATGACGTTCGACGGCGACCGCCTCGATGTGGAGGAAATATCCGTACCCCAAACGCTGCACTATGTGATCGTTGACCTGAAGGCCTTCAAGGACACCAAGGAAATCCTGGCCAAGCTCAACCAGTGCTACCCCTTCGCCGACAATGAGCTCCAGCAGCAGGTTCAGGAATACCTTGGCCCGATCAACGCCGACATCGTAAGGCGGGCATCCGAAGCGGTTCGCGGCGGCGAGGTCCAGGCCCTTGGCAAACTGATGAACGAGGCGCAGGAGCAGTTCGACCGTCACTTGCAGCCGGCCTGTCCGTCCCAGCTGACCTCCCCCGTCTTGCACAAGTTGCTGGCCTACGAACCGATCCAGCCCTACATCCTCGGAGGTAAGGGCGTTGGCTCGCAGGGCGACGGCACCGCCCAGTTCCTCGTCCAGAACGCCGAAGCGCAAGACAAGGTCATCGAGATCATCGAGCGCGACCTTAAGATGCCCTGCATGAAACTGGACATTGAGTCCGTCGGCCGCCTGCGCAAGGCCGTGATTCCCGCCGCCGGCTTCGGCAACCAGCTCTTCCCCTCCACCAAAACACTGAAGAAGGAACTGTTTCCTATCATCGACCGCGACGGCCGCGCAAAGCCCGTGATCATGGCAATCGTCGAGCAGGTTTTGAACGCGGGAATCGAAGAGATCGGCATTGTCATCCAACCCGCCGACCGCGAAATATTCGAGGAATTCTTCCATCGGCAGTTGGCGATTGAACACGTCAACAAGCTGTCGAAGGAAGACCAGCGCTACATGCAGCACATCATGGATATTGGCAACAAGGTGACCTTGTTGACGCAGGACTCGCAGGAGGGTTTCGGCCATGCGGTACACTGCGCAAAGGAATGGGTGGGACAGGAGGCGTTCATGCTCGTGCTCGGCGACCACCTGTTTGCCTCCGACACCGACACCTCCTGCATCCGGCAACTGATGGATATCTACGAGCGCACGGGCCGAAGCGTGGTGGGCCTGCAGGAAACACCGGCCGAAGCAATCAAGCGCTTTGGATGCGTAACCGGCGAATGGGAAGAGGGAGGAAGCTTGCTGTCGATCACGGAGTTTGCGGAAAAACCCTCAGGGGAGTATGCCAAGGAACACCTTGTGACGCATGATGTGAAGAGCGACCACTACCTGACCATATTCGGGCAATATATCCTGACTCCGCGGATCTTCGACCTGCTGGCCGACAACATCCAACGCAACATGCGCGAAGGCGGCTCCTTCCAGCTTACGCCGAGCCTCGACAAGCTTCGGCAGGAAGAAGGATTCGTCGGATGCCGCGTCAAGGGCCGCCGCTTCGATATCGGCCAGCCCGAGGCTTACCGCCAGACCATCGTCGACTATCCGAATACATAGCGGGACGAATCGAAAAAGATTGGTAAAGTAAGCCCTACGGCCCCATTCGATCCAACAGGTTGATCAATCCGGGATCAGCAACGGCATTGGTCGGATCGGGAATCGTCCACTCCGTAGCGATCGGCGGTTGCCCGTGTGCAGATATAAAACCTTCTACTTCTTTATTCTGACCGTTATCTTCCGCAATCTGTTTTTCTATCCATTCAATGTTCAGGCGAGTGGACGGAGAGTTTCTTATTCTGGCGGTATACTTGAATGTTTCCAGAGCTTCTGCATAGCGGTTTGCTTTACGTTGGTACACACCCAAGGTCCACCATGCAATGTCATTGAAGGGGCGCATGTTGGCAGCATGCTTCATCAACTCAAGGCCAGCCTCGACATCCCCGAGAAAATACCTCGTTTTCCCAAGATCCATAGCCAACTCGGCATCCAATGGATTGTGGACATAGCCCTTGCGCTGAATAGCCTCTTCCTCTACCGCCAACTGATGCTTTTCCGCAGGGTCAAGGCAGTAATAACGCTCGTTGTGCCAAAGCAGCCCCAAACCTTTGTAGGCCCTCCAGTTTGAAGGATCCACACGCAATGCGGCGCTATAGTATTGCTTCGCCTTTTCGATAGAATCCGAGAGTGCAAAGCGGTCTGCTGCCGCCCGAATAAATGCCGATGAGAACGTCTGGGCTGCCATTATGAACCCGATCACCACCAACGACGCCAGAACGATAGCGGACCCCCGGGATGCTACCTGACTGATGGAATGTGGCATTTCGATCAACTTTTCTTTCCTGCGGCCACACATCGGACCAGCCGCCATGGCCGCCAACAAGGCGAATACCAACGCGTTCTGGAACACATGCATTTCGAAGTCAAAGAAGGAGTGAAGCATTGTGCCGGCAGCCGTCCCCAAAAAGGCCATTGCCATGAAAGCGTGATGTTGATTCTTCGTTTTTAGGGAAAAGATCAGCAGGCGAACCAATCCCCAACACCAAGCCAGCGCGAACAGGCCGAACCCCACCAAACCATATTCCGCTGCGATTTCTAGGTATTCGTTATGCGGGTGTCCTGTCAGCACACGAGCACCCTTGTAACGGTTGCGGTATTCAGGGAATGCATATCGATAGCTCCCCGGTCCAAATCCCGCCACTGGCCTAGCCTTGATCATATCTATGGAATCAAGCCAAGTAAGGGGACGAAAATCATGGGTTTTGGTATTGGCAAAGCCTTCAGTGCGGAGATCAGTAATAAACTCTACAACAGGAGTCATGCGTTGTCTGAACAATCCCGAATATTGCCACGCACCAATCAGGATAAGCGACGACAATAAAGGAACCGCAACCAGTAATGTCAGGAATAGTTTCTTGCTCTTCCGCAAAGCCATCAACAGGATGGTGATCCCTAACGCAGCAATAGCTCCCAACATGCCTGCTCGAGACTGGGTTAAACAGATGACAGGAATGAAAACTACCATACAATATCCGGCCAGAATTCGGAGAAACAAGCCAGCCTGCTTAATAAACAGAAGCACCAGACAAAACGGCAGCAACATCTGCAACAAATGGGCAAAATGGTTGGGACAAATATAAGTGGAGGCGAGTCGGGAAACATCTTTGTATGTGGTTGTATACCGTTCCGTCCAGAGCACCATCTCCGGTTGTTTGTAGAAGTTTATGAGGCCATAGCAAGACGCCAACAGAGCAAAGGCAAGCAAGCCAAGCAACACCGAGCGGCTGATTCTAAATCCGGTCACAGAATTCGCCCAGAGATAGTATGACCCAACACACAAACCGACCATCAACAAGCGAATCTTGGCCTCATAGACCACCTGACAAGACAAGGCAAGCACGATACCATAAAGAAGATACAGTAAAAACGGATAGAATCCGGGAGGTGCCACCGAAAACGTATTCTTCGAAAGCGCCGACCGCGTCAACCAAACTAGCAACAACAGGTATCCAACGATGACCAGCGGTGAAAGCAAAATGAACTTATCCTCGCCAACCACACCATAGAAAAAAACCGCAATTAGCGGTATGACTGCAAACAGGCCGGAAATAAGAATTCCTTTAAACTCCGGCACTGATGGCTTCTCGCCTTTGGATACAACTTTTTTTTGATCACTCATGACATCAAGCTTTTATCATTTAACTGTATGGTCTACCAGAATCCAAACACCGCCAAAGATGTCGTCATGGACTTTGGTGCATAGCGGACTCAGTTCAGCGGCGGTTTTAGCAACCTGCGCAGCCTCATTCGGATAGCGCACACCGATGGACTTCGGCGGATTGAACACATCGCCTAACACATAGGTGGTTTCGCCCATCTTCCATTCCTGGGTATTAATATTCCGGACCTCAGCCTTGCCCCAATAATCCAGGTAAAAGGTAAACACGAATGAATCCGCCGTGTTGATCACATCGTTCTTGCCTGCAACTTGGATTACCCACTCTGCTTTCTTAAATAGATAGTCCCCGTTCTTGCTCTTCATGATGCCCATGCCGGCTATCAAATTATGCAGACCAAGCAGTGCTATCGCTACAATGGAAACCGGCTTTGTCAAGGAGGAGGATGGCAAGCTCATGAGCAACCAGGCGGCCATCAACCATAATGGTATCAAGGCCATGACCCACAATTCAGGATTGGACGGTTCGAGCATGAGTGTAGGGAGGATCGCCCCGCCTAGCCACACCAAGATCCAAGTCAGCGTGCCACTACACCACCGGCACCTCGCAACCGATCGAAAAACTTGAACAACCAGCACACCTAAGCCTACCAACGCGGAAACAAACGTGATGGGCGCGATCATCCTGAGCCATGACGGAATACAGGAACCCGCAAAAACTTCCTCCGCAAACATACGGTACGGGAAAATGGCCTGAAGCTTTTGATATATTGTGTCGTAGGCGAATAGGAAATTGGCGGAAAGCAAGCTCTGGCCAAATCCGATCCCAGCCTTTAACAAACTTCCCGGACGGAATCCCCCTTCGGAAGCCATGTCGGTCGCGGGCTTGAAGGTACCCCAAGTGCTTTGGACAAACCAGTAGACCGCACCCACAACAACCAGGGTTGAAACCACATGTACCCAAGCACGTTTCCAATGCCGGTTGGTCAGAACATAAATCAGTGGTACAACGACGAACGCGGCCGCCGCATTGATCACGTGCAACAAGACAGCGAATGCCGAAAACAGAATGGCCAAAACAGCCATACCGCAATGTTGATTCTCTCGCAACGAGCAGTAAATGCCAACCAGCATCAGCGCCGAAGCCGGCACGTAGATTTCGACCTCACACGCATAGCGCAGAAAGCCATAGGAAAAGAGCAAGCCCAGTGTGGTTGACCAAGGCACCCACCCCCCGGGTGTCATGCCCGCAAGCAACTGCAACCGGCAGGCAATCAGATAGAAAAAGCAAAGGGCAAGAGACCCGGAAACCATGCTGACCGCCCGCGCCACATAGTAGGAACGTCCGCCATACCCCAGTGCTTGAACCGTATGGAACACCGCCTTTTCCACAGGAATAAACAACAGATGGTGGGGATGGAACTGCCGAGCCCCCTGCCCTTCCTCGATCAACCGCGAATATTCGAAGGCATCCTCCGCCTCGGAATGGTTTCCGGGCATGACCAACATGAACAACAGCAGGCTTCCAACGAATAGAAGACCAACCGGACAGAAGCGCTTTATTTTCATTCCAGACGGTTTCATGCTATACGGCTAATCGGGTTTTCGAACTTGCACCTTATAATATTCGTTGGTGCCGCGCCATTCGAGATAATGATAGGAATCGTCCCCCGCAACATCCACCGAGTTTTGCCATTCTCCGCGAACCAGATTGGTGGATACAAGTACGTTGTAGAGACGTCCTGCGTGTGCATAGTAGGCAAATCCATAATCAGGTTCCTTCTCGATCTGGAAGTATGAGTTGGAATCAACCGGAGAGGATAACGCGGTAAATTCATCCATTGTCAAGTATCCATCTCCATCGTCATCGCCCTCCGGATCGGCAAGTCCAATATGGTTGAAGAACGACACTTCCCATGCATCGGGCAGGCCGTCTTGATCGACATCCGTTGGAGATGAGAGCGGAAGGACGCGAAACGCCTGGTAACGGTACTCATTCCAGATTGCCGCACCATCCGCCTCCCGCACGATCTGGATGTGCAGATTGGACTTCCCCGCAGTAAACATAGGGCGGATATGGAAATCCGACTCGTACCATCGCTGTTCCACCGGCAGATAGGTTGTAGTATTATAGAGACGTTGCGTTACAAAGTTGCAGTCGGCATCGTACCAGATTCCTGCAAACGCTCCATCCACATAGACGGAGGATTTCTGTTTTCCGAAACCGCGATCCAGTGTCCGGCGCAACACCATGCCAGCATTGGTTCCAGCCGGAACCCAAAAGGACGAACTCCCGGAATATGAAATTCCTGTTGACGCAATATACGTTTGGTCGGCATTCCCTTCGAAACACCATGCATTAGTAACAATCGCAACATTGCCCGTGGCTTCATAGCCGAAAGCTTCGCCATCAATGGCCTGGAAATCTGCACTCTGTTCCATGCCGACAGCAGGCTGCTTGTAGAAGTAGGCAACGCTGTCGTATAGCCCACTGGTATTGTTCGCACGCCCGTGCTCCATCCCGAAACGAAAACGGGAAAAGAACGGTATAGCGTCACCAATGTGGAACCGATATGCCTGGGTACAGTTCGGCGGTTGCGGGGAGAACTCCTGCAAAGCAACCCCATGATACGGAAGCAATGCCGGAGCATTCTGAAAATACCATGCGCAATTGAAATAGTCCTCGGTGCCTGTTCCGTATATCGCGGGAGAGGCGCTCCCGTCGATATACATCCGTTCATCTCCCTCCAGATGATCGAGATTATTCCTAGTAAAATCATCACCCCGGATAAACAGAGACAGACCCACGAAGAGTCCGCGCCCGGCCGTATCCGCAAAAACAACATCGTTGCCGTCGGAAACAATATATTGATCCCGGTGCTCGACACTGAAATACCCGCATTCATCGCGGATGTAGGTATTGGTTGCATATTGAATTTCGAATGGAATCGTGACGGATGAAAGACCGGCATTTGAGATGCTGATCGACGCCGACTCCCAGAATGGCATGGGGAAATAGCAATAGTAGCCATTGGTTGCGGTCATGCCGATTGGCAACGATTTCACCTGTAGTTCGTTGGTTCCTGAACCGAAAAAGCAACCCAGCGGCACCTGCACCTCGCCTTCGCCTCCGTCCCAGTTCATGAGCAAAGCTGTATTCTGCAATTGCTCGAAGGTTAAAGTCGAAGGCGTTATCCGAATCGTTTGAATCACCGCGCTTCCATCCATCGAAAACAAGCTTTGGGCCGATCCTGCGGCAACCGTCACACTCCCCGTTAAACTCGTATTGGAAGAGCTGATTTTGGGATCCTCACCGACATGGTCGAGTTGATCCAATACAACCGAGGCATCTTCCGTTCCGGACCAGGTCTGCACATCGTCAGGCGAGTCAAAGCGGTGATACGTTATATTATAGTAAAACGGCGAAGCGCTGTAGCCCGTTCCCGTTGGCACCGAATCAATGGTGATTTTCAGTCCCTTTTCATAGGGGAAGGGATAGTAGGAATAATAACCCTTGCAGGAACGAACCCCGTCGCCTACCAGCGGGAATAAAAAAGGGGGATGGGTTCCACTGAAGAAATCCCCGACGGACAGTTCCAGACGGGGAGTCGGCTCGTTGTCGAAATAAAACCGAAGCTCGTTGGTCAAAACAGACGGATCGGTAAACGTCATCCAGAAACGATAGAGACATCCGGGGCTTTGCTCGTCGAAAAGCACATGCTCGCCACTGGTATCAACATATAAGCTGGGATGCGTGGCATAGTATCCATCCCCCATATTTCCACCTCTACGGTCGTGGGAGGAAACCTGCAAGGCCTGGGTTCCTTCCAACAGTTCCGGCAGGTGATCGAACCCAAGCAGACGATCGAGTCCACATACGCGTCCGGCCATGGCTTGGTTCACCATGAAGAGCAGGATGACCGAACAAACCAAAAGCCTTCTCACGAATTGCCTTTCCGGTTGCAAAACAGGACCCGCCAATAGAACAGAGGAATTCCGACTGCATACCGCTTAAAATGCCGGCGGGGACTGGACAAAAATCTAGCAAGCCATTCCAGTCCAGAATCCGTAATCCAACGGGGAGCGCGGCGATCAACTCCGGTGTACCATCGAAATAACGCACCCGTAGCGATGAACACCCCCTTGTCGAGTTTCTTCATCGCGTGCGCGGCCCATAATTCCTGACGAGGCATACCCATGGCCGTAATAATAATGTCCGCACCGGATTTGCTGATCGATTCAATCACATGCTCATTCTCTGTTCCGTCTAGATCAAAGAATCCATCATGATAACCCGCAATCTGAAGAGCTGGGTTACGCCCCACCAACTCATCAACAAACAGCTTAAGCACCCGGTCTTCATCTCCGATGAAATAGACGCGATAACCCTTCTCCACACATACAGCAAAGAGATCATCAATCCAATCCGGTGGCGTCATGCGCTGTCCCAAACGAAATCCTTTCATCAAGCATGCGAGCTTGACGCCGAACCCATCGCAAAAAACAATCTCAGATTTATTAAGTACCTCGCGGAATGCCGATTGCGCATAGGCCAAATTGCAGGCATGGACATTCACGTTGTTGACCAACGCAGGTTTCCGTGCAGCCGCCAGACGGTCGATGCCGTCCAGTAATTGAGGAAGGTCAACCAGAGAAATATCGATTCCAAGCAATCGTTTGGTTGGGAATAACATAACCTATCTCAATCCCTTGTAGCGCGTCTTCCATATCTGCTCAAACTCGGCGGGCGTAACCGAATAGGCCACGAAGGGTTTGGGGCCTTCGCTAAAGTTCTCGAACTTCGTTTTTATACGGGTTTGATACGCGATATTACCTGAAAACTCCTGCACCAGTTCTGAGGGACTATCGAGCACCAATAGGTCAATTCCGTATCGTTCAGCCAACTCTCGATAGCGCCGATCCTTAACAAGCTGTCCCAACTCAAAGTCACCGATCAAGCCATTGATGCCCACGAAATCGCGCTGGCTGAAATAGGATACGATCCCGGAGTCAAACATGGCGCATCGGACATCCTTGCTCGTATGCTCCCTTAAGTATTCGGCCATTTCTATCTTGGCAAAGGTCATCGCCTTTCGTTGCAGGAACTTTGGATAAAAGAGC
>JBNLGU010000063.1:0-18120 GCA_050306215.1 Pontiella sp.
GTAAAACGCACATTTTTCATGCCTAACGCATAAGCCCCGCGCAGGTCACACGTAACGTTCGGTATAGAAAAAATGATAGATCGCAACGCCAGAGACATTCTCGCAGAGAACTTCCGACATCTCATTGCAGGTCTGATTACCAATGATCAATTTGAAGATCGTCTGGTGCGGAGTAAAGATGCGGGTGTGAATGAAGTATTTTATTCTGGCGCATGGCCACTGTACGACGATCTACATGAGCATAAGTTAACAGGTAAGTGGGCAATCCACACTGATGGAAAACCAATTGCTGCAAGATACATTCTATTTTTGAAAACCGATCTCGAATATGAGTGGCCAAAGAAAACAGGAATCAAAGAAGTTCCTTGGGCTTTTCTTGCAGTTTTTACCCTTGGACTGTCAGCAGTCATTCGCAACAGGCTGATACACAAAGGTGAAAAAGGGGACAAAACCGTATGGCCATTTTATAGAGAAAGTGATTATCAAACAGCTCTATGTAATCAGCCATATCTTAAAAAAGAAACCGAACCAGCGCGTGGGACCTTACGCGGTAAAACGCACCCTCCTCCGCCAAGGCTTTGGAGGACAAGCAAATTTTCATGCCTGACGTTGGTAGTCCCGCGCAGATCACACGTAACGTTCGCAGTAAAAATGAAACTACCGAAAATTATAGCTTTGGTTATCGTATTAATATGCGTGCCCTACATAGCAATAGTGTTGGGCTCAGCGTTTCCAAAAGACACAGTCTTGTTCGCTTTGATAGCGGTTGTTGTGCTCCTGACCATTAAACTGAGAAAAAAGAGCAACCAGCTTCAAGTAGCTGACGTTTACTTCAACACATCAACACCGTTTTTATTTATGGCAATCCCCGTGGGAATACTATTCGGAATTGGGTTCATCCATTCGGCCATCAGTACTTTACAGGAATATGCAGACATAGAATCTATGCACAAATGGATGCTTTTCATCTTACTCATTCTAGCGGGATTTGGTGGCTTGAAAATATCCGCGATGAGCGGAGTAGTTCTAAGTCACCGTCTAAAGCAGAAAAAATAATGTGCGAACCAGGGCATGGACCTTACGGTTGCCGTCGCACTAAAGTTTTGGCGTTTCATTGCCGCAGGCAAAATTTAGATTAATCAACAGTGTAACCTGCCGAGTGCACCCCAAGGTTAGCCACATAAGCATGAATGTACTAAAACCAGCACAATCACTCATTGGAGTCCTCGCCTTTATCTGGATAGCACGACCTTCTGGTGAATCCCAATATTGGGATTTAGCAGAAACCATTGCTATCAGTATAATTGCGATCCTTATTGCTACTAAACTGATTGAAGCATCCAGAAGGATGCAGGTAAAACTCCTCGTAAAAAAGATCTACGAGACATTCTGCGCGGAATCATTACTTCTGACAGTTGTCTGCACCACCGTTTTGTCATCAATTATCTATTTCGCTAATTCTAGAGACTTCTACGCAGTCCAGAGTGAAGATCAGGTTCGAGATCCAAATCACGTAATAATTCAGCCATCAGAACACCTGGTTCATTCCGGAGAGGACTACCCTATTCGCGTCATGGTTAAAAATCCATTCAGTTGGCGCAGAGATGCACAAAAACCATTGATTGTATGTTTGTTGTATTTTTCAATCGCTCCATATATTAAAAATGAAAAATCCAACCAAGGCATGAACATTACGCGGGGCGACGCCGACTAATCCAATCTGGTAAAGTTTGTTATCCCGCGCAGGTCAAACCGAACGTTGGCATCCAAAAACAGGAAAATATGAATCGTTTCTTCACTATAATTCTGAGCATGACCCTAATTGCTACTCTCCTATCATCGTGTGGCAATGGACTTGAGACGGGAGATTGGATTGCGCTTAGGGGCTATAGAGCCCTTGAAAAAGGTGACTATGAAACAGCAACCCAAGCTCTTGAAGAAGCAATTAGCAAAGGATTAAACGTCCAAAAGATTGAGGAGGCATACACGTGCCTTGGTAATGCATATAACGAGCTTGGCGAGTTTGATAAATCTATTGATGCGCACAAAAAGGCTATTGAAATTGCACCAGATTATCATAACGCATGGGTGAATCTTGGCATTGTGTACAGGCTCACTGATCAATTTGATGAAGCAGAAGCATGCTATTTGAAAGCTCTTGAATTAAAACCAGACTATGCGGAGCTTCATGCAAGCATGGGTGCACTGTATATCTTCCAGGAAAGATACGACACAGCGGTCGAGCATCTACAAAAGGCGACGGAACTTGATAAACAACTGCCAGTTGCTTGGTCAAACTTGGCTATGGCCTACGCAACGGTCGGTAGGTTTTCCGCAGCGGATGTTGCGTTAAAGAAGGCCGTGGTTCTCGGATACAAAAACGGTCCATTGATCCAAGAACGGATCGACAATCTCAAATCACTTGCAGGTGATACCCATTAAACTGCCAACCAGGACAAGTAAACCATGAAAGCACATACCCCCACCCTCGCCCTACTCATCGCCCTCTCGCTTGCCGGAGTGTTGCGCGCGGAGGACGACCGCCCGATTGTGGATGCCTCCACGCTGACAGATGAAAAAAGCGACAATGCCAAGCTGCCCACCTTGTACCTGGCCGGCGATTCCACCGTGCGCATCGGTAGCTCCAAGTCGGACATGATCGGCTGGGGTGAACGCATCAAGCCCTACTTCGACGCCAACAAGATCAACGTGGTAAACAAAGCCATAGGCGGCCGAAGTACCCGCACCTACTACAACGAAGGCCGCTGGCAAGAGATTGAAGACCAGCTCAAAAAAGGCGACTTCGTGATCATCCAGTTTGGCCACAACGATATCGGCAAGGTCGGCGACCCGCGAAACAAGCACCGAGCCTCCGCCGATGGATATGACGACGATACCGAGGAGGACGTGATGGATGACGGTACCGTGGTCGAGGTTCATACCTTCGGCTGGTATATGACGCAGTTCGTCAAGGGCGCCAAGGCCAAGGGTGCCACCGTGATCATCTGTTCACCGATCCCCCACAAGAACGCCTGGGAACATGGGCGCGATTTCGAGGATATCGCCAAGTGGGACAAGAAGGTTGCGCAAAAGAACAACGTGCTGTTCATGGATCTCACGATGATCATTACCGATGCCTACAAGGAAGTCGGAAAGGAAAAGGTCGATGCCTTCTTTGCCGACAAGGGCACACATACCAACGAGGATGGCGCCATCTTCAATGCCGAGTGCGTGATTGCCGGGCTGAAGAGCCTTCGCCGAAACCCGATGGAACCGTATTTTTCCGATAAGGGCAATTCCATCGAGCCCTACGACGACTGATCCGGGCTGGTAGATGAACAAGAAAAAGGCGCGGCCCAAGGGCGCGCCTTTTCTGTTAGTTGCGCGGCTTGAGCTGCGGGAAGAGAATGACGTCACGAATGGCGTCGGAACCCGTCAGCAGCATAAGCAGACGGTCGATCCCGATGCCCATTCCACCGGTGGGAGGCATGCCATATTCAAGGGCCGAGAGAAAATCCTCGTCGATCTTGTCGCCGTCACCGCCGGCCTGTTCCTCGAAGCGCTTGCGCTGTTCGAGCGGATTGTTTAGTTCGCTGTAGGCCGGGGCAATCTCCTTGCCACCGATAATCAGCTCGAAGACATCGACCAGCTCGGGATCGTCCGGGCAATGGTTGGCCAACGGCACCAGCTCCTTCGGCAGGCGAGTGATGAAGGTCGGCTGGATGAGCGCGCCTTCGATGGTCTTGTCGTAGATCTCGTGGGTGACCTGCTTGAAATCCATGCCTTGCTCGATGAAGACCTCCAGTTCCTCGGCCTTGGCCACGGCGTCCTCAAGACTCTTGTCGAACCAGTCGTCGCCGAGGTGCTCCTTGATCAGGTCATGATAGGCTACTTCGCGCCACGGCGCCTGCAGGCTGATGGTATTTCCCATCCACTCGAACTCCATCTTGTTGAAGATGGTTTCGGCCAGATGCATGAACAAGCTTTGGATCAACTCCTGCATGGTGCGCATGTCGCCGAAGGCCTGGTAGATTTCGAGCGCGGTGAACTCGGGGTTGTGCGTACGGTCCAGCCCTTCGTTTCGGAAATTGCGGTTCATTTCGTAAACCCGGTCCATGCCGCCGACGATCAGGCGCTTCAGGTATAGCTCCGGCGCGATGCGCATGAATACATCCACATTGAGCGCGTTGTAGTGCGCCTTGAACGGCTTAGCCGCCGCGCCGCCGGCGATCTGTTGGAGCATCGGCGTTTCGACTTCATAGTAGCCGCGCGCATCGAGGAACTTACGGATTTCGCGCATGACCTGGGTGCGTTTCTTGAAGACATCCATTACTTCCGGATTGGAAATCAGGTCGAGTGAGCGCTGGCGGTAGCGGGTTTCGACATCCTGCAGGCCATGCCACTTTTCCGGCAAGGGCAACAGCGCCTTGGAGAGCAGCGTCCAGCTGGAGATGCGGATGGTCTGCTCGCCGGTCTGGGTCACAATCATTTCCCCTTCCACACCTATGATGTCGCCGAGGTCGAGCAGCTTGAAAGCCGCGAATATTTCATCCCCGAGGATATCCTTTTTCACCATGAGCTGGAATTTGGCCGAACCGTCGTTCAGGTGGGCGAAGGCCATCTTGCCCATCTTGCGCATACCGACAATGCGGCCGCAGGCCTTGACGACCTTGCCTTCCTCGAAGGCGGCGTGCAGTTCGTCGAAACGCGCGGTGCGTTCGAAGGCCTTGCCGAAGGCGGGAAACCCGGCCTCTTCGAGCTTCTCCATGTTCTGGATGCGCTGCTGGCGGTATTCGTTTGTAGACAGTTCTTCGCTCATTGTTTTCTCCTGAAAAATTGGTCGCAAACCATAGGGATTCACCCTCAGCAAGTCAACCCGCAGGAACCTTGCAGACATAAGGATTTTAACACGAAGAGCGCAAAGATCGCGAAGCATGTCCTCCGATTTGGTTTCCCCGGTTCCTTTGCGGACTTTGCGACCTTCTGTTAAAAACCGTTAAACCCAGTCCGCGAGGCGGAGGTTGGGGTTGACGTCGACCGGCTCGGGGCCGGGCTTTCCAAGACGATGCTTTTCATAGGCCACGCCTGCAATCATGGCCGCGTTGTCGGTGCATAGCGACGGCGGACACAGGAGCAACCGATCGCCGGTCTTTTCGGCCAGGTCCGCCAGCTTTTGGCGCAACACCTTGTTGAGCGAAACCCCGCCGGCACAAGCAAAGCTCTTGACCGGAAAGCGCTCCAGCGCCCGTTCCACCCGGGAGGCAAGCGCATCGCAAACCGCCTCCTGGTAGCTGGCCGCAATATCCCGCAACTCATCCCCTTCCGGCGCATGGTCCAGCTTTTTCACATGGGTCAACAACGCCGTCTTGAGCCCGCTAAAGCTGAAGCAAAGGTCGCGGTCGTACTTGTAGACCCACTTGCCGCGGTCCACATTGTCGAGGCCGCGCGGGAAACGGATATAGTCAGGATCGCCGCCTTCGGCGGTCTTCTGGATAATGGGTCCGCCCGGATAGCCTAGGTTGAGCACGGCGGCCGCCTTGTCGAGCGCCTCGCCGGCAGCGTCGTCGATCGTGCTGCCCAACAGTTCGTATTCGCCGGGACCGCGCATCAGCACCAGACTGCTGTCGCCACCCGACACCAGCAAGCCCAGCATCGGAAAGACCTCGTCCACCAAGGGAGCGTCCTCTTTCATGAAGACCGAATGCAGATGCCCCTCGTGGTGGTTCACTCCGATCAGCGGCTTGTCCAGTCGCTGTGCGAGGGTCTTGGCTGCGGAATAGCCGATTAGCAAGGAACTGGCAAGGCCGGGTCCGTAGGTGACGGCCAGCCCATCGATGGAATCAAAGGTTTCACCTGCAACGTCCAGCGCGTCGTTGATAATGCCCGGCAGCTTGGCCACGTGGTTGCGCGATGCGATTTCCGGCACCACCCCGCCATACGGACGGTGCTTAGCGATTTGCGAGTAGATGGCGTTGGACAATACCTTGCGGCCATCTTCCACGATGGCGGCGGCGGTTTCATCGCACGAGGTTTCGATTCCCAGAATTTTCATGGCGCATATAAAACGGGGCCTGAATTCAACATTCAAGCCCCGTTTGACGGTTTTACGGATGGACGGAACTACATGCCCATCATGCCCTGACGCTCGGCTTCTTCGAATTCCTTGATTTCCTTGTCGAGCTCCTCGAAGGCCTTGGAGGCGCGGAAGCGCTCGTATAGGTGCTTGGCATTGCTGTTTTTCAGCGAAGCGTCGATGATATCGGGGTTCAGCACCATCAGCACATACGCCGTAACCACGCCGTCGTTGCTGTCGTACTTCTGGATCTTCGGAACGGTTCCCTGCAGGGTCTGCGAGGTAATCTGCTTGGTAGCGGAACTGAACAGTTCGTTCATTTCGGAGGTATCGGCATCGCCGACTTCCTCGACAAATGCCTTTTCCAGGTTCTCGATCTTGACCTGCACCAGTTGGGCCAGGTTCTTGCGGGCATTGAGCTTGGCCTTGGCCAGCGCCACGTCGGACTTGCGGGATTCACCCACGCCAACGGCCGCCATGCCGCCTTTTTCACTGATATCGCCTACCTTCTCCTGCAACACATCGAACATCGACTTGTCGGATGATACCGGCGGGGTGGATTTGCATCCGGTAAAGCCGATACATGCCGCGAGGGCAAACATTCCAAGTACACTGCGCTTCATTTCTACCTCCTGTTATCGCTGTTGCTACACCGGGGAACCTACGCTCCACGTTTCTCACAATGTGAAAGGATTATCCAAAGAACGAAAAGCTATCGCAATGTTATTCTCATGACATCTGCACAGGGGCCGACTTGGCGCTCACCCGGTGGCAAGGCTTGATTCCCCCCGCATGGAAGTGCTATCTCTCCCCTTCCAAACCACCATAGGAGTTTACCATGCTGCAGCATATCCCGTTCGACGAGATGGAACGATTCATGATCGATGTGTTCAAAGGCATCGGAGTGCCCGATACCGACGCCCGGATCTGCGCCGAGGTCCTGATCACATCCGACAAGCGCGGAATCGACTCCCACGGCATCGGCCGGCTCAAGCCGATCTACTACGACCGCATCGTCCACCAGAGGATCCAGCAGCCCGTCACTGAATTCGAAGTCGTGCGCGACCATCTGGCCACCGCCGTCGTCGACGGCCACCACGGCATGGGCATGGTCATCGCCAAACGCTGCATGGAAATGGCCATCGAGAAGGCCCGGAAACATGGCCTCGGCATGGTGGTGGCCCGTAACTCCACCCACTACGGCATCGCCGGCTACTACCCGTTGATGGCCTGCAAACAGGACATGATCGGCCTGTCCGGCACCAACGCCCGACCCTCCATTGCACCGACCTTCGGCGTTGAGAACATGCTGGGCACCAACCCTGTGGTTTTCGGATTCCCCACCGATGAACCCTTCGACTTTGTCAACGACTACGCCACCTCCGTCATCCAGCGCGGAAAGATCGAGCAGTATGCCCGCGAAGGAAAGGATTGCCCGGAGGGGCTGATCATCGGTCGCGACGGCCGGAGCAAGACCGATTCGGCGCAGATCCTCGAGGACCTCGTCAACGGCGAGGCGGCCCTGACCCCCGTCGGCGGCATCGGCGAAGAGACCGGCGGCTACAAGGGCTACGGCTTCGCCACGATCTCGGAAATCCTCTCCGCTTCGCTCCAGCAGGGTGCCTTCCTCCACCAGCTCACCAACAAGGATTACGACGGCAACCTGAAGCCCTACCAACTCGGCCACTATTTCCTGGCCGTCGACATTAAGTGCTTCTGCGATCCCGCGGATTTCCGCAAGCGGACCGGCGACATCCTGCGTGCCCTGCGCGCCTCGGAAAAGGCCCCCGGGGCCGAGCGTATCTACACCTGCGGCGAAAAGGAATACCTCGCCGGCCTCGAACGCGCCGAGACCGGCGTCCCCGTCAACGAATCGCTGCAAAACGACATGGTGGCTATGCGCAATGAACTCGGACTCGACTATCGTTGGGACTTTGAATAAGGCCCCGGCCATCACAACCTAGCCCTGGACGAGGCGAAGCAGCATCTCCTGAGACAGATCGACGACCTCGACGCACTGTACCACAAGGAATAGCCGTCCGAGCATCGGCCAAACAAATCCTTCTTTTTTTCAAGACATTGGGCGTAAATCCCCTATTTTGGTGATGTTTGCGAATAGGGGTCGAAAAATGTCCACGGGGTTCCAGGGAAAGTTTCATCGCCAGAACATGCTTTCGCGTTTTGCGAAGGACTTGGTGCGCCGTTCTCGTTCGCATTGCGAGCTGTGCGACCGAAGCGGTGTAAAGCTCGATATCTATGAACTGCCCCCGCTCGCAGACGATCCCTACCTGGATGCGTGCATCTTTATTTGCGAAGGATGCCGCAAGCAGATCGTCGAACCCAAGAAGATGATTCCGGCCCAGTGGCGTTGCCTCAACAACGCGCTCTATTCCGAAGTTCCCGCCGTGCAGGTCATGTCGTTCCGCATTCTGCGTCGCCTGGAGAAAGCCGGCGAACGGTGGGCCATGGAGCTGCTCGAACACGCCTATCTCGACCCGGACCTCGAAGCCTGGGCCAAACAGGCGGAGTAGGTCTTCTATGCAGAGGGCGATGGTTCACTGTAGGATCGGGCCCTGCTCCGCCGCCGAACCTAGCGATGCGCAATAGATGTAGGGCTTCAGCCTCGCCATGATGCCGACAAAGCACCGCCCTCCGTTAACCGTCAAAGATGTGCGCGAACTGGCCGCCGAGCTTGGAACCATCGACCTTGACGACATCGAGCAGCATTTTTTTATCACCCTGCAGCACCACAGTGCTGCAATAGGCTTCGGACAGGCCGTCCCGGCTTTCCACATGCACCAGCAGCATGTCGGCCGCGTCGGCGCTGTCCATGTGCCGGGCCGTGGCCTCGGCAATGTGGATGAAGGCATAGCCGTTGCGCTCGTCCAACAGTGCTTTAAGCTGGTGTACGATATCATCCTTTTCCATGCCCACGATCGGTACGACCTCCAAGAGGCCTTCATCGCCGAAGATGAAAAATATTTCAATGTGCGTTCCGGCTTCCAGAAACTGAAATCTCGCCTCCTCATTGAGCGCACCGATCCACAGGCGGAGCGACCCCGATTTGTCGTGTGTGTTCCATTCGGGAGGTTGCATGATGCGTTCCTTTAGTTGGCCGGGGTATAGAGTAGAAAGACCTGCGTGGGTCCGGAGGTTCCTTTTACGGCGCGGATTTCAATATTTGCCCCAGCCAGCGAGGCCATGATGCGGAAGGATTGGACTGCGTTTTCCTCGCGGTCCGTGGTCCATCCCTGCGCAGCCAGGACGTCTTGATAGGCCTGGTACACCACAGCGAGGTTTTCATCGACCGTGATTCCGGCACCCACCAGCGGTGTGGCCGGTATACGGCCATGCTCGTTCAGCTGTGCGCCTTCGATCAAAAAACAGGGCGGGAAACGAACCGGAATACCTTCGTCATCCTGCGAGATGGTTTCCTGCGCTGTCTCAGCGCTGGAATCGTCCGGGAACGTAGCACAGCCCATCAGCAGGCAGGCACACCCGCACACGACCATCCATCCAAACCTTGTCTGCAGTTTGTTCATCGATACCTTCCGTAAAATCGGGGGAAGCATAAATAAACAAGGCGCGTGAAACAAGAAGGTCCTTGCTTCAACGCGCCTTTGCAGACGACGGAAGGCGCTACTTCTCGCCAATGTCGCAGATGTTGCAGGTCCGGCAGTCCATTCCAGGCGGCGTATAGGTCTTTCCTTCGCGCTTCGCCTTGCGGATCTCCTGCGCATTCTTCAGAGCGAGGAAGACGCCGAGGATGATGAATGCACCCGGGGCGGAGGTCATCAGCATGAAGTCGACGTTCCAGCCGGGGATCATTTTCACCTCGAAGAGCGATCCACTGGCAAGGAACTCACGGGTACCGCCCAGCGCAACCAGTGCCAGCGTGAAACCCAGCCCCATGCCGAGGCCGTCGAAGATGGACTTGACGATTCCGTTCTTGGAGGCGAACGCCTCCGCGCGGCCCAGCACGATGCAGTTGACGACGATGAGCGGAATGAAGATACCCAGCGCATCATACAGCGAGCGCGGCGCATAGGCCTGCATTTCGAGGTCGACAATCGTTACGAAGGTCGCGATCACAACGATGTAGACCGGAATGCGGATCTTCTTCGGAACGACCTTCCGGATCACGGAAATCACGAGGTTGCTACAGATCAGCACGCACATCGTGGCGAGGCCCATGCCCAGGCCGTTGGTGGCACTGGAGGTAACAGCCAATGTCGGGCACATGCCCAGCAACAACACCAGTACGGGGTTTTCCTTCCAGAGCCCCTTGGTAAATTCTTTCATCATGCTCATTGTTCGGCCCCCTTCGCAAGTTCTTCCAAATGATCGACTGCGGTCTGGCTGACGGCATATACTGCACCGCAGACGGCGCGACTGGTAATCGTGGCGCCGGTCTTGGCATCGACATCGCCGCCATCCTTCACAACCGCCCACTTCGTTCCCGAGGCCTTGCGACCATCGTACTGGTCCAGAAACGGATTCGGAGGCATACCGACCACTTCGTTGCCCCCCTTGATCACATCGGCTATCGTCTTCTTGATCTTGCGGTCCGTGATGGCGGTTCCCAATCCGGGCGTTTCGGTCTGTTTCGTAACGATCACTTTTCGCACGGAACCATCGGCGTTCAGACCCACCATGACCTGTACATCGCCTGAGAATCCTTCGGGGGTAACCACTTCGCCAGCATAGCCCACCACAGCGACATCCTTGCGTCCGATATAAAACTTAACTGGCCAGCCCGTATCGGCGGCCATGGTTTTTGTTTCGGCGCTTGGCACGTTGTCGAATGCGGGTAGCACCTGTTCCAACGCGGCATTGGTCTTCTTCTGCTGATTTGTCTCAATGGCATCCTGCGTGGAGGAAAACACCAGCGAAAGCAGGCCGGAGGCCACGGCAGCAACGCCACCGAGGAAAATGCCCAACATGGGGATATTGATTTTCTGCCCGCTCATTTACGCCACCTGCCCTTTCTCCGGCGCCATGTAACCAAATGGCCTCTGAATCGTCATGCGGTCGATGAGCGGCGTCAGCGCGTTCATGAACAGAATGGAAAAGCTGACCCCCTCGGGATAGCTGCCCCACAGTCGGATCAGGCTGGTCATGACGCCGCAACCCAGCCCGAAAATCAGCGCGCCCTTCCGGGTCATCGGCGAGGTCACCATATCGGTGGCCATAAAGAAGGCCCCTAGTAGCAAGCCCCCGGACAACACATGCACGACCGGCGATTGGTAGACCTGCGGGTTTGCCCAATGCGCAATACCGGTGATCACCGCCACCGAGCCAATAAAGGCCACCGGAACCTCCCATTTGATCAGTTTGAAGACCAACAGGATGCCCCCCCCGACCAGCAAGGCTATGGCGGAGGTTTCGCCCAGGCACCCGCCTGTGTTGCCGATCAGCATGTCCTTGATTTCGACCATTCCCGGTGCCATGCCCAGCGGCGTTGCCGTGGTGACGGTGTCGACCACCATCCCGCCCGCTTGCGGCTGGTTCCAGGTGGTCATGATTTCCGGCAGGCCAATCAACAAACCGACACGCGCAACCAGCGCCGGATTAAAGGGATTGTAGCCCAATCCGCCGAACAGCTGTTTGGCCAGGATGATGGCCAGAAAGCCGCCGAGGATACAAACCCACCACGGAACACCGGCATTCAGATTCATGCCCAGCAGGATGCCGGTAATGATGGCGCTGCCGTCCTTCCAGGTGGAGGGACGTTTCATGAGCTTGTTCCAAAGCTCCTCAAACACGACGCATGAAAATGTACTGAGAAGCAGCACCTTCAATGCGGCCAACCCGAAGTACCAGATTCCCACGGCGCAGGCCGGCAACATGGCCGCGACCACCGTGAACATGATCTTCTTGATATTGTCGCCGGACCGCATGTGGGGCGAATTACTGACGATCAGCTGGGCTGGATCCGGCAGACGAATGGATGGAGTTGATTCTTGTTCAGACATGATTTCGCCTTTGATCAGTTCTTTCTTCTAAGTTTGGATTGAATCTCGACCTTGGCCCACTTGAAGTGCTGGTTGAGCGGACGGTGTGAAGGACAAACGTAGCTGCACGATCCACATTCGATACAGGCCGTCACATTCAAATCTTCAGCCCAATCGAAGCGTTTGTTTTCCACCGCTTGGCTGATGGTTGCCGGCAGGATGCTCATCGGGCAGGCTTCCACGCACTTGCCGCAACGAATACACGGCTCCGAGGTAAACAGCGAAACCTCGTCGTGGGAAATCAGCAGAATGCCCGAAGTGTTTTTCATGACGGTCACGCCCAGTGAACTCTGGGCAATGCCCATCATCGGACCGCCAAGCAGCAGCTTGGCGGGCTGCTCGCTGATACCGCCGGCCAACTCCAGCGCCTTGTCGATCGGGGTGCCGATCCGTAAACGCCAGTTTCCTGGATTGACCACCGGCTTGCCGGTAATCGTTGTAATCCGCTCGATGGATGGGCGGCCCTTGACCACGGCTTCGGCGACCGCAACGGCGGAGGCCACGTTCTGCACGACGCAATTGACATCCATCGGCAACTTGCCGACCGGAACTTCGCGCCCCGTGATGGCATAGATCAGCTGTTTTTCGGCACCTTGCGGATAGTTGACCGGCAGGGCCTGCACGGAAACGTTGTACTTGCCGGCCACCTCGCTCAGCTTGGAAATCGCATCCGGTTTGTTGTCTTCGACACCGATCACGGCCGTTTCCAGCCCTAGAATGCGGGCAATGATTGCCGCACCCACGACCACATCCTCGGCCTGCTCCAGCATGGTGCGGTGGTCGGCCGTCAGATAGGGCTCGCACTCGGCGCCGTTGAGGATGAGCGTATCGATCACCTTGCCTTCCGGCGGGGACAACTTTACATGTGAAGGAAAGCCCGCGCCGCCCATGCCGACGATGCCGGCGTCCCAAACGCGTTGCTTGAGATCGGCGGGGGAAGCATTTTTCCAATCAGCAATCGGCTCGAACGGGGATTCCCATGCATCTTCGCCGTCGGATTTAATCGTGATGGCCGGCACGGATATGCCGGTCGGTCCGGGGCACTTGTCGATGGCACTGACCGTACCGCTGGTCGGGGCGTGCAGCGGAACCGAGACGAATCCCCCCGCTTTGGCAAGCAACTGCCCCTTCTTGACTTCATCCCCCTTCTTGACCAGTAGTTCCGGCGGGGCACCAATGTTCTGGTGCATGATCACCGTATACTGATCGAGCAACGGCGCATCCTGGATCGCTTTGTGGGCGGAAAGTGCCTTACTGTCATTCGGGTGAACGCCCCCCTTGAATTTGCGCGGCTTTTCACTCATTTGGAAACTCCTTGATATTCGTTGGCGGCATGCTTGCTGGCCTGGCGCAGTGCGGTGGTCGGACAAGCGGAGGCTTCAACCAGTTCCGGTTTCGGCGGGTTATCGTAGTTGGTTTTCACGAGGAAACCATCCACCAGCATATGGTCTTCTTCGCCGGAGGCCTTTACGCACTTGCGGCAGGCGATACAGGCAGTCTTGCAGACCTTCCGTTTTTCCGCGCCCTTTTCCGGCGAGTTGCAGTAGACATGCACGTCCACCGAGGCCGGCTCCATGACGATCAGGTTCTTGGGACAGGTCGATACGCAGTTTTCGCAGCCGACGCAAAGTTCGGGATGGATCACGGCCAAGCCGTCGCGCATTTCGATGGCGCCGAAGGGACAGGCGTTGGCGCAGCTACCGAAACCGAGGCAACCGTAGTCGCATCCCTTGGCCCCGCCCTGCACCACGACCGCGGAACGGCAGTCGCGAATGCCGTTGTACAGCGTGCGCACCGTATTGGGAATATCACCGCTGCAACGGACAACGGCCACTTTCTTTTCGCCCTGCTCGGCTTCGATGCCGAGGTAGCTCGCAATGTTCTGCACATCGGCGGAGGAACAGACAGGGCATTGGCCCGGTGCGGCATCCTCGGCCACGACCGCTTTGGCGAATGCCGCGCAACCCGCAAATCCGCAACCGCCGCAGTTGGCACCGGGCAGCAACTCTTCCACCTTTTCGATGCGTTCATCGACCGCCACGGCAAACACCTTGGCCACGATGCCGATGATGACGCCGAGCAGAACGCCGATTACTCCGGTTGATATGATTGAGATGAGAATAAAATTCATACGTACTCCTTAAACCAAGCCGGAGAAACCCAGGAACGCCATGGCCAGAATGCCGGCAGTTACCAATGAAATCGCGGTGCCTTCGAACGCCTTCGGCACCTGGGCGAGATCGAGCTTTTCGCGCAGGCTCGAGAACAGCACCAAGGCCAGAGCAAAGCCGACCGCCGAACAGAATCCGTAAATCGTGGCGCCGTACCAGGTCGACTGAAGCGAACCCGGCGCGGATTTTGCATTCAGCACCACGCAACCGAGCACCGCGCAGTTCGTCGTGATGAGCGGCAGGAATATCCCCAGGCTTTCATACAGCTTGGCACTCAGCTTCTGGAGCATGATTTCCACCAGCTGCACCAACGAGGCAATCACCACGATGAATACCAGCGTCTGGAGAAACTCGAGCTTCATTGGAACCAGCAGGAAATGGTTGACCAGCGAGCTGACCAGCGAGGCCAGCGTCATCACGAAGATCACCGCGCCCGACATGCCCAGTGCCGTATCCAGCTTTTTTGAAACCCCCAGAAACGGACAGATCCCCAGGAACTTCGAAAGCACGAAGTTGTTAACGAGAATCGCCCCTACGGTAATTACGAGGAATTCACTCATCATAATGTTTCCACCCTCTCTGCCATCTAAGGCCAAACAAAGCAGACACATTACCAGCATTGCAATGCACTGCAATCTAGTTCCCGGTTGCCGGAGAATTTAGAATGGGTTTCAATAACGCATGCTTTACACCCGCAACCATCCGGTTATCTTAGATAGATGATTAATATACGTACTTTCGAAACCGCAGAATCCCTGATCGCCGAAACCGAAAAGTTGCTGCAGGCCACCCTGACCAAACCGGGCAACCTGATGCTGAGCGGCGGTTCTACGCCCTACGTCATCTACAACCGGCTTGCCGCCGCACCCTGCCCCGTCCACGCCGACCGACAGCTTTTCCTCAGCGACGAGCGCATGCAACCCTTTGAGTCCGAAAAGAACAATGCCCACAATCTCATGCCGATGCTCAAGGCGCTGGATTGCGAGGACCGTTTTATCCGCGTCGACACCTCCCTCCCCATCGCCGATGCCGCCCGTAAATTCGAAACCGACCTCCAACCGATGAAAACCATCGACCTCGGTTTCCTTGGAATGGGCGGCGACGGCCACACCGCCGGATTCTTCACTCCGGAGCAAGCCAACCTCAAGGAAGGCCCGCTCACCCTTCATACCGACCGTCCCGACGGCATGCGGGGCGTCAGCGTCACCGCGGCCTTCTTCAAACGAGTGGAACGAATCATCCTGCTGGTCACCGGCGAATCCAAGCGGGATATCATCAACACCCTGCTCAACTCTCCCGAAACCATCGCCGCCGGCATCGCCCTCACCGACCATCCCAACGTCGAGCTGTGGACGGACATAAAAATTTAATTGCCGTTATTATGTAATGGCTCCCGCCGAACCGGTAAGTGCTTAAATGGACCGTCGATGCAGACAATAACGGACAGACCCGTCACCATTTAATGAAGACTGGATATTTGTTTGGATTCTTTGATTTAACAGGTTCAACAAAGCCAATCATTACATTCTTCTATCATGATTGTAATACAGAACCAGTTAATTGAGCCGTATATTGCCGACCACGACACTCCCACTCCTTTTCGTTGAGGAGAGGAATCCAATCCGTCGTAAACTGAATAATTGCAACCGTACGAATGCCGATAAAGTTTGAGGGTATTTTTTAGCGAGGCACGAGTTTTATGAAGATCGAACCAATATTTAGCACCAGAATTTATATCATGATTGGGCGAAAACTGAATCCCCGATTCGCCATAGCCATTCTCATGGTTCTTGGCGCAGGAATGTCCTTTGGGTCCGAAAGGAACACCTTTCATATTTTTACGAGTCCAAAGGTGCAGAATACTCGCGCGCAAATCATGGATATCGACTTGAAGGAGCGCAGGGTTTTACTGGAAAGAGATGACCAAATGACGGCCTGGATATCCATAAATGCGTTCAGCAAGGATGACCTAGACTACATCTCGGCATGGTACGATTCCCACCTCTTGCTGAACGAGAACGCATTGATAATCTCCATCGAAGAGAAAACCCATCCAGCGCACTCAACCAAGCGGAAGGACATATGGTATCGTAAAACACCGGATCAGTATGTTGTAACTATCGAAAACACCTCTACGGAAACCATCGACACCCTGCAGATCGATTACAGCATCTACATTGCCACAAATGCAGAAGGTCAGAAGGGAGAACAACCGCGACAGGAATCTGGAACGATTGTCATAGGAAGTCTAACAAACGGCCAAACATGTGCAGTCCATACCGACATGATTGTGCTGCACTCGGAATACACGCGGCAAAAGGAGGTAGACTTTTTCGGCGCCAGTTTCACAGAAGTACCGATACAGGCTGAGCAGGTAGTTGGTGCTTGGTTTCGGGTGTACGGATCAAGTCAAAAGGGCGTGCTTGCCATGCGCGAAGTCTGCATCCCGGATGATTTTCTCAAACGCGACCAGCCTGGAAACAGCCCCTTGCTGAGCCAGAAAAACTAATAAAATCTACCTAATATCCTGTAACCGCCGATTTTCATTCGGTAAGTATTCTGCATGAGTGATTCCTCCAGCGGCGATGATATTTTCGTCACCACCCGATGGACCGTCGTGCTAACCGCATCCGACGGTTCCTCGCCCCAAGCCGAACACGCCTTGGAGGAAATCTGCCGGATCTACTGGTTTCCGCTTTATGCCTATATCCGCAGGCGCGGCCATTCGCCGGAGGATGCCGAAGACTTGGCCCAGGAATTCTTCCGACAGCTGCTGGAGCATAACTGGATTGCTGACGCCGACCGGAAAAAGGGGAAACTCCGCGCGTTTCTGATTACAGCCCTGAAGCGTTTCATGGCCAAGGAGTGGCGCAGGGCTTCCGCACAGAAACGAGGGGGAGGACAGCGCCCTCTTCCGCTCGACTCCTCCATTGCCGAAGGGCGCTATGCATCCACGGTTGTTACGCCGGGCGACGATGCAGAAGCCCTCTTTGATCGTCAATGGGCGCTTACCCTACTCGACCTGACCATCAAGCATCTTGAAAACGAATATACCGATGCAGGCAAGGCCGACCTGTTTACTCAGCTAAAGAGCGGCTTGGTCATGTCGCACGAATCTCTCGACTATCCGACATTGGCCGAACAACTGGACATGACCGAAGGTGCTGTTCGCGTGGCGGTCCACCGCATGCGCAAACGTTTCCGCGAACTCTACCGCACCGAGGTTGCCCAGACCCTCCCGCCCAACGCCGACCTCGACGAAGAACTCCGCCTCCTCTCCGCATCCCTCGTAAACGGATGAATGGGCAGAAAAATGGGTGGCATAAAGATTTTCTTAAAGAGCCATTTTCGCTCATCTTTCTGCCATTAATATTTCTGCCTATATTTTGTAACAGGTCATTTGTCAGGGGTAAGAGCTTGGTATGAATACGGAACCGAACAACAACAGTTGCCCGCAATGCGGTGCTCCGTTTCCGCCCGAAGCCCCTGGCGGCCTGTGCCCCACATGCCTCATGCAAATGAATCTCGCCGATCCGACACAGATGGAGGATGAATCCGGCGCAAAAGCCAAACGGCCGCAAGCCCCATCCGTTGAGGAGATCACACCGCTTTTTCCGCAACTTGAAATTCTTGAATTCATCGGCCAGGGAGGAATGGGCGCCGTCTACAAGGCGCGGCAGAAAGAGCTCGACCGTATCGTCGCCCTCAAAATCCTGCCGAAGGAGATCGGTGAAGCGCCCGGTTTCGCGCAGCGCTTCACCCGCGAGGCCCGCGCCCTCGCCAAGCTCAACCATCCCGGCATCGTCACCATCCATGACTTCGGCAAATGTACCGCAGGCGTCTCGCCATCTCCTCTTTATTA
>JBNLGU010000064.1:0-17731 GCA_050306215.1 Pontiella sp.
TTGTATAGCTGAACTGAGAGGGATTATCCAACTGCTCCGTTGGACGCCCACCGAATGTGGCTCCCCAGCCCGACGTACCCTCTATGTAGTAAACCGTACAGGAGTTATTACCGACAAAGATGTCCGAACCCAATGAGGGAGAATCCCCCAAAAATAACGCAGCCTCCAGATTGGAACAACCTGCGAACATATAATTATCAATGAAGGTGAGTCCATTGCCAACAATTATGTTGTTCAGGCTGGAACAAGCGGAGAACGCAGCGTAGCCCATGGTGGTGACACTATCGGGAATGTCCACGCTCGTCAGGCCGGAACAACTTGCGAACGCTCCGCTACCAATGGTGGTGACACCGTCGGGTATAACCACGCTCGTCAGGCTGGAACAAGATGAGAACGCCCAGCTGCCAATGGTGGTGACACCGCCGGGGATGTTCGCGCTCGTCAGACCGGAACAACTTGCGAACGCCCCACCGCCAATAGTGGTGACACTGTCGGGTATGTCCACGCTCGTCAGGCTGTTATAATTATAGAACGCCCCATCGCCAATAGTGGTTACGGGAAGACCTACAATGTACCCGGGAATGGTCACGTCGCCGCCGGCACCGGTGTATTTGGTGATGGTGATGGTGTTATTCGCATTTGTCGTGTAGTTGAATTGGGCCCGGGCCGAAATTGCGGCTAGACAGACCAGTGCGCAAAAAGCCGCACGTATATTATTGGTGCTTTTGAGTCCCACATTTACCTCCTTGTATTAGGTTCACTTCTCTGCAACCCCTCCTCGATAAACTAAAACCACAGCGAAGAGCGGCGGAAACACGCTTTTCGTAGGTGCGTAACCCAACGGTCCCACACACACAAAGCGCAACATCTATCCCTAAGGCTACCAAAAGTATTATTTTTTTCTCTGTTTGTTTATTTTTATTACTTGTTACAGTATCATACTCATTTATAAATTATATTTTCTTCCAACCCAAGTTGCTCTCACATCTAAAGAAAATATCTCAAGTTGCTAGAACCAGCAATCGCAACGCAACAAACACCACCAATCCATTGGCTTTTCCGCCTATCCCCGCTTTACAGTCCGGGTGCGCTACCCTATCTTCCTTCCCCTTTCGGGCTATTAAGAAATGCGGCCTAGCCAAATGAGCGCCGCTTTGGTCTAATTTTGCGCACCGAGAGGATCATGAGCGAAGAAAACCCAAGCTATAACGGAATACCCATTAACCTGTTCCTGGTCGGCCGGCCCTGCCTCGTGGTGGGTGGCGGCAAGGTGGCCGTCCGCAAGGTCCGCCTGTTGCTCGACGCCGGTGCACAAGTCACCGTCGTCAGCCCGGAAGTCTGCGGCGAAATGGCGGAGCTGATCGAAAAGGGGACCATCACACACATGCCCCGCCGCTTCGAAGACCACGACATCGAGGGCGCGGTCCTGGTCTATGCGGCCACCAACAGCCGCGGGGCAAACCGGCATGTGCTCGAGTGTTGCCGGGCGAAACATATTCTTTGCTGCTGCGTGGACGGAAACTGGTCGGACGGCGACTTCACCACGCCGGCCATCACCCGCCACAACGACCTAACCCTCTCGGTCTCGTCCGGCGGAAACGACTGCCGCCAATCAAAGATGGTCAAGAACAGCCTGGCCCGCCACCTGGAGATGATCGAATCCGCCCATTTGGTGGTGGTCGGAACCGACCACAACCATCTAACAGTCGAGGAGCGCGAGCCGTTCCACTTGACCGGGCACCGTTTCGAGCGCGCCGGCTTCATGATCATGCAATTGTGGGGCATCCACGAGTTCATGATGCTCAACACCTGCAACCGGGTCGAAGTTATTGCCGTCGTTTCCGGGGAAACCTCGCGCAACGGCATCCTGCGCCACGTCCTCGGCTTCACCAACCTTAAGGAAGACAAGTACTACCTCAAGACCGGCCGCGAAGCATTCGAGCACCTCTGCCTGGTAACCGCGGGCATGCTTTCCCAAACCCCCGGCGAAAACCACATCACCGCCCAGATCAAGGAAGCGCTTGAACTGGCCAAGACGCGCGGTTGGGCCGGCAACATGATTCAGGAGTGGATCTCGACCGCCCTTCACATCTCGAAGACCATCAAGAACCAGTTGGCCCCGCTGCTGCACAACTATGAAATCGAAGACCTGACCCTGCGCTATCTGGAGGCCAGCGGAAAGATCAACGAACAGACCACCCTGATGGTGCTGGGCGCCGGCATGATCGGCAAGGGGCTGGTGAAGGATAGCCTGGCCAAGGTCGGCAGGATCATTTGGTGCTACCATGTGAACAAGCCCGAGATGCCGAAGGATTGCGACGGAAAGATCGCCCTGTTTACCTTCAACGAAATGAAGAACCAGATTACCGATGCCGATGTGATCGTCAGCGCAACCGATTCCCCCGGCCATCTGCTGCATCTCGGCCACGCCCCCTTCTTCAATCAGGAACGGCCGGTGACCGTGATCGACCTCGGAATGCCGCGCAACATCGATCCCGAGCTCGACGATCTTTCGGCCGATGTTACCGTCGTCGACCTCGACGGCCTCAAATACTGGTATCGCCGCGAACTGACCGACATGAACAGCATCCTCGCGCAAAGCCGGGCCATCGTTGCCGACAACCAAAACCTTTATGAAAAAATCACCGATAGTTTTAAAGGCGGGCACGCGCCCCAGTAACCTGGCACTCACCCAATCCCGCGCCGCCCTCGACCGCATCGAGGCCTTGCTGGATGGTATCGTTTTCGAACAGGTGAAGATTGCCTCCGTCGGCGACACCGACCGCTCGACCGATCTACGTGAAAGCCCGCCGGACTTTTTTACCAAGGAACTTGACGATGCACTGTTGCGCGGCGAGGTCGACTTTGCCGTCCATAGCGCCAAGGACCTGCCCTCGCCCATGCCCGACGGCATCGACTGGTTCTGGCTCCCTTGGCGCGCGGAACCGCGCGATGCGTTGATCCTCGCCCCCGGCCGTACAGTGGCCGACCTCCCGGACAATGCCGTTATCGGCGTGAGCTCCGAACGGCGCGAAGCCTATTGCACCAAGAAGTTCCCCAATGCCATCCAAAAAACCATTCGCGGCAATATTGAGGAGCGTATTGCCCAGGTGGACGCAGGCGATTTCGATGCCATGGTCATGGCCGGGGCGGCCCTCGTCCGTCTCGGGCTGACCGAGCGCATCACGGAATGGATTCCGCTCGCGGAGCTGGAAGTACCCGAAGCCCAGGGCTATCTGGCCATCACCTTCCGCGAGGGCGACGAACGCATGATGGCACTGCGTAGTCTCTTCACGCACAGCGTCGTTTTTGCCGGCGCCGGCGTCAGCAACAAGGACCTGTGCACCGTGGCTGCGCTGCGCGCATTGAAGCAGTGCAATGTCTGCCTGTACGATTCCCTGATCGACAAGACCCTGCTGGATGAACTGCCACCCCACGTCGAAGCCATCGACGTGGGCAAGCGCTGCGGCGCGCACAGCAAGGAACAGCACGAAACCACCAAGCTGATTTGCGAGTATGCCCGCCAAGGCAAAAGCGTGTTGCGGCTGAAGGGCGGGGACCCGGGCATTTTCGGCCGGTTGGCCGAAGAAACCGAAGCCCTTGAAAACCTGGGCATTTCCTTCCGCGTCATCCCCGGAATCAGCGCCCTGCAGGCGGCCACGACCGGGACGGGCATGCTGCTGACCCGCCGCGATATCTCGCGCGGTTTCGTGGCCCTGACCCCGCGCATGCACGGCGGCGGACTGGCCCGTTGCGACGCAAAAATGAAAGACGAACTCCCCGCCATCTACTACATGTCGATCAAGGCCATTGAACCCGTTTCCCGACAACTGCTCGAAGCCGGCCATTCGCCCGACACCCCGGCCGCCCTGGTCTTCAACGCCGGCGGAGAAAATGAACGGGTCTTCAAGATGACCATCGGCGAATTGCCCGGCTTTGCCACCAACCACTGCATACGGAAACCCGGCCTGATCATGGTGGGCGATATCACGCGCTATGCCTACAAGAAAGAGCTTGGAGCGCTCCACGGCGCCAAGGTCCTGATCACCTGCTCGGACGCCATTCAACGCAAGGCGGCGGATCGCGTTATGGAGTACGGCGGAAAACCGGTGCAGTTTCCGCTGATCCGCTTGCAGTGTCGCTACGACACCCCGCTTGCGTGCGCGGCGTACGATTGGCTTGTCATTACATCGCCCTCATCCGTGCGGGCCTTCATGGAAATGGTCGCCTACCAAAAGGTCGATTTCCGCACCATCCCGAAAATCATGGTATGCGGCCGCGGCACGGCCGCCGAATTCGCCGAGTATGGCATCCAGGTCGATGCCCAGCCCAGCGCAGGGTTTAGTGCCGAATCACTCGTCGCAATGGGTCGCGAAATCCTGAAACCCGGCGACAAGGTGCTGCGCGTACGCTCCGACAAGGCCGGCCCGGACTTGGCCACCGCATTAAGGGAGGGCGGCGCGGAAGTCGATGACATCATAATCTACGATAATATGCGCATCGAACACGAAGAACTACCGCCGTTCGACGCGGTCTTCTTCGCCAGCGCCTCCGGGGTGGAATCGCTGGTGGGTCAATGGGGCGTGGACGCCCTGGCCGGAAAAACGCTCGTCGTCATCGGGAAACCTACCGCCGATGCTCTGCAGCGGTTTGGCCTGAAGCCGGACGTGCTGGCCAAGGAAGCCACGGTCCCGCACGCCATCGAATCATTGGCGCAATACTTCGTTGCCCGCCGCATCGCCGGTTGCTGACCAAAAAGAAAAGGCTCCGGACTAGCGGAGCCTTGTTCGCAAGATGGGTCGTGGCAACTTTAGGCCTTCTTGAAAATCCGCCGCGCAAACAGCATTCCGCCGCCAAAGATCGCGATAAAGCTCGCCACCGCCGGCTCCGGAATCGTCTGCCAAGTGCCGGAGAAAGTATCCCCAATGTTATAGGAAACGGGTGAGCCTGTATCACCCGCTCCTGAATCCGTGGGCGCTGAGTCTGCGACGATATATTGCGATGCCATTGTGACGTCCGAGCTATCGAATAGCACCGTATAGATATCAACGTTGTCCTCAACTTGAACTGTTTTCGAGAAGTTATAGAAGGTGAGAACCGGGTTTACGAGCATAGCTGTATAATTGACAAGCCCCAATAGCTGATCATCCGAAGTTCCGCTTCCGCCTGAAATCGATACCGTTCCATCCTGATTCAGTTGAAGGTCATTAAACCACTGTCCCGTGTTGTTCTTCCCCGAATCCTTATAAAGGGCAACAACCCAACCCTCTTGGAGAGCAACGCCGTCCACACTAGTATTATAGTTGCCGCCACTCCATGCCACAAATCCGGCATTTGCCAAGCTACTCGTGATCACAACAGAAAAAATCAAAAGAGTTCTAATCATTTTCATCATCCACCAAACCTAAAGGTTATTGTAGTACTTGTTTGTCTCAACCCACGTAAAACCATTGACGGCATTGTACCAGAAACCTTCCCCTAGGTTAACAGGTATGCTTCCGGCAGGAAGGCTGAATGTATTGAAGTCTCTCCATTCGACCGTGCCAGAAGGCCCTAAATACGGCCTCTCATCGTACAAGGCATATGTTTTGTATGTTTGTAAATCTACATTCCATGCATACACGATGTCCGCATTTCCGGCCGATATGTCGCCGGCCGCATATTCCGACAACAGAGTATCATTCAGGTCAATATCTGTGGAAAAGGGATAACACAGTTGCTGCAATCCCGCAGTTACTTGATTTGTTGCAAACTGCGTGCTTACGACATTTCCTGAAATATAAGTGTTTGCGTCAACTGATGAACCAAGAGAATACAACCAAAGGCTACTTCCAGCAGGTATCTCCGGATTTACTGCACCGCCTGTGAAATTATTGAAATCGCGCCACTCAACTGCCCCTGATGGTCCTAGGTACGGTCGCTCATCATAGACTGCATAAACAGCATAGGTTGAGCCACTCCAGATATACACAGCATCTGAATTACCTGCCGAAATGTCGCCGTTGTATTGTTCGGCGGGCGCAAATTCATTCAACGCCATGGTATCGAAATTATTTCCGATCAAATTGAGTTTTGCTGCTGGTTTTGAGACGCGCGTAATGCCAACGATTCCCATGGTTGTATTCTGGGCAGATGCAACTGCCGCCAAACCCAGCACGGTTATAATGAAGTTGATTCTCAGCATGTCCTGTCCCACCTATTCCAACGTATAAAAGATTTCGATTTGTATCAGTCACTACGGAATTTTACTAGTAAAAATTTTACCAATTGCCCTAAACGGTTTCGTAAATATCTGCGAATCGGGATTAGCCCCTGATGAACGATATGTTCAAAGCCGATTTTGTGTTAAATGGGAATTTCCCGCACAACCCTGCTTAGGCTAGGGTTTGTTAATGATTTTCCCCGACCCAACTCCGGCAAACCAGGCCGCGAACACCACCGACCGGTTTTTCGAACCCGGCGGACTGTTTGAGCAATATTGCGCGGAGGACGGGATCGACTTTGAGTTGCGGCCGCAACAGCAGAAAATGGCGCGGGCCGTAGCCGATGCCGCCGGCATGGGCCACCATCTGGCCGTAGAGGCTGGGACCGGCGTTGGCAAGAGCTTTGCCTATCTCGTGCCGCAGATCCTGACCGCCCTTGAACATGAAACCCGGTGCGTCATTGCCACCTATACCATCACGCTGCAGGAACAGTTGATGCACAAGGACATTCCCTTTGTGCGCAAAGCATTAGGTCGCGATTTCAAGGCCGTGATGGTCAAGGGACGCTCCAACTACCTGTGCCTGCTCCGGCTCCAACGCGCGCGCCGCTCCGCCGGCGATCTGTTTGATGACACCAAGGCGCGTCAGCTGGACGACATCTATGCCCAGGCCAACAGCAAGCAGCTGGGTGACGGCAGTATTCAGGAACTGAGCGAACAACCGGATCCGGAGGTTTGGGGCGCCATCTGCGCCGAGCATGGCAACTGCACGGGCAAGCGCTGCTCCTTCTACAAGGAGTGCTATTTCATGATCGCCCGGCAGGAGATGCAGGATGCCCAGGTGCTGGTGGTCAACCACTCCCTCTTCTTCGCGGAGCTGGCGCTGCGGGCCGAAGGGGCCGCCATGCTGCCGGCCTACGGCTATGTCGTCTTTGACGAAGCGCACCAGATGGAACATGTCGCCTCGTCCCACCTGGGCATCCGGCTCTCGCTCTACATGATCGAATACTGGCTCCGGCGCATCCACGGCGAAAAACGGCGCGGACTCTGCGCCATGATGAAAGACGGAAAAGGGGCTCTCATGGCCGATCAGGCATGGGAGGCCGCTGAAAAATTGTTTGAAGCCGTCCGCACCCACTTCAAGCTGGGCCCTCAAAAAAGCCAGCAGCGCATTCTTGAACCGCCCCCCATAGAAACCGATTTTCCGCTAAGAATCACCAACCTGTGCGAGCACCTGAAATCCTTGGTGCAAACAACGGAGGACGAGGGCCTGCAGGCCGAAATCCGCAGCCTGCGCAACAAGGGCATGGAACTGCGCGACATGGTGGAGGCCTTCCTGAAGCAGTCGCTCCAAGGCCATGTCTACTGGACCGAAATCCAGGGGCGCCGCCGGCTTCCGGTGTTCTATTCCGCCCCCGTCGATGTCGGCCCCATCCTGCGTGAAACCCTGTTCGAGCAGATTCCCTGCGTCGTGATGACCAGTGCGACCCTGGCGGTCGGTGACAACCTAGCATACTTCCGCCACCGCATCGGCGCGGAGGAATGTACCGAACTGCGGGTCGGCTCGCCCTTCGACTATGCCCGGCAGATGCGCATCCAGATTCCGATCAACATGCCGCCGCCGGCCGCAGCCCAATTCGAGAAGTCGGCATCCACCGCCATCCGGTATTTTGTCCGCGAGAGCCGAGGCCGCGCCTTCGTGCTGTTTACCAATGCGCGCTTCATGAAAACGGTGGCCGACGAGTTGCGCTTCGACTTCGAACTCGATGGCTATGAGTTTCTCGTACAGGGCACCGGCATGCCGCCCCAGCGCATGCTCGACAAATTCCGCAACCACGAGGCCGGCGTCCTGTTCGGGCTCGATCGGTTCTGGATGGGGGTCGATGTACAGGGCGAAGCGCTAAGCAACGTGATCATCACCCGCCTCCCCTTTGCCGTGCCCGACCATCCGCTGATCCAGGCCCGCTTCGAAGCGATCGAGGCGCGCGGCGGCAATCCCTTCAAGGAGTATTCCCTGCCTGAAGCGGTACTCAAGTTCCGCCAGGGCGTGGGCCGGCTCATCCGCAGCGCGAACGACACCGGCACAGTCACCATCCTCGACAGCCGCGTACGCAACCAATGGTATGGCCGCCTGTTTCTGGACTCCCTCGATGAATGCCCCGTCGAATTCGTGGAAATTCCCGATATGGAGGCCTAGTCAAACGGTCGGGTGACCGCATCGTCGAACGGGGAGTTCTGGAGCGTATCGATCTCGAAGAGCATGGCGTCTCCGCGTTCTTCCAGCGGCTGGACCGGGGGTTTTTCAACGGCCACCGCCACCGGAGGATTGGTCGGCGCAACCGTCGGAACAGGTGCTTGCCCTTGCACAACCGGCATGGGCTCCGCCGGCGTTTGCGCGGCCGGGGCCGCAATCGGTTCGGGCCGGGGCGCTACGGGACGGAGCAGCACATAGGCCGCCGATCCGGCGGCCGCCAGCAACAACACCGACACTATGTGGAACGTTTTCATCGAGCTACCTATACACGAGAACCTACTCAGGAGGCAACTGCACCTCTACTTGATAAAAACTGCTTGGACCGGCCCGATCAACCATATCGGTGTAGCTTCCGGCCGGATACGGCAACCACCCGGAAATATTGGTGAACGAATTCGTCAACCGATCCGTCCAGTTCACGCCGTACACGCGCCCGGAAACGGATTCCCAACTGACCACGAACGGGATACTTCCGGTGGCCGGCACATCAAAACCGGTGACCGCAAAGAACGACTCAGGATTGGTTGGGTTGTTGCCGGAGATGTATTCGGAAAGGTTGTCATCGCCATCGCCGTCATTGTCGGCCAACGCCACTGCTCCCGTTTGGCTTCCAAAATAGGTCATCTCCCAAGCATTGGGCAGGCCATCGGCGTCAATGTCGGGATTTTCCGGAACCACGATGGAGGACAGGCCGCTGACCAACAGGGAATAATGCTGTCCCCCATCCTGCAGAACGCCTTTGTAATCGATCACCACCGAATACGTTCCGGCCTCGGGAACGGAAAGGTAGACCTGCTCCACATTATCCACGCTGTTATCCATCACGGTCGTCGCATTGGCGGAGGGATCGTTGTAGCTCAGCGAATAGGGATAGCTGGTTCCGCCTGGGCCGACGATCTTCAGATCCAGATCGTTCACCAGCACGGCGGTCCTGCTGTCGAGCGCGGTCTGCTCGGGACCGGGCGGATCGGTCCAGCATAGGGTTGCCCGGATCGGCGCCGATCCATCGCTATCGTAGACAAATACATCGCTCGTGTTGGTGGTGGACAGTACCGCCTCCGTCATTCGAACGCTGTTTCCAGCAGAGTAGTCATTGATTAGCTCGGCCGCCGCCTGGGTATTCATCAGCCCCCAGCCATAGGAATAGTCCGGCCCCGGACGGCCCAGATCGTCCGCCGTATGGATGATAAGCCCCTTGAGTGTACTCGCCCGCATCGCCTGGCCGGGCAGGCGCCGCCCGTAATAATCGACGAGCAACGCGGCCGATCCGCAGGCATTCGGCGAGGCCATGCTCGTTCCGGAGATCGCGTTGTAGGCCGTATTGGACGTGTCATAGCAAGAATAGAGTTGCCAACCGTTGGCCACAATATCGGGCTTGATGCGCCCATCGTCGGAAGGCCCCCAACTGCTGAAATAGAGCATAGTGGCATTCCCTAGGGATCGCAGCCCGCCATTGACCGCATCATTCACCGCACCGACCGTCATGATATTCTTGGCCGTCGTTTCGCCGCTGATGTTGTCGTAGCCGCCGTTGTAGACGCCATCCCCGAGCGGGTGCTGGGTACTATCGTAGGTGACGGCGGTCCATTTGCCGACATGGCCCGGGCCCAAGGGCTTGAGGTAGTAGACGGTATTGCCGTTCGCCGGGTTGTCCGACCGCTCATTCCCAGCAGACACGAAGGGCAGGAAATACGGCGCGTCGTACACCACCTGGTCGTAGGCAATCGCGCCGGCATGGTATTGGCCAAACGCAGGGTCAACCTCACCGGGTCCCCAGGTCAGCCATTCCGGCCAATACCAGTTCGCGGTATTTTTCCAGGCCCAGGTCCAACCCGACACGGTTCCATAGGAGTGGTTCGAGAGATAGATCTTGTTCGGCTCGCCGGGATAGGAGGCCGCCCGTTCGTTCATTTCCGCTATGTCCGCGTTCCAGTCGTATGAATCGATGCGGGCCGCCGGTGCCATGCCTTCCGCGTTGGCCACGATCCCCGTTGCTCCAATGGTTCCGCCGACATGGGTGGAATGGTAGTGCGAAGCCACGTTGTTGCTGTTTGCAACGCGTCCACCGAATTCCTGATGCGTGGTCAGCACCGATCCCCCATCCCAAACGCCCACCGTCAGCCCGGATCCATCGGCATCATATGGCGCGGTGTGGCGCACCTGGTTGGCGGCCGTTGATATGGCGGCATTATGGTTTTGGGTCGTATAGTAGATTGGCCGGCCGTTCCGAATGGCCATCAGCTCAATGAGCCGCTGGCCATCATCATGGCGCATGGGCAATCCGCGGGCGGCGGCCCACTGGCGCGCTTCTTCCTTTTCACGCTGCGCTTGCTCCCGGGCCTGCAAGACCGCTTCTGCACGCTTGGCCGGATTATCCGCAAAGGTTTCGTGCCGCTGCGCATTCGCAACGGTAGCCGCCGCAAGGAGGCATGCGGCTATCAACAGGGAACGGCTCATAAATCCTCGATCGGGTTTTATCCCTTTGGACGCAGTATGCATACCATATGTGGGATAAAAAAGCTACCCGAACAGGCCTCTAGCTATCCCGCAACGATGCATCAAGCTGCTTGCAAAGGAAGTCGGTCAGTTTCTGGTGCGCCTTGCTGACCTTCTTGTCGGTCAGGGTGGTCTTTGCGGAGCGGTAGACGAAGTTGTATGCGAGGCTCTTCTTGCCCTTCTCGATGCCCTTGCCTTGGTAGATATCGAAGAGTCCGAAGCTTTCGAGATCCTTCGGGTTGGCCTTCTGCACCAGGGTGACCACATCCTCGTGCTTCACGGACTGGTCGACGACTAGGGCGATATCGCGGCTCATCGCCGGGAACTGCGCCAAATCCTCAGTCTTGGTGATGACAAATGCGTTTTTCAGCAATGCTTCCAGTTGCAGCTCGGCGGCGGCCACCGGACCGGTCAGACGCCATTCAGCCCGCGCGGTCTTGTTGACCAGTCCCATGCATCCGACCACATTGCCGTCCACTAAAACGGAAACGGCCGTGCCGCTTTCGAATTCCGGTCGGTCTTCGGCTTTGAACGAAATGTTATCCAGCTTCTGAGCCGCCAGTAGTTGTTCCACCAAGCCCTTCATCCAGACAAACATTTCCTCTTCGGAAACCGGTGCACGCTTGTCGAGCAATGAGCGACCGACGGGGCCCATCATGCCGAGCGAGACGGTTTCCGTCTGCACCGGCGTGCCATCGACGCGGTTGAAGACGCGGCCCAGTTCGTAGAAGCAGGCTTCGTTGATCTGGCGCGAATGGTTGCGGCCAAGGCTTTCCACCAGCTGCGGAATCAGCGAGGTGCGCATCACCGACTGGTCCATTGAAATCGGATGCGGCAACTCTTCGCGGCTTTCGCGGTTTTCCTTGTTGAAGAGGTCGAGCAACGGGTGATTGACCAGCGTATAGTTCATGATTTCGCTGACACCCAGGCCCTGTAGGCGGCCGCGCAGTTGAGATACGGCGCGTACACGCGAATCGTCGGAGCCGGGAACCACCTTGGCCAACGGCGTCTTGGCCGGAACATTGTCGACGCCGTGGATGCGGGCGATCTCTTCGACCAGATCCACTTCACGTTCGAGGTCGAGCCGGAAGGTCGGAACCAGCGCAGTCGCGGTTTCGCCGTTGTCGTGCTCAATTTCGATTTCCAACGACGTAAAGATTTTCTTCATTTCCTCGGCGGATATGCCCGAGCCAATCATGCCTTCGATCCGCGACCAGCTGAACGGGATTTCAAGATGCGGCTTCCGGTGCGGATAAACGTCCACGATGCCATGGCAGACCGTGGCTCCGGCCAGTTCGCACATGAGCTCCGCCGCCCGGCGGCTTGCCCATTCGACGGAGTCGGCATTGACGCCGCGCTGAAAGCGGTAGGAGGAGTCGGTGGACAATCCCAGCTTCTTGGCAGTGTGACGAATGGACGAGGTTTCGAAGGCGGCAGCTTCGAGCAGAATGGTCGTCGTCTCGTCATTGATTTCGCTAACATTGCCGCCCATCACACCGGCAATGGCGGAGGATTTTTCGGCATCGGCAATCACGAGCATCTCTTCGGTCAAGGTGCGCTCGGCATCGTCGAGCGTATGCATTTTTTCGCCGGGTTTGGCGGCCCGGACGATGATCTTGTTGCCCGACACGAGGTTCTTGTCGAAGGCATGCAGCGGATGGCCGGTTTCGAGCATGACATAGTTGGTGATGTCGACCACGTTGTTGATCGGCCGCAGACCGGCAGCTTCGAGCCGCTTCTGCATCCATTCCGGCGAAGGGCCGATTTTCGCCCCCTTCAAAACACGCGCGGTGTAGCGCGGGCACTTTTCCGCGTCCTCAACAACGACGGAGATCTCTTCGTTAACGTCGCCTTCGGTTTCCAGAATTCCGTAGGCAGGAACCTTCAGTTCGGAGCCGTAGAGCACCGCCATTTCGCGGGCAACGCCGATCATGGAAAGGCAATCCGGCCGGTTCGGAGTAATCTCGAGCTCGATAACCGTTTCCGGCTCGCCCCACACTTGGACAAATGGCGTTCCCGGTTCGAGGGAGGCATCGAGCACCAGCAGGCCGGAGTGGTCTTCGCCCAGCCCCAGCTCGTCCTTGGCGCAGAGCATGCCCATCGATTCCACACCACGGATCTTGGCGCGCTTAAGCGTAATGCCGCACGGCAACGTGGTGCCGACGGGCGCAAAGGGATACTTGCCACCGACCTCGACGTTCGGCGCACCGCAGACGACCTGCATGGTTTCGTCTGCACCGAAGTTGACCGTGCAAAGACGTAGTTTGTCGGCATCCGGATGCGGCTCGACCGCCAGCACCTCGCCCACCACCACGCCGGCAAAGTCGGAGCCGATCGTTTCGATCGCTTCCACCTCCAGCCCCGCAAAGGTCAGCTTGTCCGCCAACCCTTCGATGGTGTCCTCGAAATCAACATATTCCTTCAGCCAACTGACCGGTACGTTCATAAATCCCTCTCCGCATGCAAAAATGAGCGTTCTGTATACCGGTTGCCGTAAAATGGCTCAAGCCAATCGTGCGGCGGGTTGCTTCCCTGACGGCGCCCCGCGGCTTTAAGCCAGCACCTGTTTCCAGGCCTTGAGGGCAACCGCCTTTGCATCCGCGTCGATCAGGTCGCCATGCGCAATGATGATCCGCTCGAAATCCCATTCCATGATCCGGTCCAAGGAGGTTCGCGCGGCGGCTTTGTCCTTCCAACCCAACTGGTATTCCGGGGCCGGCTTCGGGTGGTTCCACATTCGAAACACCGCTTTCCACCACAATTTCAGTCGCCAATCCACATCCGGAGTGTCGTCGGTTACGTTTTCGATCAAATCGACCAGGATGAGCGTACGGGATATTCTGTGAAAAAAAGCCACCTCAGAGATGATCCGGTTGCCGCGCACAAATATCTGGTCCAGATCCCCGGCCCAGCATGGGTCCGGGCGGTCACCCAACACCCAATCGAAAGCAATATCCGGTTTTTTCAGTTCGACCTCCGGACAGATCCAGGTCTCCGCTTCCGGGAATGCCTGTTGCGCCGATTCAATATGCGAAGAATGAAAGGACCCCGGCGCCACGATGCATTCCGCGCGCCCCAGCTTCCCGATGGCCGCGATGGTTTCGGCATCCATTGCACATGGCGAGTGAAGCCATAGGTTCCCGTTCGAAAGCCGCACCACCGTCATGCGCGCCCGAATATCCATGCCGCCAAAACAAACCGGATATTCCTTCATCCAGATTGCATCCCGCTGATATTCCCGTAACGCCATGGTTGTCATATTCAAAACCTCGCTTTCAGCTAAAGGGTTTCCCGATGTTCGCCAATGTGCCTGAATCGCAACCGAAAGACAACGCCCCGAAGGGTTTCGGATGCATCCATACTGGGAACGATGTTCCGTAGCATTTTTTCGTCACATTCCGCATGGATGGAACGAATAGATCAGTGTCCGCTCCAACCGGCTTGAAGGAGGCCCTTTAATGAAAAGAATGCTTATATTGACGATCGCACTGCTGGCAACAGCGACAACCGGCCACGCCCGCGAGTTTACCAGCGGGCCGGAACGGGTGAATCTCATCGAGCTGTTCACCTCGGAAGGATGCAGCAGCTGTCCACCGGCCGATAAAAAAATGAACGCCCTAGCGGACAGCCAGGGTTTGTGGAAGGAGTTTGTCCCGGTCGCCTTCCATGTTGACTACTGGAACTACCTCGGCTGGCCCGATCCCTATTCATCTGCCGACTTCAGCAACCGCCAACGGCGCTACGTAAAAGAGTGGCATGCCCGCACATCCTATACCCCGTGCTTTGTGGTGAATGGTGCACCGGCTCGCAAACCGAAATCCACCGGACACATCGACCAGACCGGCACCTTGAAGGCGGTTCTAAAGGACGGTACGGCCTCCATCACCTTTTCCCCCGTCAAAGCGAACGGTGAGTATATCGCGTGGATTGCACCACTCTCCGGAAAACGCAACACGGCGGTGAAAGCCGGTGAAAACCGAGGGCGCACCCTCGAGCACTGTTTTATTGCGCTCGGACTGGAGAACGGGAAGATGAACAAGTCAGGAAGCACCTATTACGCAACACTGACCATCCCGCCCAGCGACCATACCAAAGCCATCGCCGTCTGGGTTTCCCGCAAGAATTCCCTCACGCCCCTGCAGGCCACCGGAGGATGGTTGTAGGGCGGGAATGGTTGAGCAAGGCGAATCCTTCCCGCCGGACTCTGCCCCCAAAACCGACGGTGGGAAGGTTTTCAACCGTTCCCGCCCTACAACACACAGGCACAAAAAAACCGCCCTCGCAATGAGAGCGGTTTTTCGACTTGTCCGTCGCAGCCCGAAGGCGAAGACGGATTAGCGGGCGTAGAATTCGACGACCAGCGAGACTTCGCAGGTAACCGGAACCTCTTCCATGTTGGGAAGGCGGTTCAGCTCGGCCGTCAGTTCCTTGTCGTTCGCGGTGATATAGTCCGGGGTCTTGGCGACCTGCTGGGCCAGAACGAAGGCGTCGAGGTCCTTGGATTTTTCACGAACGGTGATCTTGTCGCCGATGCGCAGTTGGTAGGAAGGAATGTTCACCTTCTGTCCATTCACCCGGAAGTGGCCGTGCGAAACCATCTGGCGGGCCTGGTAGATCGTACGGGCCATGCCTGCGCGCAGCACCACGGCGTCGAGACGGCTTTCGAGCATCTGCAGCATCACTTCACCGGCATTGCCCGGCTTGCGGACGGCCTTGGCGTATACGTTGCGCAGCTGCTTTTCGCTCAGGTTGTACTGGTAGCGCAGGCGCTGCTTTTCGGTCAGCTGCTTGCCGTAGTCGGACTGCTTGCCGCGACGGCGGTTCGGTCCGTGCTGCCCCGGAGCATTCGGACGGCGCTCCAGGTACTTTTCGGATTTCGGGGTGAGGGCGATGCCGAGGCGGCGGGCCTTCTTGATTTTCGGTCCTGTATATTTCATTGCTTTCCTTTCAATTCCCCGTGTACATCCCTGCAAATTAAGCCGGTTTTACCGGCCGCCCGTTAGGATTGGTTCGAATCCGGGCGCTCGCCCCGCACCATGCGGTATTTGTTTCTTTTGGCGATGATCCTTCGGTCAGGATTCCGTTTTACGGGAAACAAGACGGGCATTTATATAGGATCGCGTTTTCGAGTCAACCCCGTTTGCCCGCAAATGTTTAGGGACCTGATACGATCAGGAACTAGAGCTGGATACGTCTCCCACCCGTATTAAATCGCCGCACGATCACCATCCCGCCACCAGCCAGCATGATCAGCGCAAGGGTTGCCGGCTCGGGGATGACACCAACATAAAGCGCAGCACCGGAATCAACCGAGAATTCGAGAGCTCCGCCATTCCCGGTAATCGATCCGTTTGGCGTATCCACAACATTGCCCTCAGGATTCACCATTGAATCGGTCAAATAGCCCTCTGCAAAATATGCGATCGCGTTATCCTGCACCGATATCAGGCCGCAGACATCCAGATCCATCATGAACAGTGTCGCATCATTGTTCATGGCAATCCCTCCGTTTACTTTGTCAACTTGCGTCACCATGGTTGTTCCCCCGAGCAGCGACAGTCCGCCCAGAATCTTGGCGTCACCATCGAGCGTCAACTTTCCTGCATACACCACCGGATGATGGATGTTTCCCCCCGACACCGTAAGCCTCCCACCCTGCAAAGACACGCCCTTCACATTTCCTGCGCCCTGCTCGATGGCAACCTCGCCGCCTAGAATCCGGAGATCTCCCATAACCATGCCATGGTTCCCGATGGTCAATACACCGGAATCAATCGACACGGAATCGGCCTTGCCCACCAGGGAATAGCTCAGCCCATGGTTGACCCCATCAACGATAATGTCCGCGTTGGCAGGCAGCATCCCGAACAACATCGTCAGCACGCCAACGCATTCTAATAACCTCTTCACAATTCTGCCCCTTCTTTTAAATGAGCGTGCCCCATATGCAATTTCGATGCCAAATCATGACAAGTCATTACACATATGTGATCTCACGCACCCGGGGACTTGATTTAACCCGCGAAAACCCTCAGGTTTATGCTTTATTTACACAAAAGGAGAAAACCATGGCAGCAACCAAGACGATTGAAGGAAACATGCTCATCGCCCAGAGCGGCGGACCGACCGCCGTCATCAACCAGAGCCTGATCGGCGCGGTATTGGAAGCCAAGAAGCACAAGGAGATCAAAAACATCTACGGCGCGCTCCACGGCATCCAGGGTATTCTGAACGAAGACCTGATCAACCTGAAGCGGGAATCCAAGACCACGCTCGAAGCGGTCGCCAACACCCCCTCCTCTGCCCTCGGCTCCGTGCGCCGCAAGCCCACGCCCGAGGACTGCGCCGCCATCTTCAAGGTGCTGGAAAAATATGATGTCCGCTACTTCTTCTACATCGGCGGCAACGATTCCGCCGAAACGACCCACATCATCAACGAAGAAGCCAAGAAGTCCAAATACCAGCTCCGTTGCTTCCACATCTGCAAGACCATCGACAACGACCTGCGCCAGAACGACCACACACCCGGCTTCGGCTCCGCCGGCAAGTTCGTGGCCCAGGCCTTCATGGGCGACAACCTCGACAACGTCGCGCTTGGCGGCGTAAAGATCAACGTCATCATGGGCCGCCACGCCGGCTTCCTGACCGCCGCCTCCGCCCTCGCCCGCCAGGACGAGGAAGATGGACCGCACCTGATCTATCTCCCGGAACGCCCGTTCGCCATGAGCCGTTTCATCAAGGACGTGAAGGCCGTCCATAAAAAACTGGGCCGTTGTGTG
>JBNLGU010000065.1:0-17255 GCA_050306215.1 Pontiella sp.
TTCGTCGTCCGCACCGGCATCGTTCCCGCCGTCTACGACGGCCGCGACTTCCATAAGAACCCAGAAGGGTTCATCTCCAGCGGAATTTAACAATTTGAAACACTAAGGCACAAAGGACTCGAGGAACCACACCGCTGAATACTTGGCGTACTTGGAGCCTTCGTGTTTATCCCATGACTGATTACGAAAAGATATTCGAAGGAGTGGATCCGAAGGATTCACTGGAGATACTGTCGCGCGCCATCGACCATTTCGGCGACAGGATCACCATGGCCACCAGCCTCCAGCTGGGTGGACTGGTACTGCTCGACATGCTTCATCAGATCGGCAAGCCCGTCCGCGTATTTTCCCTCGATACCGGTCGTCTTCCCGAAGAAACCTACGAATGCGCCGAAGCCATTCGCCGCAAGTACGGCATCAACATTGAATGGATCTTCCCGAAATACGAGACCGTCCAAAAGCTGGAAACCGAAAAGGGCCTCTTTTCCTTCAAGGAAAGCGTCGAGAACCGCAAGGAATGCTGCGGCATCCGCAAGGTCGAGCCGCTTGGTCGTGCTTTGGAAGGATACGATGCGTGGATCACCGGCCGCCGTGCCGACCAGAGCGACACCCGCCAGGGACTCAATATCATCGAGGTAGATCCGGTTCACCCCGGATTGGTCAAGATCAACCCGCTCATCCACTGGACCAAGGCCGATCTCTGGTACTACGTCGAGGAGCACAAGGTTCCGCACAACCGGCTCTACGACGAGGGTTACCTCTCCATCGGCTGCGCCTGCTGCACCCGCCCCTGCAAGGAGGGCGAGGACGAACGTGCCGGCCGTTGGTGGTGGGAAAGTACCGAACACAAGGAATGCGGCCTGCACCTCAACTTCAAGCAGGGCGGCGGTATCTAACCTTCCTTCGGTGCACCCCTAACGGAGCCTGAAACCCGGGGGACATGATTAGCATGGTACTGCTAATCATTGAGGTTGTTCCTGCGGGTTATTCGTCCCCGGCTTGCAAGCGGCATCCAAAAAAAGAGTTTGCGAGACATGCGTCGCACCGGTAGCCTTTTCCGCTATCCATTCAACCCGGAGTTATGCATGAAACAATCGATTCGGTTTACCCTGGTTTTCGTAGGCCTGCTGGCCGCCACCCTATCCCTTCATGCCGAGGAATTCCTTTCCATCGAGGCCATCACGCTGCAGGCGGCCAAGGCAACGGTGGATCGGTATCCCGATGCCGACCAGGTATTGCTCGATGACTACATACAGGTCGAATACGCAGCCGACGGAACCTCGCAGACCTGGGACGACACCGCCATCAAGATCCTCACCGAAAAGGGTAAGCGCGCAAACCGCGTGCAGAGCCTCCGTTTCAACATTTCCTACGGCACCAACTATTTCACCAAGGTGGAAATCATCAAACCTGACGGCACCGTGGTCCCCGTCGATGTACAGGCCAACAGTAAGGTGATGGTCAACCCCGGCCAGATGAGTGCCAACATCTACAACCCGAACTCCAAGATACTCGCCCTATCGCTTCCCAACCTGGAGGTTGGCGATACGCTGCGCTACGTTGCCCATAACGTTGAAACCAAGACCGTGGTCCCAGACACGTGGAGCGATTACCAGGTGTTCGAGGACACCGCCCCCATCGAACACATGACCTACCGGGTGATCGCACCGACCAACCGCCCGCTGAACAAGATCGCTCTCAAGGACGAGGTTCCCGGAACAGTCACCCATGACAAGCAACAGAACGAATCGGGCGACCGGATCATCTACACCTGGGAGATCAACGGGGTGCCCCGCATCTTCGAGGAACCCAGCATGCCCGACTCCTACACCGTGGTGCAGCGGCTCCTCGTCAGCACCGTGGATTCGTGGGAGGACTTGTCGAAGTGGTACTGGAACCTGTGCAAGCCGCGACTCGATGCCACAACACCTGAGATGGAGGCCAAGGCGAGGGAGCTGGTGGACGGTTGCACCAACACGCTCGAAAAAGTCGAAGCCCTGTTCAACTTTGTCTCGCAGGACATCCGCTACATGGGTATCACGCCGGAAGAGGAAGCCCCGGGCTACGAACCGCACGATGTCTGCATTACCTTCGACAACCGCTACGGCGTCTGCCGCGACAAGGCCGCCCTGCTGGCCGCCATGCTCCGGCTGGTGGATGTCGAAGCTTTTCCCGTCATCATCATGGCCGGACCGAAAAAGGACGAAGAGGTGCCGCAGCCTTTCTTCAACCACGCCGTAACCGCCGCCATCGGCGACGATGGCGAATACATCCTGATGGATTCCACCGATGAAAACACGAAGGACATCTTCCCCACCTACCTGCAGGACATGAGCTATCTCGTCGCCCGCCCGGAGGGTGAAACCCTGCGCACCACGCCGATCATTCCCGCCGAGGACAACCTGCTGAAAATCAGCACCATCGGGAGCCTGAATTCCGCCGGTACGCTGGACGCCACAAGCACCCTGGTTTTCGAAGGCGTGAACGACACCATCTACCGCGGCTATTTTTCCAAGATCAAACCCGAGGAGCGCCGCCGCTTTTTCGAGGGCCACCTCAAGAAAACCATGCCGACGGCCGAGTTGAACGATCTGGAAATCCGGCCGAAGGAGCTGCGCGACACCACCCAGCCGCTGACCATTATCCTTTCCTATTCCGCCGACCGCCTCCTGGTGGAAGGGCCCGCCAACAAGATGTTCACGCCGCCGCGGCTGGGTAGCTCGCTGGGATACGCGAACTTCCTGCTCGGCCAGACGGGCCTGGACAAGCGCAAGTATCCGCTCTACACCGGCATGACCGCCGGCATCCGCGAAACCGTTGAACTCGACATTCCCGACGGCTTCGGCAACGTGAATATTCCGGACTATCACCCCGTCGACACCGAACCCCTCACCTGGAGCACGCAGACCTTGCAGCGCGAAGGCGCGCTTTGCACCACCAACACCTTCCTGCTCAACGCCGTCGAGTTCAGCCCGGTCGAATACCTCGAGCTCAAGAAAAACCTGAAGGAGATCGAATACAACCTCCGCAAGAAGCTCATTGTTGAAGCCGCGCCAGCCGATGCCGCCAGCGACTCGGACGTGGAAATCCTCGAACAAGCCACGGAGTTTACCATCGAGGGTCCCGACACCTGGATCGAGCGGAGCCACTACCGGATCAAGGTGTTGACCTACGCAGGGAAGAAGGCCTATTCGGAAATCAAGATCCCCTACAATCCGGCGTGGCAGGTCGTGGAGCTCGACAAGGCCTCCGTGATTCTGCAGGACGGCACCGTCAAGGAGATCAACGACCAGGAAATCAACCTGATGGATGCTTCGTGGGTGGCCTCGGCCCCGCGCTACCCGTCCGAGCGCATTCTGATTGCCAGCCTTCCCGGCGTGGATATCGGTTGCATCATTGACTATGTCATCACGTCGCGCGTCACTGGGAAACCCTTCTTCTCCACGATAGCCACCTTCAATGCCCATGAACCGATCGACCTCAAAACCGTCAGCCTGACTGCGCCGGACAAGCTGGACCTCAAGCTGCGCAACACCGATGTAGATGAAACCATCACAACCGGCAGCGGTACGGTCACCTACACCTGGACCGCCACCAACCAACCCGCCGTCAAGCAGGAGGAATCGCTCCCGGCCTGGTGGACCTTCAATCCATCGGTCTTTATCTCCTGCGGAAACTGGAAGGACTATGGCCGCAACGTACTGCATCGGTTGCAGGATGCGGCGGACGGCCAGCCGGCCGCCGAAGCACTCGCCAGAAAGCTGGCCGAAGGCAAGGACAACAAGCGCGCCAAGGCGATTGCCATTCGCAACTGGGTGGCAGAAAACATTCGCGGGGTTGGCCCGGGGCTGGTGGACCTGCCGTTGTCGGCCATCACGCCCGCCGACCAGACATTATCCGACCGCTACGGCAACAATAGCGACCGCATGATCGTGCTCTACACCATGCTCAAGGCCGCCCGCCTCAAGCCGGAATTCGTGCTGTCCGGTGCGGTTCCGCTTATCAAGGAGGCGGCCGTCCCCATGCTTGATGTCCCCCAGCGCACGGCCTTCGACACCGTACTCGTCAAAGTCGACATCGACGGCGAGACCGTCTATATGGACGACGCAACGCAGTATGCCGAACTCGGAACCTCGGCCTACGACCACCGTGCCATGCTGAACCTCGAGAACGGCGCACTGCAAACGATCCACGTTGCCCCGGGCAAGGACAACCGCTCGCAGCACATGTATGAAATGAGTATTGCGGCCAACGGGGAAATCGGCCTGACGGAAACGGTCACGGTCCAGGGAACCGCCTTTGAAGGCTTCCACCGCGGTTATGCGGAAATGACGCCCGAGAACCGCCGGCGCCACTATCTCGAACTGGTTTCCGGCGTATCCCAAGCAGCAAAGGCCGCATCCGAACTCATCACCGACTACAGCACCTATCCCGGTAAGATGGAGTATTCGGTCTACGCCCCGCGCTACGGCGTGCAGGACGGCGACTACCTCTACTTTACCATTCCCGGCGGAATCGGCAATCTGCTGAAATACCGTTCGAACGAACGTACGCTCCCGTTGGCCTGGCCAAACCATGTGGACAGCATTACCGAATACATTGTCATGCTGCCCGACGGATACGAGCCGGCCATCATGCCCCGCGACTTCACGTGGCAGGCACCGAACGGAGCCGGCATGATCAATATCACGGTGGAATACAGTCCGCTGGCCCATGCCATCCGCATGGTCCAGCTTGCGGACATCCAGCCGGCGCTGATTCCGGCCAACGATTTCCCGGACATCATCGAAGCCGGACGCCAACTCGCCCACCCCGATATGCGGACGATCCTCCTAAAGCGAAAGAAGTAGCCATGAAACTGCACTATCTCCAGCACGTTCCCTTCGAGGGTCTCGGCCACATTGCGGAGTGGGCCCGCTTCCGCAAGATTGAAGTCAGCGGCACGAAACTGTTCGCGGAAGAGGCCCCACCGTCGCCGGACAAGCTGGACTGGCTCGTCGTCATGGGCGGCCCCATGGGCATTTACGACCATGAACAACATCCGTGGCTGGTGGAAGAAAAGACCTTTATCAAGGAGTGCATCGACAGCGGGAAGACCGTGGTCGGCATCTGCCTCGGCGCCCAGCTTATTGCCGACGTCCTCGGTGCCAGGGTCTATCCCGGCGAGCACAAGGAGATCGGCTGGTTTCCGGTTCGCCGCGCGGACGGCGCCCCCCAATGGTTCCCCGAGGAAATCCTCGCCTTCCATTGGCACGGCGACACATTCGACCTTCCCCTCGGCGCGGTCCGCCTAGCCTACAGCGATGCCTGCCACAACCAGGGATTCCTCTGCAAGGATCGCGTGGTGGGATTGCAATTCCATCTGGAAAGCACACACCAAAGCATTGAGGACCTCATCGAAAACTGCTCGGACGAGCTCGTCGAAGCCCCCTACATCCAATCCGCCCTCCGCATCCGCTCCTCCTACTCGGAAATCAACCCCATCAACGTCGTCCTGTCCGAACTACTGGATCAACTGCCGAAGTCATAGAACCGAGCATGTTCATCATCAACAGCATCGCCCCGATTTTTCTGCTGATCGCACTCGGCAAGATCTTGCAGAAAACCGGATTCCTGCCGGACGCCTTCTTCAAGGGACTCAACCGGCTGGTCTTCTGGATTGCGTTGCCCGCCCTGCTGACCAGCAGCATTAGCGAAGCCGAACTGGAACTGGCCACCATCTCCCGCATTGTCCTGTTGCTGATCGGCGGCACCCTGCTGGCCATGCTGACCGCGTGGCTGGTTTCGCGCAACCTGTCGCTCCCGGCACCAAAAACCGGCTCCTTCATCCAGGGCTCCTTCCGCGGCAACGGGGCCTTCATCGCCCTGCCGGTCATTCTCTATTCATTCGGCTCGCAGGACCCACGTACGGAAACCATGGCGACCGTGGTGCTGGCCCCCGTCGTCATCCTCTTCAATATTCTGGGCGTGCTGGTGCTCACGCACTACCGCCGCGACCGGAAGGGTAAGGGCGTATCGATCGCAACCCTGGTGGCCGAGCTGATCAAGAACCCGCTAATCATCGCCTGTGCGGTCGGCATTGGGCTCAACCTCTTCAACGTGCAGCTACCGCGCTGGCTGTTCCGGCCCCTCGATGCCTTGGGACATACCGCATTGCCGTTGGTCCTCATGAGCATCGGGGCCGCACTGGAGTTTGAAAAGCTGCGCGGCGCGGCCTCGCCCACCCTGATTGCCGCGTTGATCAAAACCGTGGCCGCACCCGCCTTCGGTTTTCTGCTGGCGGGACTGCTTGACCTCAGCCATGCCGACAAGATGATTGCCATTTTCTACCTCGCGGCGCCGGCCGCCGGCATGTCGTATGTCATGGCCGAAGTCATGGGCAACGACGGCCCCCTCGCCGGTCGTATCGTCGCCCTCAGCACCCTGCTCTCCGCCCTCACCATCCCTATCATCATGGCCATCGGATTGTAGGTTCACCATTGCTTCTTCTCCCAACCCCGATACCGCTTTACAACTCCACAACCACACCCTATTTTTCTGCCTAACACGGTAATCCGTGTGATAGGTGGAAATCGTTTCTTCCTGATCAACTGTTAGATCATGAAATGAATAAAAGAGACAAATCGAAACATATCGGTATCACCAGAGCCGTTCATATTTTGTTTGTGATATGGATAGTGCTCACATCCTATGTCGCTTACACGACTACTGCTTGCGTGAACGACATCATTCCATATGTCCTCCCCCAACTAGCTATATTAATTACTTCATACTACTCTCCACGAACTGCTGGAGGACTCTTAATCATTGATTCAATATTAATTGGATTATTTGCACTTCCTCGTTCTATGTGGGCAATCTGGTTCCTCTTTTTCGGGGTTCCACCGCTTTTATTTGGAAGCATTCTCATGCTGACAGGAATCAAAAGAAATAAAGGATCTAACCAGCGCGTGAACCTTCCGCAGTGAAATGCACAATTTTCATGCCTAACGCATATATCCCGCGCAGGTCACACGTAATGTTCACTAACATGATCGAATATAGAAACATTACATTGCAGGCACACATGCAGGTGCTGTTGAAGCAGGTTAACCTGATGGTTGCACCTAACGACAAAGTCGTGTTGCGCGGGCCATCGGGTTGCGGGAAAAGTTCATTGCTCAAAAGCGTGGTCGGAGCCACGCCTCTGACCGAGGGATCGGTGCATTTGGATGGGCTGGAACTATCGGCCGCAACCGTGATGCAGATCCGAGGACGGATCGCCTACATCGGGCAGGAGCCGGTTCTCGGCGCGGAGCAGGTGCGTGAAGCCTTGCTCCTCCCCTTCACCTTCACGGCGCATCGCCACAACCAGCCCAAAGAACAGCGGATCGGCGAATTGCTGGAACGGCTACACCTTGAACAGGACATTCTCGACAAACCATGCGGCCGCATCTCGGGGGGCGAAAAACAGCGCATCGCCATTGCCCGTGCCCTGCTGCTCGACAAGACCATCTTTCTGGCCGACGAGGTTTCGTCCGCGCTTGATCCGGAAAGCAAGGCGGCCGTCATGGGCGAACTCTTCCGGAACGGCATCACCCTGCTGTCCGTCTCCCACGATCCGGAATGGAACGCGAGAGGAAACCGGATTGTCGAATTCCGGAACCAACAACTGGTGGAGGCGACACGATGAACGCCGACCTTTCCATCACATCGATGCTGGCCATGTATGCGCTCATGATTGTGCCGTTGGCCATCTTCTTCTACCTGCGGCTCGGCATCATCCGCGACACGTTGATCTCCCTGTTGCGCATGACCGTCCAGCTGATCCTGGTCGGGCTCTACCTGAAGTATGTATTCCAGTTGAACAACGCCTTCGTGAGCCTGCTGTGGGTCGTGATCATGTTGGTGGTCGCCAACCTGAGCATTCTGAACAAAGCGGGTTTGAAACGGTGCCGGTTTTTCTGGCGTTCGTTTGCCGGCGTGGCCGGAAGCACCCTGCTGGCCAGTGGCTGGTTTATTCTGGTGAGCATCCGGCCGGACCCCATCTACGACGCGCGTTACCTGGTGCCGATCACCGGCATGATTCTCGGCAACTGCCTGCGAAGCAATGTCCTCAGCCTCGAACGTTTCTACAGCGGCATCCGCAAGAACGAAAACGAGTTCATGACCTACCTCATGCTCGGCGCCAACTTGAACGAAGCGATCCGCCCCTACCTGCGCGATGCCATCAAGGCCGCGGTCAATCCCTCCGTCGCCACCATGGCCACCATGGGCATCGTTTCGCTGCCCGGCATGATGACCGGCCAGATTCTCGGCGGTGCCATGCCCATGGAAGCAATCAAATACCAGATCGGCATCATGATCTGCATCTTCACCTCGATGGTTGTCGCCGCGCTGGTCAACATCCGCCTCAGCCTGTCCGTCGCCTTCGACGATTACCAGCGGCTGGATGCGGATATTTTCCGGCAGTAACATGTAGACGAGGCTTCCAGCCTCGTTGTGGTTGAACAGCAATTGGACCCAACATACGCAACGAAGCTGGAAGCTTCGTCTACAATGCCGAACCGCGCCAATGCAGCTTTTGCGAGAGGACGGAGAAATAGCTGTGGTCCTGCAATTGAAGGAAGCGGGCGTCATGCGGACTCTTGCGGATTTCAATGCGGCCACCCTTTTCGATCCGGTATTCATCCTGTCCATCGATGGATAGGATCAGCTCCTTGGTGGCATTGACCACTTCGATCTCGATCAGACTCGAATCGGGCACCACCAGCGGACGCGTTCCCAGCGTGTGCGGGCAGATCACATTGATCCCAAAGCCGCCGATACCCGGATGAAGGATCGGCCCTCCCGCGGACAGGGAATGGCCGGTGCTGCCCGTGGGTGTCGAAACAATCATTCCGTCGCACATGAACGACCCGACCTGCTCGCCATTGATCGAGAGCAAGAGCGTGGAAATGCGAGAGGATGCCCCCCAGCCCAGCACAATATCGTTCAGGGCACATTCCTCCCCGACGGCCGAGCCGTTTTGGTAGATGCGGCAGTCGGCAACCAACCGTTTCGAAACCTTGAAGGTCTTGTGCTTGATCGCATCGAGAGCGGCGGCGATATCGGAATCTCCCACGCTGGTAAGGAACCCGAGGCTACCGAGATTGATACCCATGATCGGCACATCCGAACCATGTAATGCCCGCGAGGTGTAGAGCACGGTCCCGTCGCCGCCCAGAGCCAGCGCAACGTCGACGGTCTTTCCGAAGGTCTCGATCGGTATCAGTTCGGCTCCAAGAGCCGATGCCATCTCCGCATTTTCCGCATAGAGGGCAAAATGGTGGAGCTCCACCAACCGCCGCAGTTCATCGAGAATCTCCGGGGCGCGGGGCCGCTTGGTGTTTACGATTACGCCGATCTTTTTCATGCATGCAGTATAGATGGCGGGCCACGCCTTTCCAAGAGCCCGCACCGCCAATTTTACCTGCGAACATGGGCGGACGGCGCGGTCTGCCCTCCCCGAAAAAAAGCGTGCCTTGTTCTGGATATCCAGAGCGGGACCCCACCATAATCGAACCGGTTGAAAGGACAGACCAATCGCAGAAGGGAGTAGTGAGATAATGAGAACGAAACGCTATGGATGGATCATCCCATTGTGCCTGGCCGCCGGCTGCATGGCCCAGCAGAACAAGGAGCTTCCGGTGACGGACTTTTATGCCATCGAAGCAAAAACCATCGTCGGCGACGCTGTAAAGATGGAGCAGTACAAGGGCAAGGTGCTGTTGATTGTCAACACCGCCAGCAAATGCGGGTTCACGGGGCAGTACGAAGGATTGCAGGACCTGTTCGAAACCTACGAAGGCAAGGGCTTGCTGGTGCTTGGATTTCCGGCAAACGATTTTCTCCATCAGGAACCGGGAACGAACGGGCAGATCGCGCAATTCTGCAAATCGAACTACGGCGTGACCTTTCCCATGTTCGAAAAGATCGTGGTCAAGGGCGAGGGGCAGCACCCGCTCTACGCCTACCTAACCTCCCCGACCACCAACCCCGAATTCAGCGGGGAGATTACCTGGAACTTCAACAAGTTCCTGATCTCGAGCGACGGCAGGATCGTCAACCGGTTCGGTAGCCGCACCAAGCCGGACGACAAGGGACTGGTCGAAGCCATCGAGGCGGAACTTGCCCAATGACCTTTGACCTTGGAGGGAACTAGCGGCCCGATGCATCCAGGAAGGCCTGATAGGGAGTGGCGTCGGAGGTGCCGGCATAGGTCTTTCCGTTGAACTCCACCCAGGCGGGTCCGTAGGCCTGCACGAAATCGCCATAGTTGGATTTTTCCCAGACGGAACCGTCCGGATTAAGCCCGCCGACGGCGATGACGGAATCATAGCCCGCCGGGTAGATCGGAACACCGGTGGGTTCGTTGCCGGCGGAAGCATAGAGTGTAATGCCGTTGGCGGCCGCATATTCCATCGCGGCTTGCAGAAAGGTGCTGTTGACATCGGAACCCCAGCTCATGCTTACGATCGACACGCCCGAGTTGACGGCATAATCCAACGCCCGGAAAATCGTATCCGAGCTGGTCATCCCGTTTTCATCAAACGCCATGACCGAAAGTACGGGAACACCGGTGGTGGCCGGATCCACACCCATAGGCGTAAGCGCACCGGCAGCGATGAGCGAAGTCATGGTTCCGTGGCCGGAGGGGTCGTAAACGGAAGCAGCTGGATCGAGGGCGTTGTATGTGCCGCGGATGAACGGCAGGTTGGCATACTGGGGATCCAACCCGGAATCCAGTACGGCCACGGCGGTTTCCCCGGGTTGCAGGTTCAGGTTCATGCCCTGCCCGGTTACAGGCATGGAAACGCCGGGGCTATCCAAATGGGGAAAGGCCAGATTCGGTTCGGCCCCCTTGACCTTGTCCTGCGCTAGGGCAATCGCCATCGACTCTTCGACCGAAAGGCTGTCGCCGATCTTGATGCGGTAGAGCCCCGGCGGATCGATTACCTCGATCACGGTACCACCCAGCTTGGCCAGCAACGCGTTGAGGTCCTTTTCCGTCGCACCGGCTTCGAAGCCGATCATGATTTCACTACGGATATATTTCAACCCGCCGGCCCCTTCAACAATGTCGAGTACCTTGCGGCCTTCGCTCAGGTGCTTGACCGCCGATTCGCGGCCATCGGCAAAGATGCGGATCGAAGAGAGCTGGTCCAGTTCGCCAAGTGGTCCCTGCATGCGCTTCCACTCGAGCAGGTAGGTATGCGGACTCACCAACTGGGATATCACCCGTTCCAGCTTGGCATCTTCCCATTCCCCCGAGACGCGACCCAGGTCGATGGAGGGATCGATCAACACGTCCACTCCGCACTTTTCGAACAACTTGAGCACCTTGACCAGCGAAGCACCATCGCCTTCCAACCAGACGCGATCTCCTTCCATGCGGAGCGAGGTCGCCCAAGCCATCAACGGCATCAGCAGGAATAGAATGGTGGCTCTGAATTTCATAACAGAAACATAACGTCTGGTCGTTGAAAAACAATGCAATCTTCGGGGGGACAGCAATCTGTCGTCTTGTCTTTGCGAATAAAAAACCCTTATCATCGACCCATGAATATTGATGTCCGCGAAGCCAAACAGATCACCGTGGTGGGCATGGTGATCAATCTAGCCCTCTCCATCGTAAAGTTTGCGCTGGGGATTCTGGGCCATTCCCAGGCCGTGGTTGCGGATGCGGTCCACAGCCTGTCCGACATGGCGACCGACCTGCTGGTGCTGTTCGGCATCAAGTTTTGGTCGGCGCCGGCCGACGAAGAACATCCCTACGGCCATCAGCGCATTGAAACCATCATTACCTTGGTCATCAGCATCCTGCTGGTGGTGGTTGCATTGGAAATCGGCTGGAACGCAGTGCAGCGTCTGGGGCAGCCGGCCGACATGCCGCCGTTGGCTTTTGCCGTGCTCGGCCCGCTGGTTTCCATCATCGCCAAGGAACTCCTTTTCCGCAAAACCCGTACCGTTGGGAAACGCATCCACTCTTCCGCGCTGATCGCCAATGCCTGGCACCACCGTAGCGATGCGCTGAGTTCGATCCCGGCACTCGTCACCGTCGGGATCGCCTCCATTGATCCGCATTGGGCGTTTCTCGACTCCCTGGGTGCGGTGCTTGTGGCCGGACTCATCATTAAGGTGGCATGGGAGATTGCGGCACCGGCACTGGCCGAGCTGGCCGAGCGAGGGGCCGCCGACGAAGAACTTCAGGAAATCTCCAAGCTGGCCGAATCCGTGAATGGCGTATACTCCATCCACCGGCTACGCAGCCGGCGGTTGGGCACCGGATGGTTTGTTGATCTGCATGTCATGGTGGACGGCGACCTATCCGTGCGCGAAGGACACGATATTGCCACCGCCGTGCAACACCTGCTGCTCGAACGGGGACCGGATATTTCCGATGTCACGGTCCACGTCGAGCCGGAAGACGATCACTAATCAGCGCTTGAACGGGATAAACAGCAAATCCAGTTTGGTCTTCTCGTTTTCCGGATCCTTTTCGTAGCGGAAAAGCCGCCAGAATACCGACAGCTTGTAGTAGCCGCTCTCGTAGGAATCCACCGTGATGGCCGGGAACACATCCGCACTCACATCACCATTAAGCTTTTCATAGTGGAAGAGCCGCCAGAGCACCCGACGCCGGAAATAGTCGTGTTCCTGCTGCGCATGTTCCTCTTCGTGCCGCGTATCGTAGAGCATGCCGAGAACGGACGACTTTTCCAGCCGTTTCCCGGCCGAAGCCTGCTCCCGAATGGAATGATTCCAAAGCGGGAAAAAGCCCTGCTTCTTGACATAGCGATCCAGCACGCGGTCTTCGCCCTGCGCATCGGTTTTATAGTTCCAATATTCATCGGACTGGCCGAAAAACAGCAGGTAGTGGAAGCGCCGCGTTTCGTTGGCATACCACTCTTCCTTGCCATTGCGGTCCGAGATCTGCCGGTTGTACCGGGTGCGGGTGGAGTCGTACAGGCCGAAGAAACCATGATTGGAAAGCGTGTCGTTCCTTTTGTAGTAGCCCAACGGGAAATAGTAGCCCTGGACCGCATCGGTCGCGAGTTTACGCCTGTGCCAGTACAGCGGTAAGGCCCAGCTGCCCGATTTGCCGCTGCCGTTTTCATAGCGGCCCACCAACGGCGTGGCGAAGTAGCTCTTTTGGTTATTGGAGCCATAGAGAACCGAATAGAAATACTGGTCCTTTGACCATGCGTAAAACGGTAGCAAGTGGGAAGCTTCAACACCATCCAAACCCTGCCGCCAATACGCGAGACCGCCCGCCAGCAGATAATCCGTGGAGTCCGGCGATGCGCTCCATCCGCTGAGCAAAGGTGGAACGACATGTTGCTGCCGGCGGCCATATCTCCAAGTGGCGTATGGCAGGGAGAGAAAGGCGTCCTTTTCCGGTGCGCAATAATAGAAAGGAGCGGCATAGCTGTAGGAGTACGGCTCCCCTTTCCGATAGCCGGCCAAGCCGAGCGCAAACGTTCCGCCCGAGCTTTCGCTACCACTATGCCAGCCGCTCAGCAACGGCAGGACCAGATGGTTCTTGCGATCCCCATTGCGCCACGTGGAATAGGGAATCGAGTAGAAGGTGTCGTCCGCCGCCGCGGAATAGTAGAGCGGGAATACATAATGGAATGGATGGTCGCCGCCGGTCCGGTAGCCCGCCAGACCGGCCGCCAGCAGACCGCGCGACACCTCGTCCTCGGAATACCAGCCGCTCAGCAGCGGCGGGAGCAGGTGAACGTTCCGGTCGCCATTCGCCCACGTAGCATACGGAAGGGAAACAAACGTTTTCTGCTTCGGCGCGGCATAGTAGAGCGGAGCCAGATAGGAATAGGGACTTGAGCCTCCGGCCCGGAACCCTGCCACGCCCGCCGCAAGGATGGCGCGGGTCGAATCATCCGTACTTTTCCAGCCGCTGAGCAGCGGCGGAATGACATGGTTCTGTGCTTCCCCATCGGCCCACGTCGAATACGGCAGCGTAACCAAGGTTCCGCTTTGCGGGGCCCGATAGTAGAGGGGCAAAACATAGTGCGAACTCCCCGCCTCATCCCAGCGTTGGGCGGCCAGGCCGCCCAAATAGATATTGCGTCCGCCGTCCGCGTTGCTGGCGCCGCCACTGAGCAGGGGTAGCGCAATCCAGTTTTGCTGGTCCCCCAGGCGCCAGCGCCCGCCGAGCAACGTCATGAAGTGGGCATCGTAATCCTCGTTCACATAGACAAACGGAATGTAGCAACGCCAAGCCAGCGATCCGTTCGCGTGCTGCTTGCGCGCATAGAACGGCGTGATCACAACCGAACCATCGGCACTGGCGGCACCATAGTAGAACGGGAACGATGCCTGCCATGATGCTCCATCCGGATGCCGCTCCGACATCCAGACCGGGGAATAGAACGCCGAGGAGTCGGGGGAATAGCCGTGGTAGTAGATCGGAATGGTTGCGCTCCAGCCGTTTCCATCGGCGGTCTTCCGGCTGAGCCACGGCAAGGAATAGAACGACGATGCCTCCGCGGAATAACCGCGGTAGTAGAGGGGAATCGATGTATGCCAGCCCGAACCATCGGCCCGGGTCTTGGAAAACCATGGCAACGAGTAAAAGGCCGAACCTTCGTCGGAATGGCTGCGGTAGTAGAGCGGGGCCAGTGCATGCCAGCCCGATCCGTCGGCATATTCCTTCATCCACCACGGAAGCGTGTATATGGCCTTGTAGTCCGGATTCGAGTTATAGAAGTAAAAGGGAATCGAGGCGTTCCACCCCGATCCGTCCGCATACTGCTTCGAAAGCCATGGCAGCGAATAGAACGAGGAATGCGAATCGGAATAGCCGTGGTAGTACAAGGGCACCAACGCACTGAATCCAGAGTCGTCGCTCCGCTGCTTCCACCACCACGGAAGCGTGTAGAGCGCTCGGGCTTCCGGATCGGAGCCATAATAATAGAGGGGAAGAACGTGGTGCTGCAGGCGGTCCGGGGACCGGGCCAGATGCCCCAATCCCAGCGCATACCAACTGTCCGAATCCTTTCCGTTGCGCTGCCCCCAGGACAGTGCGGGAAATACCATCCAATTGGATTGATCCCCGGCCCAGCCCCTGTACCAAAGCGGTAACGCGGTTTCCCAGTTCCGTCCGACGGGATCATGCGCCATGCTTCGGCTATAAGGCAGCGAGAGAAAGGTCTTTCGCTGGTCCGTGTGCGAATAGGCATACAACGGGACAACCCAGTTTCCCGATGCCGTGGCGTTGGTATAGGAATGAACGAGCGGCCAGGCCACATAGCGTTCCAGGCTGCTCTGCGTCTGCCTCATTCCGTAGACCGGCCAGAGATGCCACGCATTCCACGTATCGTAACGCTGGCTGGCAAAGAGCGGCCACGCCAGATGGAGCGAATGCCCACGCGCGTTTTGCATCCAGATCCACAGCGGAAACAGCGCGTCATGCCCCGTGCCGGACAGCGGATGTCCCTCATGCCAGTACAACGGTACGACGTTGAAATAGTCATCGCCCCAGTAGACCGGGAAGATGCGGTAGCGGTCCTGCCCGGGATCAAAGCGGCCAATCGGCCAGACCACGTTGTAGACGGGATGGTCCGTGTTGAGATCGTAGGCCGAATAGACCGGACGGATGGCCTGATGGCTCGGACTAAACTCCATCAACGGCCACATCACCGACAAGGCCGGATCGCGATAATACAGCAACGGCCACAGGTTCACGCGGTCGGCCGCCGGCCCCTCCCGCTGTTCATACTCGCCGGAATAGAACGGCGTACCCTTCATCGAAGTTGTCGAGCAACCCGCCGACAACATTACCACCGCAGCCAGCGGCAACACCCATTTCTTCATGACACCCTCTCCAATCAACGGTTGAATGCCTCCCGCTCCGCAGACCCTTATACTATTGTACAGTCTGATCAGGATTGGCAAACCAAAACCTCCGGAGCTGAATGCGTTTGACCTGCTCCGGCGAAATCCGCACAATCCCGCGCCTATATGAAACAGGAAACCGCAACCGTACTCGAACATCACAACTTCCAGGGCGACTACCGCATTCTCAGCCTCAAAGCCCCCACTGTCGGGCCTCTGGTCCGGCCGGGACAATTCCTGCATTTGCAGATACCGCGCATGGGCGACCGCATCCTGCGCCGCCCGTTCAGCATCTACAAGGCCGATGCCGAAGGCGTTAGCATTCTCTACAAGCCGGTTGGCCGCGGTACGGATTCCATGCGCGCGCTCAAGGTGGGCGATCCGCTCGATATCATCGGTCCGCTTGGGAACGGCTATCCGGAAATGTCGGAGGGCACGGTCCCGGTACTGGTCGCCGGCGGCTATGGTAACGCCGCGCTTTACCTGAAGGCCAAAGAGCTTCCCGTCAAGGGCGTCGCCTTCTTCGGCGGCCGCACGGCGCAGGACATCCTCTGCGTCGACGAATTCAAGGCGATTGGCTGGGATGTCCGGCCCACCACCGACGATGGATCGCTGGGCGTCAAGGGTCTGGTCACCGCAGCCTTCGACCCGTGGTTGAAGGAGCAACCCGATCCCTCCAAAATTGAACTCTTTGTCTGCGGCCCCAACCCGATGCTGAAGGCCATGGGCGACCGCGCCATCGAAAACGACTTCACGGCGTGGCTATCGCTCGATAAGAACATGGCCTGCGGCGTCGGCGCCTGCCTGACCTGCGTCATCAAGCGAAAGACCGAAGACGGCTGGGAATGGGCCCGCTGCTGCAAGGATGGACCGATCTTTGAGTCCAAGGAAATCATCTGGGAATAATAGGAATGATCAAACAGAAGAACGCAAAGAACGCAAAGCCCAACCGGCACCGCACTTTGCGACCTTTGCGATCTTGGTGTTGAAAAAATGAGTGTTGATTTGAGAATAAAGATTGGTTCGATGGAGATGAAGAATCCCGTGACGGTGGCGTCGGGGACCTTCGGCTACGGCCCCGAATACGCGGACCTCGTGGACCTCAACCGCCTCGGAGCCATCACGGTCAAGGGCATCTGCCCGGACGAGCACGTCGGCAACCAGACCCCGCGCACCTTCGAAACCCGCGGCGGCATGCTCAACGCCATTGGCCTCCCGGGACCGGGCGCCCAAGGCTTCATCAAAAAGTACGTCCCTTTTCTCAAGCAGTACGACACCCCCGTCATCGTGAACATCTGGGGCAAGGCGATGGAGGACTATGGCCGCGTCGTGGAGCTGCTCGATGGCGAAGACACCGTATCCGCCTACGAGATCAA
>JBNLGU010000066.1:0-17195 GCA_050306215.1 Pontiella sp.
CAGCGACCTTCCAGCCTCGGCGGGAAGGTTTTCAACCATTCCCGCCCTACAATTCTGGGACTCCGTTTCAACCGTTTTTGGCTTCGAACTCCTTCATGAACGCGACCAGCGCGTCGACGCCTTCGGCAGGGAAGGCGTTGTAGATGGAGGCGCGGATACCGCCTACGGAGCGATGACCCTTGAGGGTCTTGAGGTTTTTCTTCGAGGCCTCGGCGATGAACTGGGCTTCCAGCTCTTCGGTCGGCAGGCGCCAGGTTACGTTCATGTCGGAACGGAATTCCTTGACGGCCGTTCCCTTGTAGAAGTCGGAGGCATCGATCGCATCGTACAGCTTGCCGGCTTTGGCTTCGTTGATCTTCTGCATGCCTTCGAGTCCGCCGTTGGCCTTGAGCCAGCGGGTAACGAGGCAGAGCATGTAGACCGGGAAGGTCGGCACGGTGTTGTAGAGCGAGTTGTTTTCGATGTGCGTCTTGTAGCGCAGCATTGTCGGAACGGTTTCCGGGCAGCGCTCAGCCAGCTCGTCCTTGATGATCACCAACGTGATTCCGGCCGGTCCGAGGTTTTTCTGTGCACCGGCATAGATGAGGCCGAACTTGGAGACGTCGAGCGGCTTGGAAAGAATGTCGGAGGACATGTCGGCGATCAGGCACTCATGCTCCGGGAAAACCTTCCACTGTGCGCCGGAGATGGTTTCGTTGGAGGTGATGTGCAGGTAGGCGGCCCCGTCGGTCAGTTTGAGTTCGTCCACCGTCGGAACGCGGGTCGGGATTTCCTTGCCGCAGTCGGCCGCGACGTTGATGTTGCCGAGCAATTTGGCTTCCTTGATGGCCTTGGCGGCCCATGCGCCGGAGTTGGTGTAGTCGGCGGTTTGGTCGGCTCCCAGCAGGTTCATGGGGATCATGGCGAACTGGGTGGAAGCGCCGCCGGTGAGGAAGAGTACGCTATAGCCTTCGGGAATGTTGAGCAGTTCCTTGATGTTGGCAATGCATTCATCGTGGACGGCGGAATATTCCTTGCCGCGATGGCTCATTTCCATGATGGACATGCCGGTTCCCTGGTAGTCGACCAGCTCGGCCTGCGCCTGCTTCAATACCTCTTCCGGCAGAATCGCCGGGCCTGCGGAGAAGTTGTATGCTCTCATTTAATCGGTGCCTTTCAGTTGGGAGTGGTTGAAAGACGGAAAGCTATCAGTTCGCCGAAACCGCTCCAACAGAAAATAGATGGAAAAAGATCGAAACCTGGGGTGGCGGGTACGCGAGGCGTTTTGGAGAGCGGAGACGGTGTCTCCGCTCTTGGCGCGCAAAGGAAGGCGGCATCACCGCACAGGCCTATCCTAGGCTAAATACTGCTTGGCTAGGCGATCGTAGAGGTTGATGGCGCGGCGGACGTAGGCGCGTTTTTCGGCATAGGGGCAGGGGAAGAAGGAGCGTTTGAAGCCGGCGAGGACGAGGTCGCGGAATTGGCTGTCGGTCAGGGTTAGTTCGTCGGCGCAAAGCTTGAGTTCGCGGGTGACCGTCGTGTGCGAAACGAGGCGGTTGTCGGTGCTGACGCTGACCGAGAGGCCGCGGTCGACCATCTGCTGGATGGGGTGGTTCTGGAGGGTGTCGAGTTCCGGGATGGTCTGAAGATTGGAGGTGGGGCAGACCTCGATGGTGATGCGCTGGTTGGCGATGTATTCCGTTAGCTGTGATACATACTTGGTCTTGTCCTTGATGGATTTGAGCTTAATGGCCTCTTCGGAAAATAGGAATGTGCCGTGGCCGATCCGGTTGGCATAGCATTCGGTGATGGCTTGGAAGATCGATTCCGGTCCGTAGGCTTCGCCGGCATGAACGGTCTTCCGCAGGAAGTTGCTGTGGGCATATTGAAACGCCGCCTTGTGGTGGATGGCCGGGTAGCCGGACTCCTCGCCGGCGAGGTCGAACCCGACAATGGGCAGTCCGTCATCGCGCAGCTTGACGGCCTCCTTGACCAGATTGAGCGATGCGCGGGCGTAGGTGTAGCGGATGTTGGTGGTGCCGGCGCGGTTGATGAGTCGTTCGTAGTAGGGCGACATCTGCCGGTTGAAGCGGCGCATGGCGCAGAGGATGATGCCGTATTCGAAGGGTAGGTCGTGCTCCGGTACCGAGGCGTTAAGGTGCTTTTTGGCGCGTTCAAGGCCGCGGTTGACGGCGTTAACAATTTCGGTGATCTCCGTCATGTGCGTTACATGCAACTGCGGGGCAAAACGCACCTCGATATAGCGAACCCCTTCGTTGTAGGAATCTTCGGCCAGTTCGTAGGCGGCGCGCTCGAGGTGTTCGCGGTCCTGCAGGGCGGCGACGGTATAGGCAAAGCCGGTCAGGTATTCGCCAAGGTTGGCGTAGCGTTTCTTGAAGACCTGCTCGTTGAGTCCGGCCTCCTCGTAGGAGGGCAGTTCAATTTTGGCGGACTGGGCCATCTCGATCAGGGTGGAGAGGCGCAGAGAACCGTCGAGGTGGAGGTGCAGGTCGGTCTTGGGGATTTTCTGGATGAATTGCTCGGTGATCTTAGACATTTTGAAGTTCGTATCTGTAGATGATTTTCCACAAAATACACAAATGACACAGAATAGAAAGTGGATGTTGCTACCGGATCAATGATAAGTATGAAATGGTTTTTGTGACGTGTGTGTATTTTGTGGTGATTGGTTTGGAAAGATGTTGATCGTTGAATCCCAGAGTATGGATGTATATCGCAACTTGGCCATCGAGGAATACTTGATGGAGTATGTGGTGGACCAGGGGCCGGTCCTGTTTTTATGGCAGAGCGACTGCGCGGTGGTGATGGGCAAGAACCAGAATCCATGGCGCGAATGCCGGTTGGATCTGATGCGGGCCGAAGACGTGCCGCTGGCCCGGCGGATTTCCGGAGGCGGAACGGTCTACCACGATGCGGGAAACCTGAATTATTGCGTGATTGTGGACCGAACCAATTATCGGGAACAACAGGCCTACGATTTGGTCCTTTCGGCGCTGGAGCCCTTCGGCATCCGAGCGGAAAAGACGGGCAAAAGCAATTTAAGCGTAGACGGCTTGAAGTTTTCCGGCAATGCCTTCTGCTTTCGCAAGGGCCGGGCGATGCACCACGGGACGTTGCTGCTGGATACGGATCTGGAGCGCCTCAACCGGTACCTCGGTTCGATGATCGATGGCATCGAAACGCATGCCATCGCGTCCGTTCCGGCACAGGTAACCAATCTGCATGTTGATCGGGATGCTCTGAGCCGGGCATTGCGGCGCCGGTTTGTGTTGGACTATGCCGATGGCGGCCCGATGGAGCAATGGACCGATGCCGACCTCGATGGGGGGATGCTCGAGCCGTTGATTGCCCGGCAAGCGTCGACCGACTGGCAATACAACGCCACACCACGCTTTATAGTGGAACGGGCCGGCGCGCGCTATGAAATCGTGAAGGGCGTGGTGGCTGAAGTGTCCGGTCCGCACCCGGATGAGGCCGGTGTTGAAAAGGATTTTTCAGAAATTGCTTTTTCGTGGGTCTGCTAGATTGACTATCCTTGGTAAATAAAACTATATTGTTTATACCATCGATAATTGGAGGTACTATGAAGGTGTTAACTAGGATGTTGAGTGTTGTAGCGATTTTGGCATTGGTTGCAGGGTGTGCCAGTGACGGAGTTTATGTTCCGTCCCTGCCAACGCATGCGCAGGCCCTGTACATGGATTACCAGTCCCAGCCCGGTAATAAGGTGTTTGTGGTTGCTGTGGATCCGAATGGCGATTTCGCAGTAGGCTATGAATTTGGAAAAGCCACCAAGAAGGAGGCCTATCAGGCTGCCCTCGCGGAATGCAATGCGAACCGCGCCGCCTATGGGGTAATCGGCAAGGCTCAGGTTTATGCGATCAACGACAAGGTCGTATACGAGGAGTCCATACTCAAGAGCCAGGCGGAGTAACCGTGGTAGAAACCAAGGCAGTCGTTCAAAACGAGGCCGGCATTCACTGCCGGCCTTCTGCTATTCTAGTTAAGGAAGGATGCGCCTATGCGGGCGAAATCCTAGTAACTGCCGATTCCGGAACATGCACGCTCACTTCGGCCCTCGAGCTGATCATGCTCGGGCTGGAGAAGGGCGCAACGGTCAACATACAGGTCAGTGGCCCGGACGAAGAGGAAGAAGCAAAAAAACTCGTTGAACTCTTCGAAACTCATTTCGACTTTCCGCCCCGGTAATAGTGCCCTCACGGGATTGACCGTCTACCCAATCCTGCTATAGTTCCCGCGAATTTTGCCAAAAACATTGGCATAATCAGTAATCCAATCCACCAAAAAGGAAGGAATATATCATGTCAGCAAAGATTCTCGATGCCGTTAAGCCCGGTGTTCTGTTTGGCGACGACGTCGCCAAGGTTTTCCAGATCGCCAAGGAAAACAAGTTTGCACTGCCAGCCGTCAATGTGGTTGGAACCGATTCCATCAACGGAGTGCTCGAAGCCGCCGCTGCGGTTAATGCTCCGGTTATCATTCAGTTCTCAAACGGCGGCGCCAAGTTTTTCGCCGGTAAGGGATGCAAGGGCGATGCCGCCGTTCTCGGTGCGGTGTCCGGCGCCCAGCACGTTCACATGATGGCCGAAGCCTACGGCGTTCCGGTAATCCTGCATACCGACCATGCCGCCAAGAAGCTGCTGCCCTGGATCGACGCCCTGCTCGACGAAGGCGAAAAGTGGTTCAAGGAAAAAGGACGTCCGCTCTTCAGTTCGCACATGATCGACCTCTCCGAGGAAACCCTCGAAGAAAACGTCGAAATCTCCTGCAAGTATCTCGAACGCATGAGCAAGATCGGCATGACCCTCGAAATCGAACTCGGTTGCACCGGCGGCGAGGAAGACGGCGTCGACAACACCGACATGGATGAATCCAAGCTCTACACCCAGCCCGAAGACGTGGCCTATGCCTATGAGAAGATGATTGCCATCAGCCCGAACTTCACCATCGCGGCCTCCTTCGGCAACGTGCATGGCGTCTACAAGCCGGGCAACGTCAAGCTGACCCCGACCATCCTGCGCGACTCGCAGACCTACGTGGCCGAAAAGTTTGGTCTTGGCGAAAAGCCGCTCAACTTTGTATTCCACGGCGGTTCCGGTTCCGCTCCGGAGCAGATCGAAGAATCCATCGACTACGGCGTCATCAAGATGAACATCGACACCGACACGCAGTGGGCCACCTGGGAAGGCGTTCTCAACTTCTACAAGAAGAACGAAGCCTACCTTCAGGGCCAGCTCGGCAACCCCGAAGGCGAAGACCAGCCCAATAAGAAGTTCTACGACCCGCGCGTATGGCTGCGCAGTGGCCAGGAAACCATGGTTGCACGCGTCAAGCAGGCCTTTGAAGACCTCAACGCCGTAGGCGTCAACTAATCCATCGTTCGATGGGTAGCAAAAAGCCGTCTCGCAAGGGGCGGCTTTTTTTATGGTCGTAAATGAACAAATGAATTTGCATACTGTCGTAAATGAAAACTGCGGGGTGTGTATCCCGGGCAACGAAAGGCTAAGGAGGACAAGATGAAGAAGTGGTTGGTGGCTCTAGCGGTAGCGGCAATCAGTAGCGGGGTGTTTGCCGCAGATGCTTGGATGACGGATTTTGCGGAGGCTAAACAAAAGGCCAAGGCGGAGAACAAGCACATCCTGATCGATTTCAGCGGATCCGATTGGTGCGGTTGGTGCATCAAGCTGGATAAGGAGGTCTTTTCCCAGAAGGAATTCAAAGCCTACGCCAAGGAGAATTTGATTCTGGTGCTTGCCGATTTCCCGCGCGACAAGTCGAAGCAGAGCGACGAGGTTCAGAAGCAGAATGCGAAAATGGCCGAAGAGTTCAAGGTTCAGGGGTTCCCCACGGTCTTCATTCTTGGGCCGGATGGTAAAACCGTTGCCAAGACCGGTTATCAGGCGGGTGGAGCCGAGGCCTACGTCGAGCACATCAAGGAGCTGATTGCCGGCGAGAAATAGGGGTTATCCTAAACCTGTTTGAAATACGGCTGCCCGTCGGGGTGGCCGTTTTTCTTTGCATGCCGCATTGGTTAAAGGCTGTTCTGCCTGTAGTTGCTCGGCGACTTGCCGATGACGCGCTTGAACTGCCGCGTGAAATAGTTGCTGTCGTTGAATCCGGTTTCCATGGCGATTTCGGTGATCGTTAGGTCGGTATTGCTCAACAACTCCATGGCTTTATTGATGCGCAGGCGGATCAGGTATTCTATCGGGGTTTGGCCGGTGGCCTTGCGGAAGATGCGCATGAGATTGCTGCGCGACATATGGGCTGTCCGTACCAGTTCCTCCAGTTTCCAGTCCTTGGAAAAGTCGTTTTCCAATGCGCCGATCACGTTTCCGACGCGTAGCAGGGCATGGGCTTCCACGGTGCTGGAAGAGGTATATGCCCGCGATAGGTAGGCTAGCAGTTCGAGAAGCCGCGCCCGCAGCAACACCTCGTATCCCGGGTTTTGGGCATTGGACTCCTTTTCCATCTCTTCGGCCAGTCGTTCCACATGCGCCAGGGGCACGCGGTCGAGATGCAGGCGGCTGGCAAAACGATGCTGGTGTCGGTAGTTGGGCTCCAGCATGAACATGGCGCAGTAACCCGGCATTCGGCGCAGTTCGTTTTCCGGTAAAGCGATCTTCTTGGGGTCATACATGATGTTGATCAAGTCGAGGTTTTTCCGGTCGTAGAAGAAATGGCGCTGGCGGCCCTGCAGCAGGAATATGTCGCCGGCCGCCACCGGAAACTCCTTGCCCTCCAGCCGGTGCATGGCGCTGCCGCGCGTTACGATGACCAGTTCGAAAAAGTCGTGGCTGTGCTCGACTTCGGTTAAATCGTGCGGGTGGGAAGGGGTATGTCCCGCATTGGTCCGGACCCGCCGGATGGCCAAGGGGAAGCCCGATAGCCCGAAGTAGTGTATTCCATCTGCAATGACCGATTTCATTCGTTGTGGACTATTATGCTAAAATGGCACGCGTTCAAGGTGTTTTCCATGCATCCGCCTTCATTCATGGCTGAAGCCCATGTTGTGCGAAATTTCGGTGGCCGAGGCTCGTAGGCGGGCACTCATGGCCGGAATCTTGGCTTTGGTAAAGGTGCTGGTGGACGCGGTGATACCAATGGCGGCGATCGTCTTGCCGAAGGCGTTCATGATAGGGGCCGCGATGCAGCGGGCTCCGAGTACATATTCCTCTTCATCGATGGCGTAGCCCTGCAAGCGTGTTTGTTCGATATCCGACAGTACGGCCTCGATGGAGGTGCTGGTGTTTTTGGTGTGCTGCGATAGATCGAGTGATGCGCAAAACTTGGAGGGCTCCGGAATGCAGAAGGCTAGGAATACCTTTCCGGTCGAGGAGCAGTGCAGGTCGACCAGGGTGCCGGGGCGGGAGGCGATGCGGACGGGGTGGGGGCTGTCGCACACTTCGACCAAGAGGGATTTGTCGCCGTTAAGCATCGCGATATGCGACGATTCACCCGTTTCCGCCGACAGCTTTTTGAGCACGGGGCGCGCGAAACTGCGGATATCGAGGCTGTCGAGCGCCATCACTCCCAGATGCACCAAGGCGGTTCCCAACGAGAAGGCGCCATTCTCGTTTTTAGTCAGAAAGTTGCGCGTGCGCAATGTTTCGACGATGCGCAGGGCCGTCGTGCGGGGGATGTCCAGCTCGGCTGCAATATTCTTCAGCGAGCATCCGTCTTGAGTGCTGGCGATCATTTCGATAACCTGACAAGCCTTGTCGAGGTTGGGGATGTGGTATTTATTCATGGAGGCATGATGTTCATATTTGAACAAAAGTAAAAATAAATGAACATCCAAATTGCGCCTGCCCCTGTGCAGACTAGATTGGAGGACGATGAAGAAGCAACCCATGCATTATCTGGTCGCCATGGCGGCAGTCGGGCTGATCGCCTTGGAAAGCGCCTGCGCCGAGGAGGTCGCACCCCGTACCTTCTGTCGTTTTGTTCCCGAACGTTCGGACGACTTTGCCTGGGAAAACGACAAGATTGCGTTCCGTGCCTATGGACCTGCGCTACGCAGCGGCGCGGAAAACGGCGGGGTCGACTGCTGGCTCAAGCGCGTCGACTATCCGATTATCGACAAGTGGTACAAGCAGGATAGGGAAGACAAGCCCTACCATACGGATCACGGTGAGGGGTATGATCCCTACCATGTCGGATCAACACTCGGCTGCGGTGGCATTGGACTTTGGATCGACGGCAAGCTCGTCACCACCGAAACGTTTACTAGCTGGAAGATGCTCCAATGCGAGCCGAAGGAATCGGTGTTCGAACTGAACTATGAATGGAAGCATGACGGGCATACCTACAAGGAAACCAAGCGCTGCACGATCCGGCTGGGCGACCGCTTGTTCCTCACGACCGCCACCTTCTGGAAGGACGGCGAGCTGGCTGTGGATTTGCCGGTGGCCATCGGCATTTCCACCCACAATGGCAAGGCCACGGTCTCCAAGAATCTTAAGGCGGGGTGGATTGCCTGCTGGGAGGAAATTGATGGATCCGACCTGGGCACAGGTGTGTTGATCAACCCGAAGCGGATCGAGGACTATGAGCTCGTCCAATCGGACACGCCGGACGAAAGCCATGCGTTGATCATCGCGAAGACCGATGGTCAGGGGCAGGTATCATGGTGGGCCGGTTACGGTTGGGAACGTGCCGGCGAAATCAAGAACTCCCTGCAGTGGGAAACATACCTCACGGAATTTAACAGCAAGAAGTAGAAAGGACGAACCATGGATGTAAGATACACCATCGGAAAAAACGAATACAAACGCATGACGACGCAGGAACTGCGTGATGCCTTCCTTGTGGACCTGTTTGAGGACGGGAAGCTCAATTTGCAGTACAACGAAGTGGAGCGTTCGATTGTCGGGGCGGCTGTTCCGACCTCCGGCGTGCTGACGCTCGAAGCCGGCAAGGAGCTGGCGGCCGATTATTTCTGCCAACGCCGGGAAATCGGTGTGCTGAACATTGGGGCCGAAGGTACCGTAACGGTGGACGGCACGGACTACAACATGGCCAATCTGGATGGCCTCTACATTGGCCGCGGCAGCAAGGAAATTTCCTTCTCCAGCGTCGATGCCGCCAGTCCGGCCCGCTTCTACATGGTCAGCTATCCGGCCCACACCGAATACCCGACCACGCAGGCCAAGAAGGCCGACGCCAACGCCATCAACCTCGGATCGCTCGAGGATTCCAACAAGCGCACCATCTACCAGTACATCCACGAAAAGGGCATCAAGAGCTGCCAGCTGGTCATGGGATTCACCGCTTTGGAACCAGGCAGTGTCTGGAACACCATGCCGTGCCACACCCACGAACGCCGCACCGAGGTCTACATGTACTTTGGGCTGGAGGAAAACTCGAAGGTGTTCCATTTCATGGGGCCGGCAGATGAAACCCGTCACATCGCCATTGAAAACGAACAGGCGGTGCTGTCACCGATGTGGTCGATCCATTCCGGTTGCGGCACCCGGGCCTACACGTTCTGCTGGGCGATGGGCGGGGAAAACCAGCGCTTCGACGATATGGACCACATTGCAGTCAAAGACATCAAGTAAGGGAGAAAAACCATGATTCAGGAATTGTTTGATCTTAAGAATAAGGTGGTGCTGGTGACCGGCGGAACGCACGGCATCGGTATGGCGGTCGGTACTGCACTCGGCAAGGCCGGGGCGAAAATCTGCGTGAACGACCTCGACGAGTCGAAGCTGGAAGCGGCCAAGGCCGAATATGCGTCCAACGGCATCGATGCCTACACGGTGAAGTTCAACGTCACCGACGAGGCGGATGTGGATGCCGGAATCTCGAAAATCGAGCAGGATGTCGGAACCATCGACATCCTCGTCAACAACGCCGGTATCATCAAGCGTGTGCCGATTCTCGACATGCCGGTGGACGATTACAAGATGGTGATCGATGTGGACCTGATTGCCCCGTTCATCGTCGGTAAACGCGTCGCGCCCGGCATGATCAAGAAGGGGGCGGGCAAGATCATCAACATGTGCTCGATGATGAGCGTCTACGGCCGCAACTCCGTTTCCGCCTACGCTTCGGCCAAGGGCGGGCTCAAGTTGCTGACGGCCAACATGTGCTGCGAATGGGCCAAGCATAACATCCAGGTCAACGGCATCGGCCCGGGCTACATCGCCACGGCGCAGACCGCCCCGATCCGCGAGGGCGGCCATCCGTTCAACGATTTGGTGATGATGCGCACGCCGGCCGGACGCTGGGGCGAACCGGAAGACATTGGCAACGCCGCGCTCTTCCTCTCCTCCAAGGCGGCCGATTTCGTGAACGGCCACATTCTCTATGTGGACGGCGGCATCCTGGCCAACTTTGGCTACGTGAAGGGCGAGAACGACGTATAGTCTGATCTTTGCTACGACAGGAAACGGCGCTGGATTTTCCCGCGCCGTTTTTTTGCGTTGGGCGTTCTGCTATTGCAATTCGACCGGTCCATGGTATTATTTTTCATTAAATTTTAAACGTTTGAGTATGTTCCTGGGGGCTATCTGATGCGTAGACGGTCAATCATTCTGTTCATATTGATATGTAGTGTCATGGGAAGTAAGGCGCTTGAGGCGGCGCACAGTCCGGCCGAGGTGAAAGCCGCGATGAAAAAAGTGGCCGATTGGCAGATAGCGCATCTACGTGACGACATTGGCCGCGAGCATAAGTCGGACAACCGGCTGACCGCGTGGACATTCGGCGCGCTGTATGTTGGCATGGAAAAGTGGGCCGCCATGGCGGACGACGATACCTATTACGATTTCCTGAAGGAGATCGCCGAAGAAAATGAATGGGATCTTGGGCCCGGTAAGTACCATGCGGACGACCAAATCGTGGGGCAGCTCTATGTCCAGCTCTACCGCAAGTACGGCGACCCGAAAATGATCGAAAAGGCCCAGCGGCGCACGGAATGGATCCGTGACAATCCCAGCCAGCAGCCGATGCAGCTCAACCACTACCAGTATACGGAACGCTGGACGTGGTGCGATGCCCTTTTCATGGCGCCTCCGCTCTGGGCCCAGTTGTCGAACATTACCGGCGACGACTCCTTCCGCAACTGGATGTTCGAGGAATACAAGGCCACCTACGACCATCTGTATGATCCGCAGGAACATCTCTTTTTCCGCGACGAGCACTTCATCGATCAGCGCGATCACGGCCACAAGGTGTTCTGGTCGCGCGGTAACGGTTGGGTGTTCGGGGGCTTGACGCTAATCATCCCCGAGCTTCCGGAAGGGAAGCAGCGCGACTGGTTTATCGATCTCTACCAGGATATGGCGCCGGCCATCGCCAAGTTGCAGACCCCCGAAGGGCACTGGGCCATGAGCCTGCTGGCGGCCGACGTTTATCCGACGCCGGAGACCAGTGGCACCGCCTTCTTTACCTATGCGCTGGCATGGGGCATCAATCATGGTTTGCTGGACCGCAAGGAATACGGGCCGGTGGTGATGAAAGGCTGGGACTGCCTGGTCGGCCACGTAACGGAGGATGGTTTGCTCGGTTATGTCCAACCGGTGGGCGCCGCGCCGGGCAAGGCATGGCCGGATGTGTCCGAGGTGTATGGCGTGGGGGCGTACCTCGCGGCTGGATCAGAAGTCTACAAGCTGGTCGAGCCGGCAACGGACAAATCGGTACATACCACATTCATGAAGGATGGCGGATGGTGCTGGTTCCAGGACCCGCGTGCGGTCATCGCCAACGGAAAGCTGTTGATCGGCGGAATTGATGGTCAGAACGGCGACGTGAAAGTGAGCGTCTACGATCTCGCGAAGAACGAGGATCTGGGCACGGCCACGCTGCATGCTGGATTCCAAGCCGATGACCACGACGCACCCGCGCTGTATGTCCGTTCGGATGGCCGTGTGCTGGCCGTTTATGCCAAGCATGCCAGCGACCATTTTCATTACTATCGCATTTCGGATCCCGACGATTTTCTGCAGTGGGGCGATGAGCAGACCTTTGAACATCATTACGAGGGAGGGTGGGGCATCACCTACATGAACCTGTACTCCATGCAGGACGAAAATTTGCTCTACTGTTTCTTCCGCGACGGAATGAACATCAATCCGGCCTATATCACCTCTGCGGACCAAGGCAAAACCTGGGGTAACCGCACGCACTTCATTATGGATGAACTGGACTGGCAGCGCCCCTATGCCCGCTACCTGCAGCGCGATGCCAATACGGTTGGGGTCGCTTTTACCGATGCGCACCCGCGACAGTTTGGCGACAGCCTGTACTACGCAGATTTCAGGAACGGCGCTTTCTACACGGCCGGTGGAAAAAAGATCAAGGATCTCGCGGACGGCCCGCTCAAGCCATCCGAGGCCGAGTGCATCTATCAAGGCAGCCAGACCAAGAAGAAACCCGAGGGCTTTGAAAGCGTACCCAATAGCGCCTGGAGTTGTTCACTGGCCGTCGACTCCTCCCGCAACCCGCATCTGGGCTATTCAGTTTACTTGAGCAACGACGATCATCGCTACCGTATGGCGTTCTGGAACGGGAAGCGGTGGATTGATCGCGAGGTGGCCTATGCCGGCAAATGCCTCTATTCGGCCGAAAGCAGCTATACCGGACTGATTGCGCTTGATCCCGTCGATCCCGTCAAAGTAGCCATTTCATCGGATGTGGATCCTTCGACCGGTCGCGACTTGGGCGGGAAGCATGAAATCTATGCCGGGCATGTGGGGCCCGGTTCAAACCTGCCGGACATATCGTGGAAGCCGGTAACGCAAGGTTCGGATGTGCGCAACCTGCGCCCGATCATCGTGGCGGGCGAGGGATACAAGGTGTTGATCTGGATGCGTGGCGAATACCGGACCTACACGGACTATGATTGTGATGCCGTGGGACTGGTGCTGGAACGTCCGTAGTTTTTTCAATCAGGGAAAGGGAAGTGTTATGGGTAAGTCGATTTCGTTTTTTATTGGCGGCTTGCTGGTCGGGGCTTTGCTGGCCAGCGTGAGCTTTTCGCTTAGTCAGCGGGCCGGGAAATCAAGCGATGGCGGCGGGCAGGGTCAAATGGTGCTGAAGCTGGGGCATAGCCTCGATACCGGTCATCCGGTCCATAAGGCCATGGAGTTCATGAAGACCCGGCTCAACGAGCTGTCCGGCGGCAGCATGACCATCGACATCTATCCGAGCTCCGTCCTGGGGTCGGAAACGCAGTGCATTGAAATGCTGCAGAACGGCACGCTGGCGATGACCAAGACCTCGGCCGCCGCGATGGAAAACTTTATTCCGACCATGTCCGTTTTCGGGCTTCCCTATATTTTCCGCAACGAGGAGCAATACTGGAATGTGCTGAACGGCCCGATCGGGAAGCGGTTGCTGTCGGAGGGCGAGTCCAAGTTTCTCTACGGCCTTTGCTACTATGATGCCGGCAGCCGGAACTTCTACACCAAGGATAAACCGATCCGCACACCGGATGATTTGAAGGGGCTAAAGATCCGCGTCATGAATTCCAAGACCGCCATCGACATGGTCAAATCCATGGGCGGATCGCCGACACCGATTGCCTGGGGCGAGCTCTATTCCGCATTGGCGCAGGGGACGGTGGACGGCGCCGAAAACAATCCGCCCAGCTTTACCTCCAACAAGCACTACGAGGTCTGCAAGCACTTTACGCTCGATGGACATACCCGCATCCCCGACATCCTCATGATGAGCACCAAGGTGTGGGATCGCCTAAGTCCGCAACAGCAAGCCTGGGTGCAGCAGGCCGCCGACGAATCATCCATGTTTGAGCGCAAGCTTTGGCAGGAAAAGACCGGGGAGGCACTGGAACAGGCAAAGTCCGAAGGGGTGACGGTCTATGATGTCGACACGGAAGCCTTCGCCGAGAAGGTTGCGCCCATGCTCGAAAACGTTGATAATCCGGACGTGCGCAACCTGCTCAAACAGATTTCCGAGGTGCAGTAATGCTCGCGGGCCTACTCAAGTTCAAGAAGTGGATGACCACCGCCCTGAATTGGGGGCTGATCATTGCCGTATTCCTGCTCGTGATCGATGTGGTCTGGGGTGTATTCACGCGCTATGTCATGGGCGAGCAGGCCAAATGGACGGAGGAGCTTGCGCGCTTCCTGTTGATTTGGGTGTCGCTGCTCGGCGGTGCCGTGGCCTTCGGGACCAAGGGGCACCTGGGCGTCGATTATTTCGTCGGTAAGTTCGATCCCTCCGCCCGCAAGCTGATGGCCATTATCGTGCATCTAATCGTACTCTTTTTCGCCGGGTCCATCTTTGTCTACGGAGGTTGGCGTGTAGTGAGCGACACATTGGCCATGGGCCAAACCACATCAGCGCTGCCACTCAAGATGGGGTATATTTACCTCGCGCTTCCGATCGCCGGTGTGTTCATGGTGATCTACACCATCGAAAACCTGGTCGAAAGCCTCGTCACCCCTGCGGACCAGCTGCACGAAGCGGATGCCGCCAAGGAGGTGGACTAATGGGTACGGTCGCACTCATTCTGGTCGTGGTCTTTATCCTGTTGCTGGTCATGAATGTGCCGATCGCGGTATCGATTGCGCTGGCCTCGTTCTTCGCCGTCTTGGCGGCCGGGATCGATCCCTCCATCGTCATGGCCAGCAAGATGGCCAACGGCGTAAACAGCTTCGCCCTTTTGGCCATTCCGTTCTTCATCCTCTCTGGCCACCTGATGGGGCGAGGCGGGCTCGCCCGCCGGCTGATCGATTTTGCCGGCGTGTTGGTCGGCGCGTTGCCCGGCGGTTTGGGCTATGTGAATACGCTCACCTGCATGCTGTTCGGCTCCATATCCGGCTCGGCCGCCGCGGCGGTTTCTTCGGTCGGCGGCTTCATGATTCCCGAAATGAACCGCAAGGGCTATGGTCGCGAGTTCAATGTGGCGGTCACCACGACGGCCGCGACGACCGGTCTCTTGATTCCGCCGAGCAACGTGATGATCGTCTATTCGGTGGCCGCCGGTTCGGTTTCGATTGCCGCCATGTTCATGGCGGGTTTCCTGCCGGGTGTAGTGACCGGGCTGTTCATCATGCTGGTCTCCGGCATTATATCGATCATCCACGGCTATCGCGGCGAGTCGCTGGATCTGCCGCGCTGGAAGCCGATTGCGGCGACGGCGGTGATTGCCGGCATCATGGGGTCCATGCTGCTTTCCAAAAAGGGCGTCGATCTGGGTGTTCACGTTGGTAGCTTTGCGTTGGGCAATGCGGCGATCTGGTTGATCCTTTGGTCCATCGTCTGCTGCATTTGCTTCGAGACTTTTCGCCGTGCCTATCTGACGTTGCTGTTGATCGTAATTGTCATCGGCGGGATTTTGATCGGTATCTTCACAGCCACGGAAGCTGCGGCCATTGCGGTGGTGTACGCCTTCATCCTTTCCGTGGTGATCTACCGTGAAATCAAGTTGAAGGAAATTCCGGAAATCCTGCTGGAGACCGGAATCACGACCGCTATCGTCATGTTGTTGATCGGCGCCAGCTCGGGCATGAGCTGGATCATGACCATGGCCAACATTCCGCAAACGGTGAGCGATGCGCTGCTGGGCCTGTCCGACAATCCGATCGTCATCCTGCTCACCATCAACGTGCTGCTTTTGTTTGTCGGCACGTTCATGGACATGACGCCGGCCATCCTGATCTTTACCCCCATCTTCCTGCCTGTGGTGACTTCGCTGGGCATGCATCCCGTTCATTTCGGCATCATCCTGATCGCCAATCTCTGCATCGGGCTCTGCACGCCGCCGGTCGGCACGTGCCTCTTTATCGGTTGCGGGGTGGGGCGGACCACCATTGCCAAGGTAACGAAAACCATGTTGCCGTTCTTTGGTTCCATGATCGCCGCGCTGATGGTCATCACCTACATCCCGGCCACGTCGCTCTGGTTGCCGGTGCAAACCAGGCAACTCAAGAAGGCAGACGTTGACAAAGCCACCTTCATGAATGCGCCGAAGGAAGAAAAGGTCGAAGTGGATGAATAGGTAGGGACGGCTGTCCCCAGCCATCCGCGGCGCTCTAGGGACACTCCGCCCTACCTTGTAATCTCCACAACCGTCACCTTGGTTCCCGCCTGCTTCCATCTCACTTCAAGATCGAAAATCCGGGTGCCGAAAATACGTTCCGGATCGTCGTTTTGATAGGCTGGGCGCGGATTGTAGGCGAGCATGTCGCAAATGATCTGTCGCAAAGCGGGGCGGTGTTCGCCTTCGAGTTTTTTCAGGGAACACTCGGTTTCGGGTGTGAACTTGACTTGGTTTACCGGCTCCGGCGCGGAAGCCGCAAAGGCCCCTTTGGCATCGGGGACGCTGTCCACGTAGGGTATGTAGGGTTTGATGTCCAGCACGGGGGTGCCGTCCAGAAAATCGCCGCCGCCCAGCTGGAGAGATGTACCTTCGATGCCCAGCATCTCAACAACCGACAACCCGATCGGGTTGGGCCGGAAATTGGATCGCGATGCAAAAACGCCGACGCGTTCGTTGCCGCCCAGCCGTGGTGGCCGCACCGTGGCCTTCCATTGGTCCCGGGCCGATTCATGGAAAACAAACAAGATCCAGACGTGGGAAAATTCCTCCAGCCCGCGCAGGGCCTCGACCGTGTTGTAGGGCGGCAACAGTTCCAACGTCGCCGTTGCGCTACGCACCAGTCCCGGCTGACGCGGAATGCCGAACTTTTCACCGTAGCACGACCGGATCAATCCAATCGGTTTTAAATTTATCTCTGAATTCATGGACGGATATTTAACACTAAGTCGCGAAGGACTCAAAGAATGGATTGCTTCGTGCTCTTGGTCTGTTTGTATTTATGAACAATGCAATTCAACAACTTGCGGCATTGGTGAGATCGGCGGAGCGGATTGTGGCGCTGACCGGCGCCGGAATATCGACGGCTTCCGGGATTCCTGATTTCCGGTCGGCCGGCGGGATATATTCCAATGAAGAGAATGTGAACGTATTCGACCTCAATGCGTTTGAACATGATCCCTCAATCTTCTATGCTTTTGCACGCACCTTTTATCCGCAGGTCCATGATGCCGAGCCCAACGCCGCCCATCTCGCGCTGGCCGAGTGGCAGCGCATAGGTAAGGAAGTTGTTGTTGTTACCCAGAATTTCGATGATTACCACCAGCGCGCGGGTTCGAATCTAATCTATGCGGTCCACGGTAACTATATTCACAGTACCTGC
>JBNLGU010000067.1:0-16820 GCA_050306215.1 Pontiella sp.
CTGGAGTTGATGCCTGCGCCGCTCAGGAAGTTGCGGCGTACGTTGAGACCGGAGCCCTTGGGGGCCACGAGGATGACATCGACGTTTTCCGGCGGAACCACCTTGGTCAGGTCGTTGTAGACGATCGAGAAGCCGTGCGAGAAATAGAGCGCATCGCCTTCCTTGAGGTTCTTCTTGATCTGCGGCCAGCAGATTTTCTGGGCGGCATCGGAGAGCAGGTATTGGATTACCGTTCCGCGCTGGACGGCTTCCTCGATCTCGAAAAGGGTTTCGCCCGGTTTGAATCCATCGCGCTTGGCGCGGTTCCAGTCCTTTATGAACTGCTTGGATTGGCCGACGATCACATTGAACCCATTGTCGCGCAGGTTGAGTGCTTGGGCGGGGCCCTGGACGCCGTAGCCGATAATGGCGATCGTTTCCTTCTTCAACACCTTGCGGGCTTTCGCCAGGCTGAATTCCTTGCGGGTGACGACGGTTTCCTTTACACCGCCAAAGTCGATTACTGCCATGATGTGTACTCCTTCCCGGGTTTGGTTAGTCATGCCCCTTGCATGAAATGCATGATTTTTAAAGAGATACGACATTTGGGTCAATGCATAACTCGGTAAAGCCGCAATGATATTCCGTGTTTTTCTGTGCGGTAGGTGTGGTTCCGTAATTTCGGGCAGCCCGAACCCTTTTTCATTTGCTTTTCCATCGACGGGAAATATGTTTGGTGAAGCCAATTTTCAAACACGACAAAATGAAGGGCGAATTCGATCATGGGGCTATTCGATTCAATGCTTTTTTCACTGCCGCTGGCCGACATTGCCGGCGCGTTTTCGGACAGCACGTTGCCGGGCCAGGCGATTGTGATCCTCTTGTTTCTCGGGTCCGCCGGCGCGTGGACCATCATGTGGACCAAGGGGGTGCAACTGCGGCTGGCCAGCCAGGCCACAGCGGATTTCCTGGATGCGTTCCGGATGGAGCGGAACCCGACCGCATTGTTTACCAAGCGGGAGGAATATCCCGGCACGCCGCTGAATACGATCTACAAATCCGGTTGCCACGCGCTGGGGGGCGAGCTGCAGGCCCACGGCGTTGATCCCGACGATCTGCTAATGGGCAGCCTGACCTCCGATTCCCATCGCCATTTGACGCTTAACCAATTGGAAACCCTGCGCTCCGTGGTCGACCGCAACGTGGCCGATGAGGCGTTGAACCTGGAAAGTTCGATGGGCCTGCTGGCCACCGCCGTGAGTGCCGCGCCTTTTCTGGGGTTGTTGGGTACGGTTTGGGGCGTAATGGACGCCTTCAGTGGCATGGCGCAATCGGGCTCGGCCGCGTTGTCCGCCGTGGCTCCGGGGATATCCGGGGCCTTGCTGACTACGATCGTCGGTCTACTCGTGGCGTTGCCGTCGATGGTTGGCTACAACCTGCTGTCGGCCCACATCCGCCGTATTTCCGTTCAAATGGACAACTTTTCCCAGGAATTCATCTCCGGAATCCAGAACACGTATGTCATAGAGGCTTAAGCAGGATGACCAGGCTCAAGGGAATTGCCCAATACACAAAATCTAACACGTAAAAGCAACCATGGCTCGAAGAACCAGTCTCGTATCGTTAAACCAGATCAGCGACATCAACATGACGCCGTTGATGGACCTGACCTTCATTCTGCTGATTACCTTCATCATCACGTTTCCTCTGATTGAGCAGGGGATTGCCATCAACCTGCCGAAAGGCAAGGCCGCCGACCTGACCAACGAGGAGCCGCGTTCGATCAGTCTGAACTATGACGGCAAGCTGTTTTTCGACAACCGGCCGGTCTCGAAGGAAGAGCTCGTGGAAGAGGTCGGGCGTATTGCGGCGGTCGATCCGCAAACCACCATTTATGTGCGGGCCGATCGCGAATTGCAGTATGGCAAGGTGGTCGATATCATGAAAATCCTGCATGACGCGAACATTACGCGCATGGCCTTGGCGACGGAGGCGGAATAGCAGCCATGAACCGCTTCCAGCGCAGAGTCATCTTGCGGGTCTTGGCGATCCATGTCGCCCTTGTGCTTGTCCTGCTCATGCAATCCGCCCTGCAGGGGTGTTTCCATCCCAAGCCGAAGGAGGAAATCGTTACCTTCATCGAGTTTGGCGAGCCGGCCCCTACGCCGGATATCGTGGAGGTCGAGGATATTCCCGATCCGCAACCCCCGCAGGACCGGCCAACTCCGGAACCCGAGCCCATTATTCCGGATCCCGTGGTTCCCAAGCCGGTAAAGCGGACCGAGCCGAAGCCCGAACCGAAACCGGAGCCGAAGCCCGAGCCCAAGAAGTCGGATTGGAAACCGGTTGATCCGAAGGACATTGTAAAGGGCAAAAAGGTAAACAATCCGGCCCCGCAACCTAAGATTAGCCAATCGGACATCAAGAATGCGTTGAAAGACGTTGTCGGTTCGGATGCACCAGTGGGCAACCCTAATGAATTCAGCGCATACGATTCCTTGATCCATTCCGTATTTGACAGGGCATGGGCTCAACCTTCTTCACCAGCCGGCCGTCCCGCAAAGGTGACGATTTCAATCACGCCGACCGGGCGTATAAAAAGCTGGAAACTAAGCCAGTCCTCTGGTGATTCCGCGTATGATGCGACAGTAGAAAGCGCGGCTAGGCGGGTTACCTCGATTCCGAAGAGGCCACCTGCAGGATACCGGCTGGATAATATTGTCATTACCTTTAGTATGAAAGAGATGCTTTAATCATGGAGAGATTTGTTATGACCCGATTGCTAATTGTATTGGCCATTTGTACCTTTTCATCTGTTGCAGGTGCTCGGGAAATCGTCATCGAGCGACAGGCTGGAGGTAAGTATTCCATCAGCGTGGGTGGCTTTCGCACGGGTGGCGATTCCGTTTCCAGCACGTTTCTTTCGGTATTGAAGGCGGATCTGAACCGTTCGGGCTATTTCAACGTCACCTCCGGAAGGGGAGCCCTGAACCTGTCGGGTACCTGCACGGCCGGGGGCGGGAAGGTTCGCGCGGAGTGCCAGCTGTTCAATTCCTCCACCCGGCAGCGCCTGCTGGGCCACTCATACCAGGTTGGTGCCGGCGACGTGCGTAAAATGGCGCACAAGGTGGCCGACGAAATCGTCTACGCCGTAACCGGCAAGCCGGGCATGGCTTCGGCCCGGATTGCACTGGTGAGCAACCGCACCGGCCGCAAGGAGCTCTACATGTGCGACATCGACGGCTACAACATGCGGCAGCTCACCAACGACCGCAGCATCGTGGTTGGGCCCAACTGGACGCCCGATGGCCAGAATCTGGTCTACACCTCGTTCAAGCAGGGCTATCCCAATGTCTACATCACCAGCCGCGGCCAGCCGATCTCCAGCCATGGCGGGCTGAACGCCAGCGGCTCGATTTCGCCGGACGGCAGGAGCATGGCCTTGATCCTGTCCAAGGACGGGAATCCGGAACTCTACGTCAAGAGCATGCGGACCGGCCGCCTGACCCGGTTGACCAATACGCGGCGGGGCAATGAAGCCAGTCCGTGCTGGTCGCCGGACGGCAACTACATCGCCTTTGTGTCCGACGTCACCGGCCGCCCCCAGATCTATGTTATCCCGAAAAGCGGTGGCCAAGCCCGGCGACTCACCACCACCGGCTCCGAAAACGTGGCGCCGGACTGGGGTAAAAGCGGCTGGATTACCTATTGTTCCCGGGTCGGGGGGCGCTACCAGATTGCGGTGGTCAATCCCGCCGACCGTTCCATGCGCCTGCTGGAGACCGACTGGGCCGATTACGAGGACCCGAGCTGGGCCCCCGACGGCCGCCATATCATCTGTTCGCGCACTTCCGGCTACCGATCGGCCATCTACCTCCTTGACACGCTAAAAGATTCTCCTGTAGCTTTGATTTCAGGCTCGGGCGATTGGTATTCCCCGGCCTGTTCTCCTTAAATTGAAAGCGGGGTTGCACATACTATGAACAAGACGATTTTCAAAATGGTGGCGGTATCGGCCATGATCGGTTCGATGGTTTTCATCGGCGGTTGCAGAACCAAACCCAAAGCCACGGGTTGGGACATGAACAGCGCGGCCATCGGAACGGTCGACATCCCAATTGAGGGCGGCAATCTGGGCATGCCCATGGACGGTGACCGCAGCCTGTTCCCGCCGGTCTATTTCGCCTACGACAGCGCTTCGGTCAACCCCGAGGAAGCCAGCAAGTGCGAACAGGTGGCCAACCACCTCCGCAAGGGCAAGGGCCGCGGCGTGATCGTCGAGGGCCATGCCGACGAGCGCGGCAGCCGCGACTACAACCTGACGCTGGGCGAACGCCGCAGTTTGGCCGTCCGCGACTATCTCATCAGCCTTGGGGTTGATCCTTCTGCGATCCAAACCAAGAGCTACGGCGAGGAGCAACCGGAAGACATGGGCCACGATGAATCGGCTTGGAGAAAGAACCGAAGGGCGGTCTTCGCGATCTATTAGCAACCTTCAAGAGGTGCGGCAATGGTCCGCACCTTTTTTATCTAATGCCGGCGCCTTTCCCCACAATCCTTGCAGAATTCAATTTGGTCGGCAGCGCCGTGGGCGTTGCCGTTTCGATTGCACTATCCTTTGTGGTGATCACCCTGATCGCCAGCTACTACCGCTTTCAGCACATTGTCGAGATGGCCGAGGAACACGATCCGGAAGAGATGGGATCAACCGCCTCGGAGATTTTGCGCGTCCAGCTGGCCCGCTATTTGGCCGGATGCGCCCGGCGCGGCACCTCGTTTTCGGTCTCGCTGATCAAGCCTGGCGCGGAGGGATTGAGGGTGCGCATGCATACGCCGTTGATCGACGCCATCAAGCATGCGGTGCGGCGGGATGATATTGTCTGTGTCTACGACGAGGAAACGGCCGTATTGCTGACTGAAGCCGAGCCGGAGGATGCGGAGTCCATGCTCACACGTATCGTTGGATTCGTCTCCGCCTCCATGAGCGAGGTCCGCTTGGCCGAGGTCCGGGTGGGCATCGCCTCCTATCCGGGGCACGGATTGAGCGGCAAGGACTTGATTGACGTGGCCCTCAAAGGGTTGGAGGAATCCTCGTCCGAGCGCCCGGTTGTCCTGCCCGAAATCATCGATCTGGACGCCGAAGACGAAGAAGAATCCCCGGAGACCGACGAAGCGACCGATGTGGAGGCGCTGGTTGAGGAGGAGGATGAGGATGAAGCCACCCGCGAGCGCAAGAGCCTGAAGGCCCGGCGCAAGGATGCTATTCTGGATCCGGTGACCGGCGTACTGAAGCCTTCCGTGATTTCTGCCTACATGCAACGCATGATGAGCGACCTGCGCTACAAGAAGCAGAAGGCGGCGCTCTTCTGCGTCGGTGTTAACAACATGGATCATATCACCCGCTTCCATGGCGACGATGCCGCCGACGATGTCATGGCCGGCGTAAGTAAAATCCTGCAGGAGCACCTGCGGGCTAGCGACCTGATCGGGCGCCACGAAAAGCATGCTTTCCTTGTGCTGGCCAAATGCTCGCTGGAGGAAGCCGAGGGGATCGGCAAGCGCGTGAGCACGCTGGTGCAGCAGGCCGAGTTCCAGAGCGAGCGCAAGAAACTGAAAACCACCATTACGTTGGGCGTGGCGACCTATCCGGAACATGGCCGCAACCTGCACCATCTCTACACGGCGGGACAGAAGGTGCTGGACTACAGCCGTAACAACGATATTCGCGCCTATGCCGTTTACGATCCGGAAATTCATGATAAGGTACAGGCCAAACCCATGAAGAGCATAAAGTCGCTTCAGGCTTGATGACGGGAGAGGATGTTATGAAACTCGGTGTTAATATTGACCATGTCGCAACCCTTCGCCAGGCGCGGGGTACGGTATATCCGGATCCGCTGGATGCTGCGATCGTATGCGGCCGCGCCGGCGCCCACGGTATTACAGCCCATCTGCGCGAAGACCGCCGCCATATCCAGGACGATGACATTTTCCGTTTGAAGGAACTCCAACCCTTACCGCTCAACTTGGAAATGGCCAACGTGGAGTCGATTATCGATATCGCCCTCGACGTCAAGCCGGCAGAAGTCTGTATTGTTCCCGAAAAGAGGAAGGAACTGACCACCGAAGGAGGGCTCGATGTCATTGGCCATCTGGACGCGCTCAAATCCACGGTTGCCTGCCTTACCGAAGCTGGAATCGTAGTCAGCCTCTTTGTGGATGCGCATGAACTGACCCTCGATGCCTGCAAGGCGATCGGGGCGCCGGTCGTCGAACTTCACACCGGGGCCTACTGCGATGCCGAGATCAACGACCGGCCCATCCTGCTGGAACAATTGATCCGGGGGGCGGACCACGCCCATTCGCTGGGTCTCAAGGTCAATGCCGGGCACGGGATCAATCTTGAAAACATGGGCGGCATTCTCTGCATCCCCCATTTGGATACCCTGAACATTGGGCACAGCATCGTCTGCCGCTCGGTATTCAACGGCCTCGATAAAGCCATCCAGGAAATACTCGATGCCATGCAGGATTATGAAGGATGAGACATGACGATTGAAACGTGATGCATGAAATCAAATCCTTTCACGTCTCATTCGTCACGCATCACGTTTAACTATGAAAATCGTCACATCCAGCCAAATGCGCGAGCTCGACCTCCGCACCATCGAAGCGGGGATCCCGGGGGATGAATTGATGCTGACGGCCGGCGAAGGCTTGGCCGATGCCATCCGCCGGTTGGCCGGGCAGCACAACCTCGTTGATGCTCCTATCCTCTTCATTGCGGGGCCCGGCAACAACGGAGGGGACGCCTTCGTCGCCGCCCGTGTTCTGTACGAAGAAGAGCTTCCGGTTGAATGCTGGCTGGCCGGTCCCGAAGCCAAGCTCAGGGGCGATGCGTTGACCCACTTCAAGCTCATGAAGAAGGCCGGTGTCCCGTTGCAGTCCATGCAACAACCGGATGACTGGCGCTATGCGGCCGACTGCGGCACCGATGCGGAGATCATCGTGGATGGTTTGCTGGGCACCGGGGCCTCTGGCGAACCGCGCGGCGTGATTGCCGATGCGGTCCGCTTTATCGACGAGCAGGCGGACCGTGCGCTGGTGGTGGCCATCGATGTGCCGTCCGCCATGGCTCTCCGTGCCGACCTGACCGTGACGATGGGACTACCGAAGATCGATTGCATCGAGCCCGAAAACATGGATGCCGTCGGCAATCTTGAAGTAGTGGACATTGGCATTCCACCGGAATTCATTGAGGAGCTGCAGAGCGAGACGGAATTGGAGTTGATCCATCCGTCCGAGCTGGCATCCCTTTTTCCGCGCCGGGCGCGCGACAGCCACAAGGGCGCATACGGCCATGTGCTATGCATCGGCGGATCGAAGGGGTTTAGCGGAGCCGTCACGATGGCTACCACATCGGCCCTGCGCTCGGGGGCCGGACTGGTGTCCGCATTGGTGCCGGATTCCATCCATGCCTTGGTCGCCCCGGTAGTGTCGGAGGCAATGGTCCATTCCAGCCTGCCGGATACGCAATGGTCGGCCGTGCTCGCGGGGCCGGGCATGGGACGCACCGCCACGACCCACGAGCAGGTGATTCATCTCCTCGAAACCTCAACGGTTCCGTTGGTGCTCGATGCCGATGCCATCACCGTGCTGGCCGACCAGTTTGATGTTCTGGCCCAAGCGCAATGTCCCGTCGTGCTCACCCCGCATCCCGGCGAATTTGCCGCGCTCTTCGGGCTTAAGGTCGACGAAGTGCAGGAGGACCGCGTGGGCATGGCCCGCATGGCCGCCACCCGCCTGAATGCCGTTGTGGTGTTGAAAGGTGCCGGCACCATTGCGGCGGCGCCGGATGGGCGAGTTGCGATCAATATGACCGGCAATCCCGGCATGGCCTCCGGTGGATCGGGGGATGTGCTAGCCGGTATCCTCGTTGGATTGATCGGTCAGGGCATGGATCCCTTCGCAGCCGCCTGCGCCGCCGTTTGGTTGCATGGCTATGCGGGCGATTTGGCCGCCGCCGAAAAATCGCAGGCGTCGATCATCGCCACCGACTTGATCGAAAAGTTGCCCGAAGCCTTCCGCGCCGTTTCGTGCCGGTGATGCTCCGTGACGATAGCTTGATAGGTACGCGAGTTCCACGCCTCACGCCTCACGCATTTTCGCATACGCTTCCAAGGCGCGTTCTCGCGACTCCTTCAAATCGACCACCGGCTTCGGATAGGTGTCTCCGAGGGAAATGCCGGAGGAGCGGAGCACATCGGCCGGGGCCTCCCAGGGATTGAACAGGTATTTGCCGGGCAGGTTTTTGAGCTCCGGGACATAGCGGCGGGTATAGTCGCCCGACGGGTCGAATTTCCGTCCCTGCGTAACGGGATTGAAGATCCGGAAATAGGGCGCGGCATCGGCACCGCATCCCGCCACCCACTGCCAGCTGGCGCTGTTGTTGGCCAGGTCGGCATCCACCAGGCAATCCGAGAACCAGCGGCGGCCGTGGTGCCAGTGTATCCGTAGGTTCTTGGTCAGGAAAGAGGCGGTGATCATGCGCACGCGGTTATGCATGTAGCCGGTCTGCCAGAGTTCGCGCATGCCGGCATCCACGATCGGAATGCCGGTTTGCCCTTTCTGCCAGCGGGCCAGCAGCACTTCGTCCTCCTGCCATGGAAAGCGGTCGAACTTGCGGTTGAAGTTGACCTTGGGCAGGTCGGGAAAGTGGTAGAGCAGGTAGTTGGAGAATTCCCGCCACGCCAGCTCGCGGTGGAAATGCTCCACATCTTCCGAGTGGCCCACGCATGCGGCGGCATGCCATACCTGGTGCGGCGAAATCTCGCCCCAGTGCAAGTGCGGCGAAAGGCGCGAGACATTGCGCAGGGCCGGAAAGTCGCGCTTCTTGCGGTAGCCCGAAATGCCGTGCTCAAGGAAGCTGTGCAGGCTGGAATGGGCGCCCGCTTCACCAATAGTCCAGTGCGGTTCCAGCGTCTTGTCCCAGCGGATGGTCGGAAGCAGGCCTAGCTCATCGATGTTGGTCCCGGCTTCGGCCAATGCCAGATTGGCGGGTTTCAATACGGGCTTGCGAGGTCGCCCGGCCGCCATGCAACCGTTTTGGTAGAAGGGGGTAAACACCTTGTAGGGCGTGCCATCCTGTTTCAGGACATCCCAAGGTTCCCAGAGTAACGATCCATTGAAGCTGCGTACTTCAATGCCGGCCTCCTGCAACTGCCGCTTCAGCTGCTTGTCCCGCTGGATGCGCCACGGTTCGTAGCACCGGTTCCAGTGGACGGCTTGGATTCCGTGTTCGCTCGCCAACCGTGGGATGATCTCCAGCGGATCGCCGGCATGGACCTGCAGCCTTCCGCCCAGCTGGTGGTTCAGCGACTGCAGGGAATGGTGCAACCACCAGCGGCTGGCGCCGCCCATGGCTGCATCGCCCGGATGCACGGTGTCGAGGATGTAGACCGGCCACACCTTTCCGGCTTCCGCGGCCGCGTTCAGCGCTGGATTGTCGCCGAGCCGAAGGTCTTGGCGAAACCAGTGCATGATGTGGGGTGTCGACATGGTCAGGCTAGGTTGAATAGAAGGAATTCGCAATCGTGCTTGGCCTCGAGCAGCAGGCCGTTTTTCTCGCTGAAGCTTGCGCCGTCGCCGGCCGACAAGCCGACGCTGTCCACGGTCAGGTCGCCCTTGATCATCTGGATCCAGCCGTATCGGCCCGGTTCCATGGCAAACTCCAGCCGGTGACCCGCTCCAAGGTGGCCGCCGTGGATTTCCACGTCCTGATGGATGGTCAGGCTGCCTTCTCGTCCATCCGGCGATGCCAGCAGGGTCAGGCTGTTGGGTTCCTGAAGGCCGGGAAAGGCGCGTTGTTCATAGCTGGGCTCCAAGCCGATGGTTTCGGGATAAATCCAGATTTGCAGCAAATGCGTTGGGCGGTCGGACGGATTGAATTCGCTATGGGTCACGCCGGTTCCGGCTGTCATGCGCTGTAGTTCGCCCGGGCGGATGACCGATCCATTGCCCATGCTGTCGCGGTGTTCGAGCTCGCCGTCAATGATGTAGGTGATGATCTCCATGTTTTCGTGGGGATGCGTCCCGAATCCCTTTCCGCCCGCAATGCGGTCCTCGTTGATCACGCGGAGCGCACGGAATTTCATGTGGTTGGGGTCGAAATAGGAGGCAAAGGAAAATGTGTGGAGGGTGTCCAGCCAGCCATGGTCGGCATGTCCGCGATCTTTGGATTTTCTAACCTTAATCATACCTTAATAGTCCTATATATAGATAACATCAGACACGGTCTTCCGTCAAATGTTCAAAGCGGTGCATCCGGGAAAGACGCACTATGAATTCATCATGATGGCCGGCTGGTGCGTGGCCTGCAAGACCGTCTGCCAGAACCAACTCTTTGGATCCAGCGTTTTGCGGGCGCCGATCAACGAAATGGGCAGGTGGACGAGACGGTCCTGGTGCAATCCGACGATCATGTTGGTTTTCCCGGCCATGGCGGCATGGACCGCATTGTTGCCCAGGCGCATGCAATACATCGAGTCGTTGGCGTTGGCGCGCCGGCTACGGATGTTGTAGCTGGGGTCGAAATACTTGAGGTTGACCTCCATCCCGATCTTGGCGAAGTACGCCAGGATCTCGTCGCCGAGCAGGTCGCCGATATCGTTTAGCTTCTTGTTGCCGGACTTGTCCTTGCCGAGATTGTCGTTGAACAGTTCCTGTCCGGCGCCTTCGGCCACCACGATCACCGCGTGCTCCTTGCGACGTAGGCGTTGCTCCAGCACCGAAAGGAAACCCTTGGGTCCATGGAGATCGAACTTTACTTCCGGCACGAGGCAGAAGTTCACCGCGCTGTTGGCCAAGGTGGCCGACGCCGCGATCCAGCCGGACTGGCGACCCATCAGGCGGACGAGCCCGACGCCGTTGCGGCAGGCCTTGGCCTCGTTGTGGGCGTTGGTGATGATGTCCCACGTGGCTTCCACGGCGGTTTCGTAGCCAAACGAGCGCTGCACGACGTTGATGTCGTTGTCGATGGTCTTCGGAATACCCACAACGGAGATCGGAAGATTGCGCTTCTTCACGCCTTCGACGATGTCGCGGGCGCCGCGCTGGGTGCCGTCGCCGCCGATGGTGAAGAGAATATTCACGCCGTAGTGGATGAGGGTATTGATGATCTCGTCGGTATCTTGAGAGCCACGTGACGACTTGAGCATGGTGCCGCCCTTTTCGTGGATCTCGTCGGTGTTCTCGGTGGTGAGTTCAATGGGGTAGTGGTAGTACTTGGCCACCAGGCCCTCGTAGCCATACTTGAACCCGAGTACGCGCTTCACGCCGTAGCTTTCCAGGCTGCAGAAGGTCAGTGCGCGGATCACGTCGTTCAAGCCTGGGCAAAGCCCTCCGCAGGTCACGATGCCGACAGTGGTTTCCTCCGGATTGAAGAACAGTTTCTTGCGCGGGCCCGCCAGCTCGTAGTACTCGATGTCGTCGATGCTCTTGAGCTGGGCAAAATCCTTGGTGCGGTTGCCGGTGGCAATGCCCTCGCCATTGTAGAAGCGAACAAGATGGTCCAAGAGCGGCGAGTCGTAGAGCGGCTCGCCCAGCGTATCGGCCTTGATGATTTTGGGATCGGCCATGGATAAATCTCCTAACTAAAACTGCGACAGGAACCGCATGTCGTTTTCGTACAGGTTCCGGATATCGTGAATGCCGTAAAGAATCATGGTAATGCGTTCAATGCCCATGCCGAATGCAAAACCGCTCAGTGTGGAATCGTCGTAGCCGACCGCCTTGAAGACGTTGGGGTCGACCATACCCGCGCCGAGGATTTCAATCCAGCCGCTGTTCTTGCAGACGCGGCAACCCTTGCCGTGGCAGACGTGGCAGGTGAAATCGACTTCCACGCTTGGTTCGGTGAACGGGAAAAAGTGGGGGCGGAAGCGGACCTTTACGTCGGGACCCATCAGTTCGCGGGCGAAGTAGGACAGCGTGCCTTTCAGGTCGGCCAGCGAAACATGTTCATCCACATACAGACCTTCCACCTGGTGGAAGTTGGCGCTGTGGGTCGCGTCCGGCGTGTCGCGGCGGTAGCAACGTCCAGGGGAAATAATCCGTACCGGCGGCTTGTGCGACATCATGTAGCGCACCTGCACCGGCGAGGTATGGCAACGCATCAGGTCGCCGTTCTGCAGGTAGAAGGTGTCCTGCTCGTCACGCGACGGATGGTCCGCCGGCGTATTGAGCGCATCGAAGTTGTTCCACACCGTTTCAATATCCGGGCCGTCGGCCACGGTGAAACCCAGTGTCTGGAAGATTTGGGTGATGCGGTCGGTAATTTGTGTGATCGGATGGCGGGTGCCGAGGCCCTGCCATTGGCCGGGTTGCGAGAGATCGAAGCCGGCGGATGCGCCTCCTGCACCGGCAAAGCCCGCTTGCTTGGTCTTGATGATGTCCGCCAGTTCGTTCTTCAGCTCGTTGGCCGTCTTGCCGAACATCGGGCGTTCCTCGGGAGCAACGTTGCGCAATTCCTCCATGATTTTCGGGAGCATGCCCTTGCGGCCCAGATAGGCGATACGCACCGCTTCGAGCCCGGCCGCATCCGTGGCCGCCTGTGCTTCGTCCAGCGCCTTCGTCTTAAGATCGATCAAGTCCTGTAGATTCATTTTTCCCCCGCTTCCACCGTTCGGTAAACAGCGCCCTATCTTCCAGTGTCAGGGGAATATGGCAATTGCTTTTTTGCGCTTTTTGGAACGGGAGCCGATCAATGGGACCAGGCCTGCGGAACCGTCCTTGATTTGCGACATTATTGAATCCGTCGTCACATATATGGAACGAAAACCAGCAGGCCAACGACGACCGCGCCGATGGCCGCAATCAACACGGCGCCGGCCGCGACATCCTTGGCATGCTTAACCAAGGGGTGGAAGTCGGGCGATGCTGCATCGGCCAAAAACTCAAAAGCGGTATTCAGGGCTTCGGCCGCCCAGACGGCCATGATGGCCAGTACAAGCAGGCACCATTCGTGCGGCGTAACGGAAAAAGCGAATCCGGCCGCGACCACGGCCAGCGTTGCGACCGCATGGATCCATGCGTTGTGCTGCGACTTCAGCATGGTCCAGATGCCCGCGAAGGCATACTTGAAGCTTCTGATCCGCCCCGTAAACTGGAATGGCTTCTTCACGCTTTGCCTTGCGGGCGGTGCATGCGGCCCGCAGGCGGGTTCCTTACTTGTTCAGCAGTTGGTAGGCTTGTGCACGATCCAGCACCTGGTCGCGTATTGCATCATAGTTGCGGTCCAATACCTCGCCCAATGCCTCGTCCGATCCGGCCACCGCGATCATCTGCTCCCGCATTTTTTCCAGCCAGTAGAGGGCTTGCCGGAAATCGTGATGCTCGAGGTGGTAGTGGAATATGGTGTCCATCAGGAACACGTCGCCATTCGCCGATGCCGTGATCATGTGTTGCAAGCTCTGTTTGCTCAGATCATAGGCCTTGATCTTTTGCTTCGTTCCCTCGATGGCCCGATCAAGTTTGTCCAGATCGACGATCTTCTGTGCAGGATCGGCGCTCGCCTGCTTCCGCAAAAAGATTTGCCACTTGAGGCCTTCCGCGCAGTCTAGCCCGTCGTAATAGTCCGCCAGCAGCTGGGTGCTTCGCAGGCACCCGCCCTTGGCCCGTGCGACCAGTCCGGGAATCATTTCGGCGTGGGCCTGGGTGATGGGGCTCCCGTTTTCCTGTGCCTGGCATACCGGGCAGGCGCTGGATTTTTTTGGTTCCGGCTTTGCGACGGAGTCCGTTTCCATATGCCTGCAGGCAAACAATAGACTGCAACATACCAGCAGCGCTGTGGCATGGAGTCCCTGACTTCTCACTCGTTCTCGTTTATACATATCGCTTCCTGTTAAACTCGTCATTCACTCGCAGGGAGCAAAGCAAAATGATTACTGTTGTGATAGATTATTTTTGTGCTTGGGCAACGCGTCGGTGCGCACCAGACGCCGGGCGCAACTTCGAAAAATCCATGGGCATCCAGAGGATGGTGTAATACTTACGCCCTCCGACTTCGCGGTATGAACCGAATGATTTGAGCAAAACGGATTTACTGACAAATCCGTTTAAATTGTGCACGTCGGATTCCACATCAAGCCTGTAAAGCAGGCCGGAAAGCCAACTGGACGAGGCGGACAACGTTCCGTCCTGGTCCCAGGTTCCCTCTTGATCAAAACTTTGCGAGGAGCTGAACTCATACAACAGTCCTCCCAGAAGGGATAGATGGTTGCGGTATGAATATCCGACAGGCCGTTTCTGGAGCGATTCCCGTACATGGATAACGGGAAGGATGGTGCCATGCGCCTCCGCTGTGGTGTAGGTGGGTTTCCCTTCGAAATACTGCAGGTGCTCCTGCGTGAGGTTGCCCCCATGGACCGTTCCTTCTACCCCGCACAAGTTAGGATTTAGGCATCCACTCACGCTGAGGGCAAACGGAATAAAAAGTAGGAGTTTCTTCATGGCGGTCCATTATTCCCCGAGATAGATGAGCAGTTTATCCTGGCAGAGGACGACGAGGTCGCCGACGCCGTCGCCGTTAAGATCGCCGGCTTCGAGGTCGTGGGGTTCGGTGCCGCGGCCGGACTGCATGTCGGCAAAGTCGGAAATGAGGAATACCTCGAAGGAAAGCTTTTGTTGCAGCTCCCCGTCCTTTTCATCGACGAGTTCGATCGCCCGGTTGGCGGGGTCGACGATGGCAATCATGGGGGACGGGGGAGAGCCGAGCTTGACGCTCTTGAAATAGGCCAGCAACGGGTCCTCGGACGGCGAGGTGTATTCGGCGCCGGCGGCGGCTTCGAGCCGCTTGCCGCCGCCTATGATTTCGTTGATGCCGGTGCGGTCAAGCAGGACGACGATGTCGCGGTCTCCGTTGTGGATCTGCACGAGGTTGAAAATGGTGGGATCGGCGTCGGGAATGTGGATCTTGCCCCAGGTTTCACCTTCGGTGGCAAAGTAGACAAGGTCGCCGGAGTTGTGGTCGTAGAACATGGTGCCGGCGGAGCCGTCGGTCAACCGGTACGAGCAGGAGGCGACCAGTTCGCCGCGCGGGTTTTCGGGATTGAACTGGCGGATAGCCTCGTAGTGGTCGTCCTTCCATTCAAAGCGGCGGGCGAGGGCGCCCTGCGACACGATGAGGGCCGAGCCATCGCCGGGCTGCTCAAGCTGGATGTTGCCGCGCGCGAGCGATTGGGTCAGGGCGCGGAACGACTCGCTGGTGATTTCGGTGGTGCCGGCGCCCTCGGCAATCAGCATCTTCGGCGTGTCGTAGGACATGAACAGGATGATGCCGGTTTTTCCGTCGGGCAGTTGGAACGCGAGGATGTCGGAAGGGTCGTTACGCATGTCGAGCGGATAGGTGACGGTCTCCGCGCCATCGAAGGTCATGCGCACGAGTTTGAGTTCCTTCTCCTTCTTGCAGACGAGCCAGGCCTCGTTGGAGACGGCGCAACCAGCGAGTACGTCGCCGGGGGTCTTGAGGATTTGCGGGAACTGCGAGAGGTCGGTGCCGGCATGCACGGCGGCAATCTTTTCCTTGGCACTCACCACGAGGATGTCGCCGTTGTCCATGCATGACATGCGTCCGGCTTCGGAAAGGGTGTCGATCCGCTGCGGTTCCGGGGCGAGGCCGTTCTTTTCGCCAAGATACAGGTGGAGCCGGCTGAGCTCGGGGGCGGCCAGGAGCAGGTCGTCGAGTCCGTCGTTATTAAAGTCGGCGGAGAGCCAGGCGGGGTTGGCTTTCTTGCTGGTGCCTTCGAGGCTGATGCGGCTGGGGGCGATTTCCTGCGCGGCCATGATGCGGGGCTGTTCCTGCTCCTCGAAACCGTAGATGCGGAAGGCGAGCCGGTTTTGCAGGACCATGCCGAGGCGGGGGGCTTGGCCTTCGGATGGCAGGATGTCCATGTATTGGCGAGGCGGCACGTCCACGGGCTGTTCGATGCCGTAGGCGCCCAGTCCCGTTCCGTAGCGGACCATCAGCGGATTGCGGGTGGTGTTGAAATGGAACAGCAGATCGGGGTGGCCGTCGGCATTGATGTCGACGATGTCGCCATAGTAGCAATTGTCGCTGGAGAAGGGCAGGGTCTTGCGTTCCTGGAAGGGGCGGTTCCCGCTGTTCCAGAGTATATCGGCCTGGTCGCGCTGGCAGACCAGGATGTCCTGCCGGTCATCGCCGTTGAGATCGCCGAGCTGGACGGTGGTGACATCGGAGCTATCCTTGATAAAGATGCGCTCGGGTTCGGCGAACGTGCCGTCCTCCTGCTGGTAGCGCACCAGCAGGCCGATGGCGCTGCCGAAGGTGGCGATATCCTTGCGCCCGTCGCCGTTAAGGTCGCCGACGCGTACGGCCTTGATGCCCTGGTCGACAATGATGCCGCGTTCGTCGAACCGCTCCTCCAGCTCGGGCAGGTCTTCGGATGGCTCGGCGGGGTCGGGTTTGCGCAGGAGGATTTCCAGCCGGGAGATATGGTTGTTGGCAAAGAGGATGTCGTCGCGGCCATCGCCGTTGATATCCTCGACGATCAACCGCGAGGAGCCGGGCTTGAAGGTGTAGATTTCCAGCGGCTTGAAGCCGATGTCCCTGGTCTGGGACTCCTGAGCGCCAGCCAGCGATGCAAACAGCCCTACGGCCAGTGCGGTAGCGACACATTTCCGATTTCGGGTTTCCGATTTTTGATTGGTGGAACTCATTTGGCGTTGGCCTTTCTTAACTAAAACGTATCGTAGCTTCCATTCCCGGTTTCCTGACGTCTGTCTACTGCTTCCTAGTATTTGAGGATAATCCGCTGGTGGAGGCC
>JBNLGU010000068.1:0-16666 GCA_050306215.1 Pontiella sp.
TAGCTTGCTTCGTTGTTGTATCGAGCCCGAGCCCGTGCCCGAACGGAGAAGCCCAAAAACAAATTCGACCTCGAAAAGCTGAACCCCTGCGTGGCCGCCATGAGCCTCGTGGCGTTTGCCCAGCCGGGCTCGGGCTCGGGCTTGGGCTTTGGTTTATTGATAACGGGCAAGCTGTTTAAAAATGCAAGCTGGTCATCGAACGAGCTGGATTTGGAAGTTTCTTTGACAGCCGGTTCCTGGGCAGCTTCGAGTTCGGATTGCTTCTCACACACGCTTTCTTGATGTGTCGTTTCCATGTTCCCTGGTTTCATACAACTAACTCTGGTCTGGTTTTAAATCGATATTCCTTATTCACTAACGTCAACCCCGCTGATACGGCGAACGACCCCCATGAGGTTTGATAACTTCCGACATCTGAACGCAAGTTTCGAGCCTAATTACCCGTGACCCGCAAATTTCTTGGTCGAATCAGAAAAAGAAGCATATTTTTTCCAGCAGGCAGAGGCCCGGACCGGCTTGATAAATCCGTGCTTCATCGAGGATTTACTTGCCATCAAACCACCGCACAACCACTATGTGCCGGAACATCCGGAAAAGGAGATGCGGCATATGCATGAGACACTATGGACGGACGACCTTTCCGTTGGAAACGAACTGATCGACGAGCAGCACAAGCAACTGATCACGCATCTCAACAGCTTGGCCAAGGCCGTGGAAGAACAACAGGGCGGTCGGGCGGTTGCCGATACGCTGGGTTTCCTGATCGACTACACGGACTACCACTTTTCCATGGAAGAACGGAATATGTTAGCCCATGCCTATCCTGGATACGACGCCCACAAGGTGTTGCATGAGGAGTTCAAATCCATCCTCCGGCGCATGGAAACCGAGTATCTCGAAGATGGCCCTACCCCCATGCTGTCGGAATCGATCGACACCCTGCTGATGAACTGGTTGATCAAGCATATCCAAGTGGTGGACGTGCAGTTTGGTTCGTTCCTCGAAAGCAACGGCATTTCATTAACCGAGGCATAGTCACCCCCGGACACGACCCCGTCCTTGGCGCCAACCCGCACACCCAAAAGAAGAACGGACACGCCAGATGTCCGTTCTACATAAATGGCCAACGGCCATTGAATCATAGGCTGCGCAGCTATTCAGCTTTCTTCATTTCACCGCCGCACGCGCACTTACCGGGCTTGTTCGAGATCACGGGACATCCTTTCGGGCAACAATACAACCCCTTAACGCTCGCTTTCCGGACCTCTTTACCACAGGCACATTTTCCTTCCTTCATGCCTTTGAAGTCGCACTTACACTTCGCACCACATGCGCAAAGAAGGGCTTGCCCATCGGCGGTTCCAAGCACGTGCATCTTCACCAGTTCCTTGCCGCAATCGCACGTGCCGGGTTTCAAGGCGGCCACATGGCAATCCGGGCAAACGTAGACCGATTGGGTGATTGCCGGCTTTTCCTTCACCGACGGAAGCTTTGGGGCGTTTTCATCCCCGGCATACGTACCGCAACACAATGCGAATACGGCGGCTGTAATAATGAGTCGTCCTAACTTCATGATGAATCTCCTGTTTGATTGGATACTGAACGTTTGAATTCTTGAATCAACCGCCCGGCAACGACCGCCGGGCTTGCGCGGCGTAAGGCCGCTTGCCATGCTCCATGGGACACCTCCCTTCATCTGGAACGGCTGCCAAGGATTTCGACATTTCGCCGTTCTTTACCCTTGCCCATCAGACGAAGGGAACGATATCCCTTTTGGCGCGGAAGCGAAGATTTTTTTGACTGAATTACATCATAAAAATTATCAACCAAATTCCAGCACAAGGACTTAGACAAGTGAATCCTCTCCAGCACGCCCCTATCCACAAAATCTACGACGCCCTGTTCGAGCGGTGGGGCCCACAGCATTGGTGGCCGGGAGAAACGCGCCTGGAGATGATGCTTGGCGCCATCCTGACGCAAAATACGGCGTGGACGAACGTGGAAAAGGCGATTGCCAACCTGCGGCAAAACGGGGCGCTGGATTTGGATACGCTGGCGAACGCTTCGTTGGAACAAATTGCGGAATGGATCCGGCCAGCGGGCTATTTCAATCAAAAGGCCGGCTATATCAAAGCCATGGTCGAAACGATCCACGACCGCTTCGATGGCTCGCTCAACAAGCTGTTCGCCCGCGATACCCCTGCCCTGCGCAAGGAACTGCTTTCGTGGAAGGGTATCGGGCCGGAAACGGCGGATTCGATTCTACTCTACGCGGGAAAACGGCCGGTTTTCGTGGTCGATGCCTACACCAAGCGGTTTTTGCTGCGCCATGGTTGGTGCAATGAAAAAGCAACCTACCACGAGATTGCGAAGCTGTTTACCGACCATCTTCCGGAGGATGTCCAGCTATTCAATGAATACCACGCGCTGATCGTCCGACTTGGCAAGGAACACTGCAACACCAAACCCAAATGCAAGGGCTGTCCATTGGAGAAGTATTTGTAGGGATGGAGCGGTCGTAGACCTTCCAGCCGCGGCGGGAAGGTCTACGACCGTTCCCGCCCTACAATTTTACGCATCCAGCTTTTGCTTGAGCATCTGCATGACGGCGCCAGGATTGGCCTTGCCTTTGCTCGCCTTCATCACCTGCCCCATCAGGGAGTTGATCGCCGCCGGCTTGCCGCCCTTGTATTCCTCGACAGCCTTCGGATTGTTGGCGATGGCCTCGTCGGCCCAGCCTTCGAGCGCGGAGTCGTCGGACACCTGGGCCATGCCCTTTTCCTCGACAATCGCCTTCGGCTCGCCGCCTTCCTTGAAGATGATTTCAAAGACCTGCTTGCCGGCACTGGTACTGATGGTCTTGGCATCGATCAAAGAAATGATTTCGGCCAGCTTTTCGGGAGTCACCTCCGATTCGGAAATGGAAACGCCCTCCTCGGACAGCAGGCGCATCATTTCGCCCATGATGAAGTTGGAGACCGCCTTGGCATTTTTGGTGTGCTGCATCGCGGCATCGAACCAGTCAGACACATCCTTGTCCGCCGTCAGGATGCCGGCATCGTATTCAGGAAGCCCCAGTTTGGACACATAGCGGGAACGACGCTGCGCGGGAAGCTCGGGAAGCTCCGAGCGCCACTGATCGACCTGCTCCGCGGAAATCTTGACCGGCATTAGATCCGGCTCCGGGAAATAACGATAATCGTGCGCATCTTCCTTCGTGCGCTGGATAAACGTTTCGCCTCGGTCGGAATCGAAGCCACGCGTTTCCTGATCCACCTTGCCGCCGCTTTCGAGCACGCGGATCTGGCGATCGATCTCATACTCGATCGCCTGCATGATGAAGGCGAACGAGTTCATGTTTTTGATTTCGACCTTGGCGCCGAGTTCCTTTTGGCCAACCGGCCGGACGGAAACATTGACGTCGGAGCGCATCTGCCCCTTTTCCTGGTCGCAGTCGGAAATACCGCCATACTGCATGATCTGTTTCATCGCATTCATATAGGCCATGACATCCGCCGTCGAATGCATGCACGGATCGGACACAACCTCCATCAGCGCGGTGCCCGCCCGGTTATAGTCGACGAGACTGGCGCCGGACACATGCGTGTTCTTGGCGGCGTTTTCCTCCTGGTGGATGCGCTCGATGGTGAAGGTTTTCATTTCGCCGTCGACTTCCACTTCGAGGTGCCCGCCCAGGCACAACGGCTGGTCGGCCTGCGTGATCTGGTAGTTCTTCGACATGTCCGGGTAGAAATAGTTTTTGCGGTCCCACTTGCTGTAGGGATTGATCTCGCAGCCCAGCAACAGCCCAGCCTTGCAGCACAACTCGATCGCCTTTTCGTTCAGCACCGGCAACGCGCCGGGATAGCCCAGACAAACGGGGCAGACATGGGTGTTCGGCTCCGCGCCGTATTCATACTTGCAGGAACAGAACATCTTCGAGTTCGTCTTCTGCATGACGTGCGTTTCAAGACCGATCGTTGCTTCGTATTTCATATTCGTGATCCGTGATAAGTGAGTCGTGATTTGCCACTAAAGCGTTGGACGCTGCTTGTGCCATTCGGTGGTTTGCTCGTAGGCGTGACCGACCTTCAGGATGGTTTCTTCCTGGAAGGCGTCGCCAATGATCTGCAGGCCGATCGGCATGCCGGTGGAGGTGAAACCGCAGGGCACCGACAGCGCGCAGTTACCGGCGAGGTTGATCGGCGTGGTCAGGATGTCGTCGAGGTACATCTTCAGCGGATCGGCGGTCTTCTCGCCCTTCTTGTAGGCGGCGGTCGGCGTGACCGGCGAAAGGATGGCATCGCACTGCTTGAAGGCTTCGGTGAAGTCGTTGCGGATGAGCGTGCGCACCTTTTGGGCCTTCAGGTAGTAGGCGTCGTAGTAACCGCTGCTCAGTACGTAGGTTCCGAGAATGATGCGGCGCTTGACTTCGGGACCGAAGCCGGCGGCGCGGGTTTTCCCGTACAGCTCAGCGGGGTCCTTGCCGTCGAGACGCATGCCGTAGCGGATGCCGTCGAAGCGGGCGAGGTTCGCCGAGGCTTCGGCGGTGGCGATGATGTAGTAGACCGCGATGGCATACTTGGCGTTCGGCAGGCTGACATCGACGATTTCCGCGCCGAGGCTCTTGCAGTGCTCCACCGCATCGCGCACCGCCGTTTCAACTTCCGGATCCATGCCTTCAACAAAATATTCCTTCGGCAGGCCCAGCTTCATGCCGGCCAGCGAAGTGTCGCTACTCAGATTAGCTGAATAGGCAGGAACATCCTTGTCGATGGACGAGGAATCCATCTTGTCCAGGCCGCAAATCGTTTCGAGCAGAATGGCGGAATCCTTAACCGTTTTGGTGATCGGCCCGATCTGGTCGAGCGACGACGCAAACGCGGTGAGGCCGTAGCGTGAAACCAGGCCATAGGTCGGTTTGACACCGACGCAGCCGCAGAAGGCGGCGGGCTGGCGGATGGAGCCACCGGTATCGGAGCCCAGCGAGGCAATCGCTTCGTCGGCCGCGACACAGGCCGCCGAGCCGCCGGAGGAGCCCCCGGGAACGTGGTCGAGATTCCAGGGATTGGAGGTTTTTCCAAGGGCGGCGTTTTCGGTGCTCGATCCCATTGCGAATTCGTCCATGTTGACGCGGCCCAGCAAGACGGCGCCTGCTTCGCGAAGCTTGGCGATTACCGTGGCGTCGTACGGCGCGGTATAGCCTTCGAGGATTTTCGACGAGCAGGTACAGGGTTGCCCCTTCACGTTGAGCAGATCCTTGATGGCCACCGGGATGCCGAGCATCGGGTGGTTTTTTCCGGCGGCGCGCGCTTCGTCGGCCGTATGGGCCTGCTCCAGCGCTGATTCGCGGTCGATGGTCAGGTAGGCTCCGACTTTCTCATCGGCGTTATCGATGGCGGCCAGCACATCGTTGACAATATCCACCGAAGTGCATTCTCCAGCCGAAAGCTTGGTGGATAGTTCTGCAATCGTAAGTTTGTGTAGATCAGCCATGGGATTCCTATTGATCGATGATTTTCGGGACGCGGATCTGGCCGTCGGTTGATGCAGGAGCATTGGCCATGACGGAATCATGGTCCAGACTCTGGCCTAGTTCGTCCTTGCGCAACACATTGTAGACGGGGATGGCATGGGCGGTCGGCTCGACGCCGCCAACATCCAGTTCATCAAGCTGTTCGACATAGTGCAACACCTGTTCCAGCTGCCCTTGGAAGAGCGCTTTTTCTTCGGCGCTGAGATCGATGCAGGCCAGTTTGGCCACATATCCGACATCCATGCCCTGGTTTGTTTCTGACATTTTCCTACCTCGGTTTTAAAAACAAAGCCCGCAGTATAGAGAAACCACGGGCTTGCGCAACTTCCAAGGCAGTTAGATTACTGGCCGTAGACCTTCTGTTTCATGGAATCGGTCAGCAGGTATGGATAGACGTTTTGAACAAAGTCGATGATATCGGCTTCATAGTCCTGCCCTTCCTCCTCGCGCTGGCCGGAGACGGCGATATAGGCCCAGCGGTTGGCCGTGCTTCGCACCACGCGGTCCCACGCCAACCAGAACATGCGGCCCAGATGGTACGGGGTTTCCCGGTCCTGTCCGACAAACCAGTAGGCGTAGTAGCCAAAGTAGGTAACGGGGCCATCCTGTGTTTGGTATATGCGGTGGTTCTTAATCACCCGAACTTTGAGGGGAGCGCGCCCCTCGAGGGGCACTTCAAGCGTATATTCCCCGTCCAGCAGATTGCCCTGCCCTTTCAGGCAGCGCTGCGGTCGGTGAATACTGTCGCGGGCCGTTCCGCTCAACACCACGGATGCGAATACACGTGCGCCGGCTGCATTCGTGTAGGATGCCTTTACGAACTCGGTATCTTCCGGGAGTTGCTCCTTTTCCGCGCGGCTCATGTTGTAAAGCCGCTCACCACAATCCGGACAGATATCCGGAATTTCGAGCTCGCTGACATAGAACCCCGTGTTCTTGTAGTTTTTGTCGCACAGCTCCTTGTTGTGGCAAAAGCGCAGCTGGTTTCCTACCCAGCCCGCTACGTCGTTCGGGAGCTCCATCTTCACGCCCGGCACGAAATCCAGCTTCACCCCGACCGTGAATGCCAAGGCGAATACCGCGACAACCATCAGGACAACAACGCTTATGAACGGTTTAAATAGGCTTCTTTCCATTTGAAATACAGCTCCTTGTAGTCAACTTGCAACATGGCACCAAATCCCACCATCAAACTGATGGCCACCGTGAAAAGCACATAGCCCGACCAGTCATGGTGGAGCCCGGTGCCCATTTCCTGGCCAGCGGTAATCGATACCAGCGCAATGGAAATAATACGCCCGACATTGCCGAGCACGGCAATCGGGATGGAAAAAAGAAACAACACCCACTTTTTGATGAAGGTTCTCTGGGTGATATAGGCGTACACCGCCGTCAACGCGGTCATGGCCAGCAATGAACGCAAACCCGAACAAGGTGCCTCCACGTTCAACTGAAAGTAAGGCGACATCAACTGCGTTCCCACCCGTTTACATTCGATCCCCAGCCCGTCGAGCGCAGATTGCCCCATGCTGGAGGCCAGATGCTGCAGCGGGCCGGCCAATGCATCGAGGAAGTTGAGCGGAACGCAAAAGATGAGATAGGCACACGGAAAGATCAGCAGTTTGGCCACATGCCAGCCAAAGAAATAGAGCGGGATGCCCCACAAGAGCATGATCAGGCTGATCAGGGATAGACGGGTCTGCTGCATTTTGGCGCCCAGCCAATGCATGGCCAACGCCATGACGACCACCGCAAGCCCCACCTGACACACCCGCTTCGGAGCTTCAAACAACTCGGTTCTTTTATACCAGATGATCCCCAAGCTAACAAACGGGATCAAATAACCATGCGAATAGTCGGCACCAAAGGATTGCTTGTCGCCCCAACGGGATATCATCCACCTGAAAGCGGACTTGGTTCCAACGTTTTCCACTGTATTTCCAAGCAAATGGAACAGGATGAAAAGAAAACCGATGATCACCGATGCATAGCCAATGTTCATCAGCTCGGTTTTCGACAAGGCCCCCAACCGCCAACGGTCGCTCCAAATCAAAACGCTGTTATCTTTTGTTCCATCCATATCCGTGTCCCAGCCATTTTCCCTGACAAAACCCTATTGTTATCACCTAGCTTGGCAAAACTCAAGATCGATGATGTGGGCGTGCGCCCGCCAACAGGCCGTCCGTTGCGTACGGAATTCCCTGCAAATCCGTGGAGATCATGGCCTTCGACCGTTTCGCTCCCGTAGCGTTGATTTTTTCGTTTAATTAGGCTTGCAAACAAAACGCCGATCTCAATAATGACGCTTCGTTTTTGAGAAAAAGCGAGCGTAGCTCAGTGGTAGAGCTTCACCTTGCCAAGGTGAATGTCGAGGGTTCGAATCCCTTCGCTCGCTCCATTTTCAGGCCTGTCCTGCGGGACAGGCCTATTTTTTTGGCTCTCCACAAAAGATAGGCGCGAGAGTGGATTTTCACTTTTCCCGGATCCACACCTTGGATACGGGACCGCCGCTGGAATGATTACCATCGCCACCGCCTTCAGCCCCTGGGCCTCCAAAGGCGCCATGTCCCTTGCTGCCGATGCGGTTGCAACGGGCATAGTACGGAATGGCGAACAGATCGGATCCATCGGCCCATTGACCCTTGATAGCCACGATGCCGTCCAGCATCGTGGGCATCCATTCCGCCGACAGCTCGGCGGTGGGATCCAGCCGGTTGTCCAGGTTCTGGTCGGCGGCCTCGAAGGTGTAGATCAACGGCCCACGACGCAGGGCCACTTCACCACGCGTGGCGGCAATCTTGTCGCTACCGTAGACGCGCTGGATATCCATCGGCAGTTCAAATTCGATCTTGTCCCCCTTCTTCCAGTTGCGCTTGAGTACCGCATAGCCCTGCTCGATGGTCGGCTCGATCTTTTTTCCGTTTACCTTCATCCAAAGCATGCCGTTGGCTTCCGGCTTGGTTGTATAGAGCTCGCTGACCTCGTGGTTCGGCACACGGATGCGGATCGCAAACGCACTGCCCCTCCTTGGATTGACGGTAATGGATACCCGCCCTGCCCATGGGTAGGCGGTCTTCTGCACCATCTGGACATCTGTCCCGGCAATACCGGGAACGGTGATCTTGCTACCTAGGAACATGTTGACGTACAGGTTGTCCGCATCCTTGACGTAGGCCCAGGTCGGAAGCATCAGCAATACGCGCGGAATGTTGCCCACGCAACAGGGGCAGCCATGCCACGGATAGCGGCCGCCATAAGCGGTCAGCGGGTTCTGGTAGTAGAAGTTTTTTCCTTCCATATCCAGCGATCCCAGCAACGCGTTGTAGATCGTCTCCTCGTAGAGGTCGGCATAGCGCGAATCGTGGTAGGCCATGTTCAGCTTGTGCTCGAAGAAAATCAGGCCGCAGCTCGAACAGGATTCACAGTATGCGCCGTGACGCAGGGAATAGTCGGGGCCAAAACCTTCCGAGGTTTCGCCGCTGCCAATGCCGCCGGTTACATAGTACTTCCGATTAATCATGTTGTCATACAAGCTCATGACGGCACTCTGATAGTCAACGTCATGGGTTTCCATTGCCACATCGGACATCGCGGCATAGCTGTAGGACGCACGGACGGCATGGCCAACCGCTTCATACTGCTCGATCACAGGCACATGGCTCTGATCATACTCGGTACCGCCCTTGCGGCAATCGAGGAGGAACTTGGCCAGCTTGATGTATTTTTCGCCATGCTCACCGCCTTCCACGGTATTGACAAAGCGGCCAAACCTCACGAGGGCCATTTCCATGTCTTGATGGCCATCAAACCATTCCTGTTTGCCGGGCTCCGGTCCAATGTGCGCAACCCAGCAGTCGGCCAGCTTCTTGGCGGCATTGTAGAGACGCAGGTCCTTGCCTCCGGTCAGCATGTAGTGCGAAACCGCCGCTTCCAGAAAATAGCCGGCCACGTAGCCTTCATGATCCCCGCGATGCGCATCGGACCAATGCGGCCAATCGTTGAGGGTGAACACGGTCTGCAGGTAGCCGTCGGGTTCCTGCGCCGCCAGAATCAGCGGGATCCATTCGTCCAGCGTTTTACGCATGGCCTTCTGGGACTTGATGATCTCCTTGTCGCCCTGCGGATCGACCATCAAACCCACGCAAATGGACTCCATGGTGTTGTAGACCCAGGCATTGGCAAACACATAGCCGCGATGCGGGCCATGCGGCTTGCCTTGAAGCTTCTTCGCTGCCTCAATGAAATTGTTGATGCCGCCCTCTGGTAGATCGGGATCATTGATTTTGTCGATGCAGTGCGGAATCCAGTTGACGAGAATCTGCTTGGCACGGGCATTCCAAAGCGGACTGTCGATCGTATAGGGCATGGTGTCGACCGGATGCAGGTTTTCGGCTGGTGGTCCCTGAACGACCGTAACGTTAAGGTCGTCGGCGCCATGCAGCCCATCCACGGTCGCTGTCAGTTGCAGGATATAGTCACCTGCGGCGGAAAAGATTGCAGTGGCATCTATCTTTCCGGCGTCATCGAACACAACGTCTCCCGGCCCCGACTTCTTACTCCAAGCGACCGCACCCTCGCCTTTCAGGATCTTGACCATGCCTCCGAGATAGGTTTTACCGCCGAGCACGACCGTACGGTCCTCGTTAACAGACACGACCGGGGGAAAGGCTGGCGAATTGCCGGAGTCGAGAACCTTCCACTCCAGAATGCCGGTGGAAAACGTATCGGTTCCGTCGATTTCGAGACGGAGCTTGTCGGTGGTGACTTCCGTGAATGTCAATGTGTTGTATTGATCCCGTCCCACCCCGATGTTACCGGAGGCCTCGACCGACACGAATTCTTCACCGTTCCAGTAAAGCAGGCGGGCCTTTGATGGCAACCGCACACCCTGGTGATCGTCCCACCAGTAGACTTCGATTGCATCGGTGCTGATGGGCTTGCTCCAATCATACTGCACCCACTGGGTTTTCGTCTTCGGCCAGTTGCCGCAGCACCCTTCCTCGCGGAAATCGGAACGACGAGGCTCGATGCCATCGTTCAGTGCGCCAACCGTCGTGTCACCGGAATGGTAGGACGTTGATGGCGTTGCCACCAGTGCCATGTTGGCGGCTCCGTCAGCCATGGCTGTTGCTGCGCAAAAACCGGCCAATAGTTGAATCAGCTGTTTTCCCATTATGATTCCCTCTCTCTTTTTATGCATATTGGTTTCGTCATCGTATGAGTCGTCCCGCCCAGAAGTCATCCACCAACCGGAAGGCGGAAGGGTCGATTACACCGATGGATGGATCGTTTGCAGCCTTCTTTTCAGGAACAATATCGAGATAGACCGAATGATGGCCATACGTTGCAAAGAAGGGTTTGAAGCGCGCGCCGTCGGCCTCGAAACACAGAACCGAGGGATCGCCCCTAAAAGAGAGACCGGGATGGTCCGGATCAAGATGGATGGCACGCCAGTCGGTCCGGACACCCGACTCTTCAGCCGCCAAGAGCACCGGGCCGTAGAAAATGCTGGCAATGTTGGGCTGGTCCATCAGCGACATCAAATGGAAGTCCATGGGAATCTTGATCCGTACCACATCCCCATCTATCCAGTTTCTCTTTAGCGCAAGATAGCTTCCAGGGCTGGCTTCAACGGTTTGTTCCTCATCATTGATCCAAACCCGAACATCTTGGGAGGCCCAGCCGGGCACGCGCAGGTTGAGCGTGAACGCTCCGCCCCCCTGGACCGTCAACCGGCTCTCGTCGGCGTAGGGATAGTGCGTTTCCTGCGCGAGGACGACACCGCGTTCTTTCCACGCGAGTTTTGAAGGAACATAGAGGTTTACATAGAGCGCGTCGCCATCGGTGCTTTTAAAATAGATGGTGTTCTGCAGCTTGGTCGCACTTTCAAGTGCAGTGCCGTTACAGCAGGTAAAGCCATCCATCTTGGCGTTGCTGAAGCCTTTGATGGCTCCGGGATTGAGCGGGATATGGTAGGTATTTCCCGCATTGTGTTCCGCCACCGAAGCGAGAATATCGTTGTACAGGGCCCGCTCGTAATAGTCCATGTAGCCAGCCTCGGGATCATACATGAACATGCGGCGACCGAGCTTGAGCAGGTTGTAGGTGGCGCAGGTTTCGTTTTGCCCGCCGTCCGCCAGTCCGTTGCGGAACAGAGTGTCCGGCTCCGCCGTGAAGCACTCCGCATTGTTGGGATTGCGCGCACCAGCCACTCCTCCGATGGAATACATGTAGCTGTGAGTGCAGATGTCCCAGAAGTTCATGGCAACCCGATAGTACGCTGCGTTCTGCGTATCGCGATAGGTTTCCAGCGCGCCGGTGATTTGCGGAATATGCTGGTTGGCATGCTTGCCGCGCAAGGTGTCGATATTGCGTACCAATCCCCCGCCATGATCGGCATCCCCGAAGAAAAACTCCGTGTTGTCGAACAGCTTTGCGCATTCCAGAAAGCGGTCGTCTCCGGTAAGGCGACCCAGGCGGGCCATGGCCTCGTTCATACCGCCGTACTCTCCGGCAATATAGCTGTTCCACATCTTGATGCGGGCTTCCGGCGGCAACTGACTCAGTCGCTTGTAGACCCAAAGCCCCATCCCCTTGGCCACCTCCAAGGCTTTGGGGTTCCCTCCCAGTTCATAGCAGTCCATCAAGCCGGCCATAATCTTGTGCAAGGTGTAGTATGGTGCCCAGATCTGGTTGTTGCCGGTGCCATAGCTTGCCCCCTGTTCGAGCATAATGAACTGGTCCGGCGGATAGGCACTGATGAAGCCTTCGCCCCAATTCCAGTAGTCGGTGCGGATACCGTCCTTGCTCAGGTCGGAATCATAGTCATCCCGTCCCGGCCCCGGCGGCACGTTGGCCGGATCGGCTTTATGCTCTCCCCCCGGCCTCTTCGCCTTGCCGGACTGTTGGGCAAGTTCGTAAAGCACATCCACCATGGTTTCGATCTTTTTTCCGAACTGTGCCTGCAACCCGTGATCATAGGCCGCACTTGCATAGGCCTGGGCAATGGCGCTCAGGTAGTGGCCGGTGGCATGGCCGCGAAGGCGACAGGTCGGACTATCCCAAATGCCGAGCGGCTCTGCATCTGCGGGTTGCTTTTCGCCGAAGGCATCCCGGAAGGCATAGAGGAAGCGGTCCGGATTCGTTTTCGCCAGGCCTTCAATAAACTTGTCTCGATGCTTCATGAACGGCGTCGGCGATCCATCGGGATAGGGCATCAGCAACACCTGCTCAAGGGAAAAGGATTCCAGCACAGGGTCCCTAGGAGGTACGGAGGGTCGGGCATCTGTTACCAGCACCGTTGCCGACGGCTTGAAATTCGTACCAGGCACTTCCCCGGTGATGGAATAGCGTCCGGCTTTCCGAACCAGATCGGCATCCTTGGGTGCGGGCCAGATGACACGCACCTTCGGCCCTCTGGCTCCATCCCGATAAACCCCATCAAGGTAGTACGGCAGACGAGGCAACTGGCCAACAACCGTTTCAACCTGTATGTCCTCTACGCCGGCCAAGTTGGCAACCAACTGTCGCGCGTGGTCCGCATGGTAGTCTTCTGCAGAATCACCTGCGGCGTTTTCGGCACCCCATTGGTCATCAGAGATCGCATTGTGATGAATCACCGCCACCTGCCGTTCCGTCAGGGCGATGCGGTAGAAACGGATATCATGAAGCTTGCCACGACACGCTTTCTCGCCGCCGAATGCCACCCCTCCTATAGTTAGCTTGCCAGGTTTAACATCGGATGCATCGAGCAACTCCTTCACCGCCTCGGGCAAGGCGTCGTTATCAAGGAAACGTTTGCCGTCGACATAGATGGAGCACTGTCCGTTCGCAGCATCATGTACAAGGGAGAGGTGCATCCATTGTCCCTCGCCTCCCGAGAAAGAGGCCGACTCGCCCAGCGTCCGGCCATTCTCAAGCAACATGGCTCCCAGCCTACGGTCCCCATCTTCCCGGCCGGATAGAACAAATCCGAAATACCTGCTGCGATCGCCCACGAAGAGAAAACACTGGTCCGGATCCGCTGGATCCGCCTTGAACCAGCCGGTGAAGCTAAAACTTCCGCACCCTTGCAACAGGGAACCAGGCAGCCCGACCACGGGGCCATTCCGGCCACCCGGGAGGGCCAGAACGGAACCAAACTGGTCGTCTTCGACAAACCGGGGCAAGCCACGCTCTATTTTCGCGTGCAGACCGTTGCGCGACCAATCATCCAGTTTCCCATCAAATACATATCGGGCGATCAGGGCGGTTTCCCCGATTCCATCGAGAAATTGATCTCCTTCCGCATAGATGGCTTGCGTTGCGATCATGGTCATGGCAGTAAACCCTATCAGAAGTCTTTTCATGTCGGCTGTCATTTCCTCCTAAACTCAACAGCGATGGCAAGATCGCCGCACACCGCGTTCAACGTATAGCTTTCCAGCGGGACGGCCGCAACCGGAATGCAATGGCAAATGCAGGACAAAAGACTCCGAACAATGGTGATACATTGGGCATTAATGGTGTGCCCTTTTGTGTCATCTTGTGTTTTTTGTGATTAGAATCCATTGGGTTGCGGCTCAGGCGCGCTGGGTTTACCCGTGGCTCATCGTCATTTCTGCTGGGTATACGGCCGATTACGGTGGCACGGCGTAGCTACCGCCATCCAGATGCGGCAAGATCTCGCACACCCATGAAGGAAACGAGCAAGCCCTTCCTCGGAAAGCAGCGCGATTTACCATGGCTTTTATATCCCCATCACTCCGAGGTTTCGCTTTAATGAGGCCATGAAGGTTTCCGTGGTCATGCCGGTCTACAATGCCGAAGCCACCGTGCTCAGGGCACTCGAAAGCTTGCGCGCGCAGACGATTCCCGAACTGGAAATCGTCGTCGTCAACGACGGCTCGACCGATGGCACGATGGATCTGTTGCATCGGCAAAAGGATATTATATTGCTCGATCACTCCCACCGCGGAATTGCGCCTGCACTCAACGACGGACTGACTGCCGCCTCGGGCGACTACATCGCGCGCATGGATGCCGACGACCGTTGCCATCCAAGCCGCATGGAATTGCAGGCCGCCTATCTGGATGTGTATTCAGAGATCGGACTGGTCGGTAGCCGAGTTGCATTCGGCGGCGATCGACAAAAACAAGCGGGCTACGCAAAGTATGTAGACTGGATCAATGCTCAACTCGAGCCGGACGACATCGCACTCAACCGTTTCGTGGAATCGCCCTTCGCCCATCCATCCGTCATGTTCCGCCGGGAGCTCTTTGAAAAATATGGTGCCTACCGCGATGGCCCCTTTCCCGAGGACTATGAACTGTGGCTCCGTTGGCTGGCCAACGGCGTGAAGATGGCCAAGGTGGATGAGGAACTGCTGACCTGGAACGATCCGCCCGAACGCCTCTCGCGCACCGATTCGCGCTACAGCATCGATGCTTTCTACCAAATCAAGGCCGAATATCTTTCCATGTGGCTCAAGGAAAACAATCCCCATCATCCCGACGTCATCGTGTGGGGAGCCGGACGGGTTACACGGAAAAGGGCCGCCATTCTGGAACAATTTGGAATCCGGATTACGCACTACATTGATTTAAAACCGCGGACGCTCGAATGCGGCACCCCCGTCATTCACCACGATAACATCCCAGATCCGGGTTCCTGCTTCATTCTTCCCATGGTCGGCAACCGCGGTGCGCGCGAAAAGATGCGCACTTTCATGGAAAGGCGAGGATACGCGAGCGGCACGAATTATATCTTCTGCGCATAGATTCAATTTTGAATTATTAACCAACTACATATTCAATTTTGTATCTAGAATATTGTTAACAACATATTAGTACATTTATCGACCAACCTCGCTTCACATTGCCGATCAATAATTTGCACATATTCATACCCTGTTCACGCCGCCCCAACCCATCCTATGGCACATTATGTGCATTAGCGACGCCAGAGGATGTAGATGAATTTCAATGAATATGAGAATGATACGTTTTTCGATGAGCTAATCGACAATCAAGGACTGCCGCGCGAATGCGCCAAGTTGCTTGTGGAGGCCATCGAAAAGCTGCCAGAGGGCGACCTATTAGCCCGACAGGCGGCCAGTGAACAGGCGATGCGCGATATGGGCGTCACCTTCAATGTGTACGGTTCCGGCGAGGGAACCGAGCGGACCATACCATTCGATATTGTTCCGCGCATCATCGATGGAGCAGAGTGGGATCCGGTAGAGGCCGGACTCAAACAACGGATCAAGGCCGTTAATCTCTTCATCGATGATATCTATCACGACCGGAAGATCATCGAGGACGGAATTATCCCGGAATGGGTATTCACGTCCTCCAAGGGCTACCTGCCCCAATGCCAAGGCATGAACCCGCCCAAGGGCGTCTGGGCGCACGTGACCGGCACCGACCTGATCCGCGATGCGGACGGTACTTTTTTTGTGCTGGAAGACAACCTGCGCGTCCCGTCCGGCGTGTCCTACGTGCTGCTCAACCGGGTTCTGATGAAGCGAAACTTCCCGGAAGTCTTTCACCAGAGCCAGGTCCGGCGCGTGGTCGACTATCCGGACCAGTTCATGAAGATGCTCCACAGGCTCGCTCCCGAAGGCGTGGAAAAACCGCGCGTGGCGGTCTTGACGCCCGGCGTCTACAACTCGGCCTATTTCGAGCACGCCTTCCTGGCCCAGCAGATGGGTGCCATGCTGGTGGAAGGGCGCGACCTGGTCCATGACGGAAAATACATCTGCGCCCGCACCACCGCCGGATTGCAGCGGATCGACGTAATCTACCGCCGCGTCGACGACGAATTCCTGGATCCCGAAGTGTTCCGCGCCGACTCCGCCCTGGGCTGTCCCGGAATGATGAAAGCCTTCCGGGACGGACATCTAACCCTGGCCAACGCGCCGGGCACCGGGGTGGCGGACGACAAGGTGGTCTATGCCTTCGTGCCCGACATGATCCGATACTATCTCGGCGAGGAACCGTTGTTGCCCAACGTACCGACGCACCTTTGCTACGACGAAGCCGCGCTGGAATACACCCTCGACAATCTCGACAAGCTGGTCGTCAAGCCGGCCAGCGAATCGGGCGGCTATGGAATGATTGTCGGGCCGCACGCCACGCCCGAAGAGCGCA
>JBNLGU010000069.1:0-16662 GCA_050306215.1 Pontiella sp.
CTACCTCGCCAGCCCGGCGGTGGCGGCGGCATCAGCAATTGCGGGGAATATTGTGCATCCTGATGAGGTGCTAAAATGAACGAATTGCGAATTGCGAATTACGAATTACGGATTACGAATTACACTCAACTACTGGCGAGACCAAACCATCGAGGCGATTCTCGACCACCTCGACGAGCTCGAAGACATGCGCCATGATTTTCCGTTCGAAATGGACGGCGGCGTGATCAAGGTAAACGAGCGACGCCTGTACGAACCGCTCGGCTATACGGCCAAGAGTCCGCGCTGGGCGGTAGCCTACAAATACGAGCCGGAGCAGGCCGAAACCACGTTGCACGCCATTTCAATCCAAGTGGGCCGAACCGGCGTATTGACGCCTGTGGCCGAACTCGAACCTGTCCAGCTGGCGGGCACCACCGTCAAACGGGCCACGCTCCACAACGAGGATGAGATCCGGCGCAAGGACATTAAAATCGGCGATCGCGTAATTGTCGAAAAAGCCGGGGAGATCATTCCCGCCGTCGTGCGCGTCGTTACTGAAAAACGCACCGGTTCCGAAGAAGAATTTTCGATGCCCGACGCCTGCCCGGTGTGTGGTAGCGAGGTTGAAAAACGCGAAGGCGAAGTTGCCCTGCGCTGCATCAACCTGCAGTGCCCCGCGCAGGTCAAGAGCTGGCTGACTCACTTTGCTTCGCGCAGCGCGATGGACATCAACGGACTCGGAGAATCGCTGGTGGAACAACTGGTCGACAGCGGGCTGGTCAAGAATCCTGCCGAGTTGTATTCGCTAACAAAAGCCGAAGTGCTGGGACTGGAGCGCATGGGCGAAAAGTCGGCCGACAACCTGATCAAGGGCATTGAAGAAAGCAAGAAACGCCCCTTCGAACGGGTATTGCTCGGCCTCGGCATTCGCCACATTGGAAAGGGTGCGGCCATCATCCTAGCCAACGAATTCAAGACGATCGATGCCCTGATCAATGCCGATATCGCACAACTGGAAAACATTCGCGACATAGGCCCAATCGTCGCGAAGTCCGTCGTAGACTATTTCAAAGATCCCAACGCCCTCGCCGTGCTTGACCAGCTGATCGCCAGCGGTGTGAACCTTAAGCAGGAAGAAACCAAGGGCAGCAACGAACTGGACGGGCTAACCTTTGTACTGACCGGTTCGCTTGACACCATGACGCGCGACGAGGCCGGCGATAAAATCCGTATGCGCGGCGGTAAGGTGAGTTCGAGTGTTTCAAAAAACACGAGCTATCTGGTGGCCGGCGAAAGCGCCGGATCGAAGCGGGACAAGGCGGAGGATCTGGGCGTTACCATTTTGACGGAGGAACAGTTCATTGCGTTGCTGGGATCGGACGAAGAGCGCAACGACCAAAAGGCCGGCCAGATGGGATTCGGATTTTAATCCAGGGAGGGAAAGATGATATTGGATACATTAGCGAATGCGGCACGGTATGCGGGACTGAAAGTGGGATGTTCGGAAGCCTTCGGCTTTCTGGATCAGCCGGGGCTGGCGGAGCTTCCGGACGGGAAATATGAAATATCGGGAGACCGGGTTTATGCCATCGTCGATCGGACCCAAGGGCGCAAGGTTTCCGACGGTCAACTGGAAGGCCACCGCAAGTATCTCGACATCCAGTATGTCATCAGCGGTGATGAATCGATGGGCTGGCGTCCGGCAACAGGCTTGACCAACGCAATGCCCTACGACGAGAAGCGGGACCTAGAGTTTTTCGAGGGCGAACCGGACAGTATCGTGCGCGTTCCGCCCGGCTCATTTGCCGTCTTCTTGCCGACCGACGCACATCTTCCGTTGATCGGCGACGGCCCCATCCACAAGGTCGTCGTCAAGGTCGCCATCGGGGAGCAGTGAAGGAACCTAAAACGTATGGCCGATCAGGAAATTGAAGCGGCCGTTGCCGTCCTGATACGTTGCGTCATAGTTGATCGGCCAAGCATAGTCGAGATGCAGAGGGAAGCCCGGCAGGTCGAAGCGCACACCGATCCCCCAGTTGTCGCTGTAGCTGGACGGATCTAAATCCCACGAATCCTCATTAACAAATCCCCAGTCGTAGAAGGTTGCGCCGCGAATCTTGCTCCAAATGGGGAACGTGAGTTCGGCCGTGGCAAATGCGGAACTGTTGCCGCCCACCGGTTCGCCTCCGTCTTGCGGGCCGACATCGCGGTATTCAAAGCCGCGCAACGTGTACGAGCCGCCCAGGAACAAGCGGTCGAACAGCGGTACGCCTTCGCCATCCTGCGTCGCCTTGCTCTTACTGTCGCCGAAGGCTTCGACCGATTCCACTTCCCCGCGCAGGTTGAGCACCATGTTTCCGACCAGCGGCCAGTATTTAGCCGAACGGACGCGCATCCCATAGATGTCGGTCTGTCCGCCAAACGCGCCTCCGGCCGCATAGGGCGCCACAATCAACTTGGTTCCACGCGTCGGATTGAACCAGTCATCCAGCGTGAGGTACTGCCATGAGTATTCCACGGCACTCTTGGTGCGCACACCTTCCTCGGCCGCAATGATCGGCGTTGCTGAAGGGCTGACATCGAACACTTCGAAGCGTTCGAGCGAATAGGCCAGCGTACCGCGCGTGTAGCGCGAAAGCGGCTTGCCGAGCGAAAGGCGGGCGCCGTCGGTTCGCTGGTCGTAGACACTTGAATAGTAGCGCGATTCGCGGTGGTAGAGGTCGATACCCATCGAAAGCTTCCGGTCCATGAACCACGGCTCGACGAACGAGAGATCCAGGTCGTTGCGCTTCGTGCCGAGCTGCGCGCGGATCTTGAATTTCTGCCCGCCGCCAACCGGGGGCCAGGTCTTGTAGCTGAAGTTGCCTTGGGCAAGCTCGACATACCCCACCAGCGAATCAACGCTGGAGAATCCGACGCCGGCGGCAAACCGTCCGGTAGGCTGTTCCTTCACCTGCACGTTCAGGTCGTACTGATTGCTTTGCTCGGTCGCCTCCGGGGTAATGGAAACCCGCTCGAAATAGCGCAACTGCCTCAGGATGTTTTCGGACGTGCGAACGCGGCTACGATTGTATTTTTCGCCCGGATAGACGACCAGTTCGCGGCGGATAACCTCGTCAAGGGTGCGCTCGTTTCCGGTGATGTTGACCTTGTTGATGTATCCCACGGAGCCTTCGGTCAGCTCGTACTCGATATCGACAATACCGGTGTCGGCATCGGCATTGAAGAGGGGTTGCACGCCGAGCCGGATATAGCCGCGGTTGCCGTAGTAGGCCCGCAGGCTTTCGCTCCCCTCGTTGATGTTTTCGTAGGAGGCAATGTTGCCGGTACGCAAGCGAATGGTGCGGCGAAGCTCCTCTTCCGAGAAGGCCGTCATTCCCGTGATGGAGATCTTGCCGATCCGGTAGCGCTGGCCTTCGTTGATGCGATAGATGAGGCGCGCCTGGCGGGGATGCGAGTCGTCCAGCTCTGGATCGGACACCTGCACGTCCAGAAAACCGTTGTTCATGTAGTACGACTTGATGCTGAACACGTCAAGGTCAGCGGTGTCCTCCTTGAATTGGCCATAGCGGGTGATGAAGGAGTGCCAGGTTTTTTCCTTTTGTTCCACCAGCCGCTTCAACCGGCCGTCGTCCACAATATCGTTCCCCTCGAAAACGAGCTCCTTGATGCCCAGCTTGCGGCCCTCGTCAAGCGAGAATACCACGTCGATGGTTCCCAGCTCTTCGTTCGCGGTCGACATCCATTCCACGTGCGCATCGGGATACCAGTAGTCGCTGTAGGCTTCCTTGATCTTGGTCGCCGCCGCTTCGAATGTGGAGTCGTCGGCAAACTGGCCAACCTCCAGTTCGGCTTTCTGAAGCACCTTGCGGTTGCTCATGCGGTCGGCCCCGCGGATTTCGACCCGCTTGAGGCGCAGCTTGGCGGTGACGGTGTAAACGAGCACCACGCCATCGTTTTCGACCTCCATGTGGGCCTTGACATAGGAGTAGCGGCCGGAGTCGCGCATGCGGTTCACATCGTTCGCAATGCTGTCGAGAATGGTTTGCCGGTCCGGCACCTGCTGGCCGACCGTAAACGAGGTGAAAGCCAGAACCGAGCTGATGTCGTAGGATTCACCCGCCTGATTGACGATGCGGATGTCCTTTATCACCTCGGCAAAGAGCGGATGCACGGTGATCACGGATAGCAGCAAAATGACAAACAGTTTTTTCATATGAGGCAATCAAGGTTAGGATACGTCATCCGCCGGAGCAAACTCATCGTCGCGGGCCGTGCTGTCTTCAAAGCGGGTATATTCACGAATGAAGGAAAGATTAACATGACCAGTTGAGCCATGACGATACTTGGCGATATCTAGAATGGCACGATTATCGGTATTTCGCTCATCGCCCTGCTTATAATAACTGGGACGGTACAGCAACCAAACCATGTCCGCGTCCTGCTCAATGGCCCCGGAGTCGCGAAGGTGAGACAGCTTGGGGATATTATCGCCGGTGCTCTCTGCGGCACGACTCAGCTGGCTGAGCACGATGACCGGCACTTCCAGCTCCTTCGCCATCGCCTTGACCGCCCCCGAAATCGCCATGGTTTCGCGCTGCCGACCATCTTTGGCAAATTTTGAATAGTTCATCAACTGGAGATAATCGATCACAATCAGTCCAATGCCGTAGCGACTTTTCATGCGGCGGGCCCGGGAGCGCAGTTCGACCGCTTCCAGCCCTGGTGTGTCGTCGATATAAATCTTGGCCTTGGACAGGCGATCGACCGCGCGAGTCAGCCTGCCGTGTTCGTCAGGCGTGAGCCCCCGGCCATCCTTCAATTTATAGGCAGCCACTTTTGCCCTGCTGAACAGCATACGTTTAACCAACTGCTCACGGGACATTTCGAGGCTGAACACGCCCACCGGTACCGGATCGCCTTTCTCACCCAGCGCCGCATTTTCGGCAATATTCAGTGCCAATGACGTTTTGCCCATAGCCGGACGGGCGGCCAGAACAATCATGTCCGTTTTGTGTAGCCCGCCAGTCTGCCTGTTCAGGTCTGTGAGTCCGGTGGTGACTCCCGAGACCACCTGGCTCGGGTCCGTTTCCTCGATTTCCTTGAAAGCCGCCATGACCGATTCCCTCCAATCGGGAATCTGCTCCGAGCCGCCGTTACTGAGCTCAAACAAAGCGGATTCAGCTTCATTTACCAGCAGCTCGGCATCTTCCTCGCCTTTGTAGGCGGCATCGATGGTCTCGGACGATTTTTCTATCAGCAACCGGTAGAGCTTCTTTTCCTGGACGATGTCGCAGTAGAACTCGACGTGGGCCGGAACGAGGGTGCTGTCCTGGAGTTGGACGAGATAGTCGTAGCCCCCGACCTTATCGAGGGCATTCTTGTTCTTGAGCCATTCGGCGATGGTGATGGCGTCCATGGGCACGTTGGCCTGGCTCATGTCCACCATATGCTCGAAAAGCGCCTGATGGCGGCGATCGTAGAACGAGTCGCTACCCAGACGCTTTGCAAGACACTTGTCGATTGCACCTGCAGGATCCAGAAGAATAGACCCTAAGACCCCCCGCTCGGCCTCCTCGCTGTGCGGGGGAATCCGTAGTCCTGATCCTGAATCCCCGGGGATCATTTATCTTCTACGATCCAGACCTTGAGTGTGGCGGTGACTTCGGGATGCAGCTTGATGGTGACATCAAAAACACCCAGTTCGTGAAGCGGGCCGGTCAGGGCAATCTTGGAGCGTTCCAGCTCGATCCCCTGCTCCTGCAGCTTTTCAACGATCTGGGGAACACCGACGGAACCGAACATCTTACCGGTTTCGCCCACCTTGGAGGCAATCGTGCACTCCACGCCTTCGATCTTCTTCGCCAGTTCCTGGGCAGCGCCCTTTTCCTTGGCGAGCTGGGCGAGACGCTCCGTACGCTTCTTTTCGATCTGGCGCTTCTTGCCTTCGGTGACTTCCGTAGCATAGCCGTTCGGGAAGAGATAGTTGCGGGCATAGCCGGGAGCAACCTTCACGATATCGCCTTCGATACCGAGACCTTCCACCTGATCCATCAATAATATTTCAATAGCCATTGCAAACTCCTTATACGCTTAGCGAACCAGCCCCATCACGCGCGCACGGCGGATGGCATTCTTGATCTGGCGCTGCTGCTGGGCGTTGGCGCCTGTCAGACGGCGGGGCAGGATCTTGCCACGGTCGGTCATGAACTTCTTGAGCAGTTCCGCATCTTTGTAATCGATTTCCGTTACTCCGCGCAGGAGCTCCGGATCACGCTTGTAATCATCTCTTTTATCTCTGCGAGCCATAGTTATATCCTTTCTCTAGAATGGCACATCGTCATCATCGTTAACGGGCGCCTGGTGGGAAGCAGCATCGTCCGGCCCGGCAGCATATTCCGCGCCCTTGCCCGGTGCGCCAAGAAACTGGACCCGGTCGGCGCGCACACGCAGCTTGCTCCGCTTTTCCCCCTGCTGGTTTTCCCATTGGTCCAGCTGAAGGCGGCCTTCCACAAACACCGGGGATCCCTTGTGCAGGTATTCCGCCGAAGTCTCGGCCTGACGCCCCCACACAACCACATCCACAAAGCAGGTCTGCTCAACCGTCTCGCCCGCCTTGTTCTTGAAGTTTTCGTTGATGGCCAGTCCCAAATCGGCGACTGCCGTTCCCGACGGCGTATACCGGATTTCCGGATTGCGCGTCAGATTCCCCATCAACAGGACCCGGTTATAGCTGGCCATTTTAAGCCTCCTGTGCGGCCTCCGCGCCGCTGGCTACAACGAACTGATGACGAAAAACATTAGTGGTCAGTTTCAAGCGGGCCTTGAAGGCATCCAGCTTGGTGCCGTCGATGTTGAACATCATGACCACATAAAGACCGGCCTTCTGCTTCTTCAGCGGGCGGGCAAAAGTCTTCTTACCCATGCGGGTGGTGCTTTCAATGGAGCCCCCCAGCTTTTCCAGTTCCTCTTTCACGCGGCCAATTGCCTGGTCGAGACCTTCCTCGTCCAGCGACTCCGGAAAAATGAACAGTCCTTCGTACAACGTATTCAATGGTTTTCTCCTTACTTATCCTATCATCGTCTGATTGAACTCGTTCATGGTTCGCTCAGTACCGGTGGAAAAGATGCTTTCTACAGCATCGGCGGCCCGTTCGACAACCTTTTCCAACTTCAAATACTCTTCCTCGGCAAACGGACCGAGAACGAAACCGATCATGTCCGCACCCTCCGGTTTCGGACCGATCCCGACCCGCACGCGGGGGAATGCCTTGGTCTGCAACCACTCCAGCACCGACTTCATGCCGTTGTGGCTTCCGCCCGTTCCCTTGGCCCGGACACGGATACCGCCGAAATCGAGGTCGACATCGTCGTAGACCACCACGGTGTCGGCCGGAGTCACGCGCCATTTCTTCATCGCACCCCAGACCGCCTGCCCGCTGCGGTTCATGAACGTCGTCGGCTTAATCAGCCGCACCTCTTCGCCATGGATCCGGCATTTGGCCTGCCGGGCCGGAAACCAGAACATCTTCCTGAATCCGGCCGACTGGCGGCGGGCGAGCTCGTCCACCACCATAAAACCGATGTTGTGGCGGGTTAGCTCGTATTCCTTCCCGGGATTCCCCAGTCCAACGACCAGCTTCACGGTTCCTCCCCCGGGAAAGCCCGGCTGAAAACTACTCGTTTTCTTCCTTCTTCTCGCCGATCACTTCCGGCTCGCCGGCCGCAGCTTCTTCGCCTTCTTCCGGCTCTTCTTCAACCGTCGGGCCATGAACAGCGGCCACGATGGCATCTTCATCGACCAGGACCTTGTACTTGCTGCCAAGGTCCAGATCGGAAACGTGCAGGGATTGGCCGATTTCAAGGTCGGCCACCTTGACTTCAAAAGTCTCTACCAGATCCGCCGGCAGGCACTCGACCGCAACGGAGTGCATGACGTGGTCCAGAACACCACCCGCCTTGACGCCCTTGGATTCGCCTACGAGTTCGATGGCGATATCGACGTGGATCGGCTTGTTGGCTTCGACGCGCATCAGATCCACGTGCAGCAGTTCGCTGGTCACGGGATGGTGTTGCACATCCTTAACGAGGACGGAAGCATTGCCTTCGCCTTCGATTTCGACTTCGATCAGTACGCTTTCGCTGCTGTGATGGTGCAGGATCTGCTCAAAATTGTGCAGGTCAACCACAACGGAAACCGGATCCTTGCCGGCACCGTATACAATACCGGGCAGGCTGCCGGCCGTACGCAAACGGCGGGCGTTGCTGGAACCCTCAAGGTCCCGCTTCTTTGCAATCAGTTTTGTGTCTTCCATTGATTCTCTCCTAATTATCAATCCTGAACAGCGAGCTGACAGATTGGTCGTTATGAATACGGCAAATCGCCTCGGCCAGTATGTCCGCCACCGACAGCACGGTTACATTGAAATCATCCCACTGCCGTTGCGGTACCGTATCGGTGGTTACCAGCTCGTCAATCGGTGAACCCTTAAGTCGTTCGATCCCCTTCTCGGTCAACAGCGAGTGGCTTACGGCCGCGCGGATCGATTTCGCGCCGGCTTTCTTGAGCAATTTGGCGGCGGCGGTCAGCGTGCCGGCGGTCGAGGTCATATCGTCCACCAGCAAGGTGTTGCATCCTTCAACGTCGCCGACGAGATGGTTGGCCACCACGTCCTCGGCACTCTTTCGCTGTTTGCCAACGACGGCGATTCCGGCATTGAGCAAACGGGAATAGGCGTCCGCCATCTTCAGGCCGCCAGCATCCGGCGATACCACGACCAGATTGTCCAGATCGAGGCTGCGCAGGTATTTAACAATCACAGGGGCGGCATAGAGATGGTCCACCGGGATATCGAAGAAGCCCTGGATCTGCTGGGCATGCAGGTCGACGCACAGGATGCGGTCGGCACCGGCGGCCACCAGAAGGTTGGCCACGAGCTTGGCCGTGATCGGTACGCGCGGCTGGTCCTTGCGGTCCTGGCGGGCATAGCCGTAATAGGGAAGCACCGCCGTAATGCGTTCGGCCGAGGCGCGCTTCGCGGCATCGATCATGATCAGGAGTTCCATCAGGTAATCGTTCGGATTGACCGAAACCGACTGTACAATGTAGAGATCGTCGCCGCGCACGTTGTCGACGATCTTTACAAAGACCTCGTTATCGGGGAACCGTGTGATGTCAATATCGCCCAGCTCAACCCCGGCCGTCGCAGCAATCTGCTCGGCCAAGACCCGATGTCCTGTTCCTGAAATAATTTTCATTTTCATTTACTAAACCATGGTTGCCCGACCTGGGTTCGAACCAGGACCCTGTGAGTCAAAGTCACATGTGCTTCCATTACACCATCAGGCAACAAAAAATCGTGAAATGAAGGCAAAACGAAGCGCCATCATTCCTTCCTCAAGTTCAAAAGAGCGGAAGACCATAGAAAGCAGGGGGTTGGAAGTCAAGCAGGCAAATGGCAGAAACAGCAGGGAGTTCCGTCGATTTCGCCGAAGCCTGCCAAGCCCGGATCAAGGGCACTACAACCCGCTTGCCAAAAGGTAATGGATCCCCAGCAGGATTAAGGCAAAGCTGATTTCAATAAGGGCCAGCCGGCGGATGCTGATCCCGCGGGCCAGCTTTTGCCATTTATCCTCGAATATGAGGCCCAGCGAGCCGTCGGCGAGAAAAACCACGCCGGCCCAGAACAGAATGGAGATGAAGAGGTTCATGATTCGTGATTAGTGATTAGTGATTAGTGATTAGTGATTAGTGATTAGTGATTAGTGATTAGTGATTAGTGATTTTGATCGATTGCCAGACATATCCAAGGGCATTCACGCCTCAATTGTCACTCATCACGGCCCTACTCCCCCATCACCGTTACCGCAATGTGCCGGGTTCGCGGCTTAATATCGGCTTCCAAGTGAAAAATTTGCTGCCAGGTTCCCAGCAACAATCGCCCATCGGCAAATGGAACCGTGATTGCGGGCCCCATCAAGGACGCTTGGAGATGGGAGTGCCCGTTGCCATCGTTCCACTGGCGTTCATGGCCATAATCCAAGCTGGGCGGAATCAGCCGGTCGAGCATTTCCGGGAGGTCGCGTTCCAGGCCCGGCTCATATTCGATCGTGCCCACAATCCCCATGCTGCCCATGTTGAACACATGCACCGTTCCGGCCTGCAGACCGGAACGGACCACGATCTCCTCCACCCGCTTCGTGATTTCGTGCATATCGCGGTGGCCGGCGGTCTGAACCTTGATTTCTTCCCGATAGACCATTTTATTCCAGTGGGTAGGCAACCCCCAACAGATCCGCAACCGTCTGGTTGAAATGCGCGCGTTCTTCCTGCACGGATTCCGATACCGCTTCGATGCGTCCGGTAAAATATTCCCAATCCAGACCGAGGGGCGCACCGAGGTGCGTCTTGAGCCGAATCGCTTCGCGCGGATCGATACGGTCCAGCTCTTGAAGGTTTTCCTTTACGTAATGGTAGGCATCGCGGAACGGCATGCCCTCGCCCACCAGTTCCAGTGCGCGGTCCGTGGCAAACACATCCGGCGAAAAACCGTCGATCAGTTTCTGCTCATTGACCTGCGTGGCGGAAACCATCGGTGCCATGATCCGCAGGCAGGCCCGCGTGGTGGCAATTCCTTCCATGAACAGTTCCTTGGCCTCCTGCAGGTCGCGGTTGTAGCCGGTCGGCGATCCCTTGATCAGGTCGTACACGCCCAACTCGGCGGCCTTGACCCGCGACGCCTTGGCACGCACCAGCTCGCACACATCGGGATTCAGCTTCTGCGGCATGATCGAGCTGCCGGTGCAAAATTCGGCGGGTAGTTTGAAATAGTCGAATTCAGGCATGGTGAAGAGCATGAAGTCCTGCGCCAGCCGCGAGAGCGTCAGCATCACCTGGCTCATGGCACCCAGCACCACCGACTCCATCTTGCCGCGGCCGTTGTTGGCGTACAGCACGTTATGGGTCGGACGGCCGAAACCGAGCAGATCGGACGTGAGCTGGCGGTCGATGGGAAGCGGCACGCCGTAGCTGGCAGCGGATCCCAGCGGGCACTGGTCGTTCAGGTCGAAGGCATTCAGGAGCATATAGCAATCGTCCAGCAGGCTTTCCGCATGGGCGGTGGCCCACAGTCCGACACTGGACGGCATGCCGGGTTGCATGTGGGTGCGCCCGACCATTGGAACGGATTCGTGCTTCCGACCAAACTCGGTCAACGCGGTGGCGAGCGCCGCAGCCTCCGAAAGCGTATCAAGTAACTGCTCCTTGGCATACAGGCGCAGATCCACCGCCACCTGGTCGTTCCGGCTCCGGCAGGTATGGATCTTTTTCCCAAGGTCACCCAGCTGCTTGGTCAACGTGCGCTCCACGGCGAGATGGACATCCTGGTCGGCGAGTTCAATGCTGAACTCCCCTTTTTGCGCCAGCCCGATGATTTCCACGAGTCCGGCAATGACCTGCTTGCGCTCCTCTTCCGTTATGAGCCTTGGTTCAACCGGCATCTGCGAAAGCATGGTTACATGCGCAGCCGTGCCGATGCAATCGACCGTGATCAGCGCGTGATCCAGCTCGACGTCGCGCCCGGCCGTAAAAGACAACACTTCATTATCAATGGTTCCAACAGTGGTTTTCTGTTTCATGGTCAAGTCTCCACAGATTTCGCAGATTTAACAGATGCGGTTCAGGATATTGAAATCCCGGCCAGATAACAGGAGAATCCTACGCCTTTGTGCGGCCGGTGCTTTCGAGCAGGATGGTGACGGGTCCGTCGTTCAGCAACTCCACCTGCATGTCGGCCCCGAACCGGCCGGTTCGGGGAGGAAAGCCCAGCGTCTCCAGCTCCCGGACATATTCGTTGAACAAGGCCTCGCCCTGCTCCGGCCGGGCGGCCCCGATAAAACTGGGCCGGTTGCCCTTGCCGCAGTCGCCGTAGAGCGTGAATTGGCTGACGGACAGCACCGCGCCTCCCACATCATGGACCGATAGGTTCATTTTTCCGTCGGCATCCTCGAAGATGCGCAGTTGCGCGGTTTTCTTGGCCAGGTAGCGGGCATCAAAAGGGGTGTCGCCATGCGACACCCCTGCAAGCACCAGCAGGCCGGTTCCGATTTCGGAGATACGCTCTCCGTCGACGGTAACCGAAGCCTGCTTCACGCGCTGGACAACCAGCCGCATGCCTACTCCGTTACGTGCGAAACGCGGAAGGCCGGCAGGCGGTTCAACGCGGCGGCCACTTCGTAGCGGCGCGGGCGGGCCAGATCGCCACGGACATCGCGGGCCAAGGCGTTCAGGCCTTCGTTCGACAGGTCGCGGTCGACCAGGTCGAGGATTTCGCGCAGCGGATAGCCTTCGTCCATGTAGCGGAGCTTCGAATAATAGAGTACGAAGCCAATCGCACGGGCCTGGTCGGCATCGGCAATCTGCGTCACCGCGCACAGGTCGACAATGGAGCGGCCGAACTGCAGGAAGTCGTCGTCGTCGGTGTGGATCACGATATCGTCGCGGCCAATGCTCGGATCGATCGAGCTGGGCATGACCCACCGGGAACGGCTCAGCATGGTGGAGAGGCTGACCGTTTCGTCGGCCACGGAGGACGGAACGATATCCAGCGCCTTGGCCTCTTCGGTAATGTCGGACACCAGGAAATTTTCCACCTTGAGGATCTTGTCGGCGATCGGAATGAATTCCGCCACCAGGCTGCTGCCGCCCACGACCATTGAAATCCCGAGTTCATCCACCATTTGGCGTGCGCGGGCTGCCAGCGTGTTGCGGGTCGACGCGCCCATCAGGGAGCTGACGCGGGTGTCGGCGGACAGGAAGGTCGACGAGGAGGAATGTTCATCATACAGCAGAACGCGGGCCCCCGCTTCGAGCGCTTCGACGGTCGAGGCCGCCTGCGATGTAAAGGAGCCGGCGGACTTGCAGGAATAGGAGGACGGATTGCCGCCATCGGTCAGTTCCGAGGCAAACGCCGAAATATCAACCTGCTGGATGGAACGGCCAACTTCGGCGCGAATGCCCACGGCGTCGGCCACGGTGACCACCTTTTCGCGGCCATCGCCCGGCACGTGGTTGTAGATGCCCTGGGCAATGGCGTCCATCAGGTCGACCCGGCCTCCATTGGATTCGCCGAGAATCAGCGTCAAACCGTTGGGAATCCCCATGCCGCGGACGACGCCCGCATGCGGTACTTCCACTTCCTCGATGAGCGCTTCATCGATTTCCAAGGGAACAAAACGCTCGTAGTCGGGCATATCCGAAGCGGACAGGCGGGAAACCAATGCGCCTTCGGCCGCAAATGCAACCTGACCACTCGCGCCGAGATACTGGCGCAGACGGTCCGCATCTTCCATGCTGTTCACAAACTCGTCGGCCTCGGCGGTCTCGATGTTGCAGTACAGCAAGCTGTTGCTGACTACTTCGGGAAGGTCTTCGAAGAAGATTTGCTGGGCCAGTTCGCCGTCGACCGTCGCTTCGGCTTCACCGTCAATGATAACGGTCTGGATCGGAAGAACAATCCGGACACGGACTTCGATGTATTCCTTGGTCAGCAACAGCGCGTTGCGCGGTAGAATGGACTGTGCCGGCGACGAAACCAGGATATTGCGGCGGGCGATGCCGTTCATGTCGAAATTGGCGATGCTGGCGATATTTGTGGACAAGCGGCGCAGCAACAGGTCTTCCATCGCGGTGCGGCGTACAGGGCTGTCGAACAGATAGTCGGGAATTTCCGCGATCGTCTGGGGAACGCGAATGGTAAAGACCGGGCTCAGGACGTCGTCGGCTTCGAGATCAATCTTATTGCACTTGATCACATAGCGGGCAAAGTCAAAGTCGCCAATCAACTGCCGATACTCGGCAAATGGCTGACCGTCCAGCTCGTTCAATAGCGTATAGAATTCCTTCTTATCCTTCATAGTTCAGTCGTCCTCGTTTTACATTTACAGAAACCGTTCCAACCCAAAAATGCAATTGGACGCATACTGTGCCTTTTTCGCATGTCATTTGGAAGCGGTCTTTTCATCCTTTTTTCCCGTCGTTTCGCGCTCTTCGAGCCAAAAACCTGCTGGACATGCCGCCCCCTACCGCTAAGCTTCCAAGGCGATTTGCAGAGGAGTTCCCATGAATTTTGAATTTGCCACAGCCGGACTCATCCTATTCGGCGCAGGGCGAGTGAACGAGCTATCCAGCCTGGCCCAAACGATGGGTACGCGGGTGGCGCTCATCACCGGCTCCAACGCCGAACGGATCTCCCCGATCTTCCAATCCCTCAAAGCAAGCGGACTCCGGCCGGCGGCGTTCAGCATCTCCAACGAACCGACCACCGACCGGATTGCGACCATCGCACAACAGGCCCGCGAAATGGGGTGCAATCTGGTGGTAGCGTTTGGTGGCGGCAGCGTGATCGATACGGGCAAGGCCGTGGCCGCCTTGCTGACCAATCGGCGGGATTTGATGGATTATCTGGAGGTCATTGGAAAAGGGGAACCACTGGAAAACGATCCCGCCCCGTGCATCGCCATCCCGACCACCGCCGGTACCGGGGCCGAAGTCACGCGCAACGCCGTACTGCTATCGCCCGAGCATCAGGTCAAGGTCAGCATGCGCCACCCGAAAATGCTGCCCACCGCAGCCATCGTCGACCCGGAACTTACCCTCACCATGCCCCCGGCAGTAACCGCCAGCACCGGACTTGATGCCTTTACCCAACTCCTTGAAGCCTTTGTCTCCATCAAATCCAACCCACTCACCGACGGCATATGCCGGGAGGGATTGGGACGCGTAGCCCGCTCGCTGCACCATGCCTACGTGGACGGTTCGAATCTAAGCGCCCGCACCGACATGGCGATCGGCAGCCTTTTCGGCGGACTTGCGCTGGCCAACGCCGGCCTAGGCGCCGTTCACGGATTTGCCGGCCCCATCGGAGGCATGTTCAAGGCGCCGCACGGCATGGTCTGCGCCGCGTTGCTCCCCGCCGTCTTCGCAGCCAATGTGCGGGCCCTCAACGAGCGGGCCGCCGAAAGCCCGGCCCTGCAAAAATACCACGAGGTTGCGCGGCTCGTAACCGGCATTCCCAACGCCGGCCTCGATGACGCCCTCGACTGGATCAAGCAGCTTTGCATGCACATGCATGTGCCCGGCTTGTCGGACCTGGGCATTGCCGAAACCGACATCCCGGCCATCGTGGAAAAAGGGAGGAAAGCCAGCAGCATGAAGGGCAACCCCATTGTCTTGACCGATGAAGAACTGGCCGGAATTCTCGCCGACTCCCTCTCGCCCGTGATTGCATCGGACATGTAGGCCCCTGCACATGGATACCTTCGGCGCCCTCAACTATCTCGTACTCGGCATCTATCTGGCGGCGATGCTTGGTATTGGAGCCTTCTTTTCCCGCAAGCAAGAGAGCGCCGAAATGTTCTTCCTCGCCGGCCGAAAGCTTCCGTGGCTGGCCGTCGCCATGAGCATGTATGCCTCGCTCACCAGCGCCGTCACCTATCTCGTCATTCCCGGCACGGCCTACGCCAGCAACATTGCCATGATCCTGGTCTGTATCATCAGCCCGATCGTCGCTCCGTTCATCCTGCTGATCTTCTACCCCATCTACCACCGGCTCGGCGTTACCACCTCCTACGAATACATCAACCAACGCTTTGGGCAGAGCGCGCACCGGAGTGTGGCCGGCCTGTTTGTGCTGGCGCGTCTTGGCTGGCTCGGCACGGTGATCTACGCCCCGGCGCTCGCCATGTCCATTGCCACGGACATACCGCTTTGGGGCTGCATCTGCACGATGGGCATCCTCGCCACCGCCTACACCGCCATGGGAGGGCTCGCGGCCGTCGTCTGGACCGATGTCATCCAGTTCATCATTCTCATCGGCGGCGCGATCTGGATGGCCGCCAGCCTGACCCGGGGAATCGATGGCGAGGCCGGCCACATCATGGCCGTAGCCAAGGAAACCGGACGGCTGCACATTACCGACTGGAAACCGGACCTCTTTGCCCTTACCGGCCCGGCCGTCGCCATCTCCTATTTCCTGCAGCTGATGCAGGACTACGGCACCGACCAGGTATCCGTCCAGCGGCTCATGGCGACCGGCTCGCTGCGCAAGACCGTCAAATCGGTCGCCTTCAACGCCTGCACCGACTTCTTCGTGATCGGGCTTTTGCTGTTCATTGGCCTCGGGCTCTTCGCCTTCTTCCAACATACGGAACTACCCAGCGGGATCGCCGGCGAAAAAGTCATGCCCTACTACATCATCCACTACCTGCCCCAGGGCATCTCGGGTCTGGTCATAACCGCCGTCTTTGCCGCCGCCATGTCCAGCATGGACTCCGGCATCAACTCCATCGCGACGGTATTGATCAAGGATTTTAACATCACGCCTCACGGATCACGTTTCACGGAAGTCGCCATGGCGAGAATGCTAACTATTGCCCTGGGCGTGGCGGCGACTTCAGTAGCCTTCTATGTCTCATCGCTCGACAGCATTCTGAAGGCCTTCCTCACGTTCATGGGCACCTTCAGCGCGCCGGTCCTCGCCCTCTTCCTGCTGGGCACCCTCACCCGCCGCGGCAACTTCCAGGGTTGGCTGATCGGCGCATCCGCATCGATCCTCTTCAGCGTGTGGTTGCAGAAGGCGACCAAGGTCCACGAGATCTACTACATCCCCTTCTCGTTCGCCC
>JBNLGU010000070.1:0-16203 GCA_050306215.1 Pontiella sp.
TTCCTGATGTGAACTACTCTGCTGGCTCCGTTGCTCCGTGTGATTCCTACAATGCGCTTGCTTGGCTGGACTGGCTCGTCTCGCACAGAGAGCACGGAGATAACAGAGACCTGAACTGGATTTTTCTCTGTGTACTCCGCTAGCTCTGTGCGACATTCAAACACGTATGCATGGCAGGTCAGGGACTGAACTTTGCACCAAGCAAGCTACCGCCCTCGGTCGATTGCCTTTCGGCGGCAAAACCTTCCTTGCAGAATCGTATTGTACGGGCGAAAAGCATCGCTACAGGGCGTCAAAACCTGCGTATTGACGCACGGAAACATGGAACCACACACCCCCGAAAAAGCCAACCAGTTTGTTCAGAAAATTTTGAACATATCAGACCGAGCCAGCCATATGTTCTGCAATGACCTCTGTTTATATCCGTTCGTTCCGCTGGCGCTACGCGATACCATTACAAACGGCCAGTGCGGGCGGTTTTTGTCTCGCACAGTCATCGACTCTGAGGGAAGAGCCATCAGGCTCAGACTCGAACGAGAGAACACAGAGATAACGAAGACCTAAGCAGGATTGCCTCTGTGTACTCCTGCTGGCTCTGCGCGAAATCCAAACCGCCTGTGCAGGTGTGTTTTTATCTCGCACAGAATACGCAGAACAACGGACGTTTACTCGTCGCTTTCGGCGTCTTCCCACTCTTCGGTGAACTTATGACGGTGCGTGTGTTCCAAATGATTGAGATAGGCGGAATCCTGAATCATGAAACAGAGCATTACCTCTATCTCCTCCTCAATGCTTCGGCCATGTTCACGGGCCATTCGCTCAAAGAATTCATAGGTCTCTTCCTGCACCTCGATTTCACAATTAACCACGTTTGTACCCCATCGCTTTTAATTATGAGAATGCAATCAACGATCGCGTCAACATGCAAATCCTCCCAAAAAATGAAAACTCAGTGTAAGACATCGATGCACGATTCCGAAGGAATATTTACCATGTTTATTTAGTATTATTTTCTATTACAATATCTTGACAAGTTACAAGGGCGAGTTGGTTCTCAGGCAGAGCAGCGGAGACACGAAGTGAGGCTGGCGCAAAGCGACAGTAGCGCAGCGGCAAAACGGAGAATAAGATTCCTGATATGCACGACTCCGCTGGCTCCGTTGCTCCGTGTGATTCTTATATGCCTTCTTGGCTAGACTGGTTATCTCACGCAGAGCAGCGGAGTTAACGGAGATATTATGCTTCCCTTCTCTGCTGGCCCCATTGCTCCGTGTGATTCTTACTTTACGCATCTGGGATTTAGGATGCGACTTATGCCATCGCGCAACATGCATACATTGAAATTTATCAGTAAGCCCACGGCTTTATTTGCCAAACGCAAATAGGTGAGCAACTGCTTCTTATGCACCGGCTTGACCATCTCCGAGGATTTAAGCTCAACCAAGACCTCCTCCTCCACGATAAGATCTATTCGATACCCTTCGGAATGGACCACCTTGCCCTTGTATTGAACCGGGAGCACGACTTCGGTCTCGACACGCATACCCACCTCGCTCAGTTCGGCAACCAAACAAGCGTGATATACCGACTCAAGCAAGCCCGGTCCAAGTTCCGTATGTACGCGAATTGCAGCCTCTATAATCTTCGAGGTAATTTGATCTGTTTTCATAGTTCTCCTTCTCGGCTGGCGCCGTTGCTCTGTGTGATTCCTATGTACGCATGCTTGGCAGGACTGATTGGTTTCACACAGGGCAACGGAGTCAACGGAGAAAAAAGGCTCCTGATATGCACTACTCTGTTGGCTCCGCTGCTCCGTGTGATTATTATATGCCTTCCTGGCTGGACTGGTGGTCTCACGCAGAGCAACGAAGGGAACGGAGAATAAGCTTCCCTCCTCCGCTGGCTCCGCTGCTCCGTGTGATTCCTATTTTTTTAAACGCCGTATGGTTAAGACTCCGACACCGAACATACCAATCAATGCCAATGTGGTAGGTTCGGGGATGACATCCAGGTCAATGCCATCAAGTCCGATGGAACCCGACGAACTGTAGAATTCAATGATGGTTCCTGCGGGAACTTCCAGCGGCGTCGCAAAGGTGTAGATATCGCTGCTCTTGTTGAAGAGGCTATCATACGGTATGTCGATCGGATCCTGCCCCCCTACCCCAACCGAAAAAACCTCCCCCGCGTCGAACAGATTAAAATCCAGCAGGTTGATACGGATATCCCGATCAAAGGAAATCTCCATCATCTCCCCCACATCAAAGACCTGCAGATCCTCCCCCGGGAGATCGGAATTGATCCCGAAGTAGCCGTTGTTGGCATTGAGGGAGTGATTTGAATCGGTGGTTCTGGCCCGGATTTGCAGCCCGGCGCTCTCAACCACCTGATTGGTGGCCCATGCATCGGCGACACCTTCGAATAGTTCGCCCGTCGTCACGCCCGGCCCTCCTTCCAGCACCATATAGGAGGCGGCGGCATCGAACACCCCGAACACAACAACCATACAACATAGAGCGGTAAACCATATACATTTCATGATGGTCGCCTACTCCGGTATCACGCGATAGAAAACGGTATTGTTGGTCATCTGAAACATCCAGTTGGTGGAGGATGCAAACGGGGCCGATATAGAGGACCAGCCATTCGATGCAGACAGGCGGTCGACGGATTGAAGCACATAGTAGTTCGAAGTCCCGCCCTCGATCAAGGCAGTCACCATGGCCATGCCATTGGCTGGAATGATTGACAGTGCAGGGCTTTGATTGCCCGACAGTGCTTCGACGCTCCCGTAGACAACTAAATCGAGGCCCGTGAGGTTTCGAATGTAGGTTGGGCTACTGCCGGATGTGCTGTTCCAACCATAAAGGCGAAACGAAACACTACCCGTCAGATTTTGATATTGCACGGCGCTCAGATCGATAGGCATGCCAAATCCGCTCGCATCGGTATCGAAGCCGCCGGTTTCGTTTGCGGGATAGGCCGATGCAATTTCATTGCCGGCTGCGAATCCATCGATGCTGGTCATGAGCACCACATTGGAGCTCCCGCCAGACGACGACTGTCCCAGCAGTTCGATGGATTCAAGATTTAGCCGATACCCGGAATCAATAGACAGCGCGCACTCGATATAGTGTTCGGCGGCAATGGCACCGGCAAGCGAATTGGTTTGATCTGCCGATGATATCTTGAATCCATACTGGCCAGCCGTCGTGCTCGGATTCACCCCGGAGCCCAGCATCAATTGGGCATCCACCTGAGTGACATCGCTCGTAGTCGATGAAAGCGTATAGGGAGGCACATTGCTTTCGACCCCGATTCCGTCATCAAGGTCCACCCCATCAAGATCCCACCCGGCCACGACCTCGGCGGACACTTGCCCCAATAAACCGACACAGGCGACAGCGCCACCCAATAGCATGCGGATATGCTTCATTTACTACCCCCCTTGTTGTTACCATAGCTTTCAAAAACTTATGGAGAGTAGCGCACACTGCAGGATTTCTAAATATTTTTCTTTTGTAAATTTTAGTATTTTTTGCCACAATTATTGCATCTTTTCATTATGCATTTCTCTGCCAGGTGGAGCGGTGCGGATTGATCTCGCGAAAAATCGCCGGGCGTGCGGTGACGTGACAGGACTAGATGATCTCACACAGTCTTCAACTCTGAGGGAAGAGCCATCAGGCTCAGACTCGAACGAGAGACAACTAAGTCAACGGAGAGATTATAATTCCTCTTCTCGGCTAGCCCCGTTACTCCGTGTGATTCTTATATGACTTCTTGGCTGGACTGTTTGGCCTCACGCAGAGCAACGGAGTCAGCGGAGAATGAGATTCCTGATATGCACTACTCCGCTAGCTCCGTTGCTCCGTGTGATTCCTATATACGCGCATGGCCTGGCTGGATTGATGGTCTCACGCGGAGCAACGGAGTCAACGGAGAGATTATGATTCCCCTTCTCGGCTAGCTCCGCTGCTCCGTGTGATTCATACGTACTTAAACCGCCTTAAGACGCATAACGATCAAGAAAGTCCTGATACGCCCGGGCAATGCCTTCGCGCAGGTTGATCTTCGGAGCCCAGCCCATCGACATCAGGCGGGAGGAATCCATCAGTTTGCGCGGTGTGCCGTCGGGCTTGGACGTATCCCATTCAATTTCGCCTTCATAGCCAATGACATCCTTAACGGTTTCGGCCAGTTCCCTGATGGTGGTTTCCTTGCCGGATCCCACATTCACATGAGCCTGCACCGTGCCGGATTCATCCTCGAAGGCCATGTCCTTGTAGTCGATGTTTTCCAGCAGGAATACGCAGGCTTCGGCCAGGTCGTCGGAGTAGAGAAATTCGCGCAACGGCGATCCGCTTCCCCAGCACGCAAGGCGGACGCCTTGCGTCCCGGAGGTCGGAGGACAGAGGTCTGAGGACGGATGGATGCCAGACTTTGCGAGCCAGGAGGTTAGTTCTTCGTTGCCGGGTTGCTGCGTTGCCGGGTTTGGTTCCCCCGGCAACTGACAACCACCACTCAACAACTCGCTCCTGTAAATGCGGGCGAGCTCGGCGAAGTCGGCATTTTCAAGGGCCTTGGCAAGGTGCATGCGGCGGATGAAGGCCGGAAGTACGTGGGAGTTTTGCGGGTGATAGTTATCGCCCGGGCCATACATGTTGGTCGGCATGGCGGAGATGAAATTGGTCTTGTACTGACGATTGTAGGCGTCGCACAGGCGTATGCCGGCAATCTTGGCGATGGCATAGGGCTCGTTGGTCGGCTCCAGCGGGCCGGTGAGCAGGTGCTCCTCCTTCAGCGGCTGCGGGGCCAGCTTGGGATAGATGCAGCTGGAGCCAAGGAACAGCAGTTTTTTCACACCGTGTTTGTACGCGGCATGGATGACATTCATCTCGATCATCATGTTTTCGTAGATGAATTGTCCGCGATAGGTGCTGTTGGCCACAATGCCCCCCACCTTCGCGGCCACGAGCACTACGTATTCCGGCTTTTCGGAAGCAAAGAACTCCTCAACCGCCTGCTGGTTGACCAGGTCCAGTTCATCGCGCGACTTCCCGATCAGGTTGGTATAGCCATGCCGCTCCAGCGACCTCCAGATGCCGCTGCCAACGAGGCCCCGGTGGCCAGCGATGTAGATCCGCGCGTCGCGTGGGATGTAGTTGGAAGTTGGAAGTTGGAAGTTGGAAGTTTCACTATTCATAACGAATTATCTCAAAGATTTAATCAACCCAGCAATCATCCGTCGAATTTCCAACAGCTCGTCCTGCACCAGTTTGATATCAGTACAGAATCCAAGTTTTTGACTGATTATCAGCTGAGTCTCTAGTTCTGAAGCCGATCCATCTGCAATACGAAGAAAATGTATAAAGTCTTTTGCGTGATATCTCGCACTACCTTCAGCAATGTTCGAGGGTATGCTCACAGAGGCTCTGCGCATCTGATTGGAGAGCCCAAACTTTTCAGAATCAGGAAAATCTGTAGTGAGCTTGTATATCATAGTCACCGTCTCAACGGACCGGCACCATACTTTTAACTCCTTGTAGTCCGTCACTCCAAACTCCCAACATCAAACTGCAAACTGTTGCATCAAAATCCAATTTCATAATTGGGATTGTCCAGCAGCCGAAGGTCGCCGTCGGTCATGATCTGGACGAGTTGCTCAAACTTAACCTTGGGTTCCCAGCCAAGTTGCGCCTTGGCCTTGGCCGGGTTGCCGAGCAGCTGGTCGACTTCGCAGGGGCGATAGTAGCGTTCGTCCATGCGGACGATGACATCGCCGGTATCCTTGTTGCGTCCGATTTCCTTGACGCCTTCGCCTTCCCACTCAATGGTGATGCCGGCGTGCCCGAAGGACTTTTCTATAAACTCGCGCACAGTGTGCATTTCGTTGGTGGCCACCACATAATCGTCCGGCGTGTCCTGCTGAAGCATCATCCACATCATTTCAACATAGTCGGGGGCATAGCCCCAGTCGCGCAGGGCATTGATGTTGCCCATGTAGAGGCATTTCTGGAGGCCGCGCGAAATACGTGCGACGGCCATGGTGATCTTGCGGGTCACGAAGGTTTCGCCGCGGCGCGGGGATTCATGGTTGAAGAGAATCCCGTTGCTGGCATGCAAGCCATAGGATTCGCGGTAGTTTTTGACGATCCAGAAACCATACTGCTTGGCCACGGCGTACGGGGAGCGCGGATAGAACGGCGTGGTTTCCGTCTGGGGAACCTCCATCACCTTACCATACAGCTCCGAGGTCGACGCCTGGTAGAAGCGGGCGGGCACGCCGGTTTCGCGGATGGCATCCAAAAGCCGAAGGGTGCCAATCGCATCGGCCTCGGCCGTGTATTCGGGAACCTCGAAAGAAACCTGCACATGCGACTGGGCGGCGAGGTTGTAGATTTCAGAAGGCTCCACCTTTTCAATAATCCGGTTCAGGTTGCTCGAATCGGTCAGATCGCCGTAGTGAAGAATCATCTTGGGATCCCCTTCAAGCTGGTCCTGGTAAAGATGATCGATACGATGCGTATTGAACGTACTGGCCCGGCGGATGATGCCGTGGACCTCATACCCCTTTTCGAGGAGCAACTCGGTGAGGTATGAACCATCCTGCCCCGTGATACCCGTGATCAGTGCTTTTTTCATGAGTCAATCCTTTGTCATCCAGTTGTAGGTTTCAAGTTTCAGGCGCTGACGACAATGTGCGGAGCCCAGCATCCCAGCCATAACTAAAAATATTTCGCATCGGCAAAACGTGGCAATATTTCATCTTTTTCCGATATAAGCAACTCTTCAAGCTCCGGCCACTCAATGCCAAGGTCCGGGTCGTTCCAGATCACACCGTATTCATCGCTCGGCACATAGAAATCACTGCACTTATACATAAAATCAACGCTGTCGCTCAGCACAACAAATCCATGCGCGAAGCCTTCGGGAACAAACATCTGATGGCCATTTTCCGCAGACAACAGCGCACCGGCCCATTGACCAAACGTAGGTGCATCCTGACGCAGGTCGACGGCGACATCGAACACTTCGCCTTGAACTACACCAACCAACTTGGCCTGCGGATGTTCGAACTGATAGTGCAGGCCCCGTAAGACCCCTTTGGAGGAACGCGACCAGTTGTCCTGCACAAACCGGGTTTCAATTCCGGCGGCCGCATATTGTTCGTAGTGATAGGTCTGCTGAAAGAAACCGCGGCCATCGTTGAATCGGCGAGGCTTGATTAGTTTTACGTCGGGAATGGATAGGTTTTCTACGTTCATTTTCAATCTTAGGTATTGGGTGTTGGATACGGATTATACCGGCTTAATCATTTAAAGCCTCGAACTTAAAACCGTCCCGCCGCCAGGCGCAGGAGGTACTGCCCATAGTTGTTTTTTTCCATCACCGTACCCAGGGCAATCAACTGCTCCCGGTCGATGTACCCCTGCCGGTAGGCGATCTCCTCGATGCAGGAAATCTTAAGGCCCTGCCGCTTCTCGATTGTTTCCACATAATTGGACGCTTCATGCATCGAATCGTGGGTTCCCGTATCCAGCCAGGCAAAGCCGCGTCCAAGGCTCTGTACATTCAGCTCGCCCCACTCGAGGTATTGCTTGTTGACGTCGGTGATCTCCAACTCCCCGCGCGCCGAGGGTTTCATGTTCGCAGCGATATCCACGACCCGGTTGTCGTAGAAATAGAGGCCCGGGATGGCATGGTTTGATTTGGGCTCGGCGGGCTTTTCTTCCAACGAGAGCGCTTTGCCATCCGCATCGAATTCAACCACCCCGTATCGTTCGGGATCGAGAACGGGGTAGGCAAAAATGGTAGCGCCGCGTTCGCGCTCCATGGCAGCACTCAACATGCTCTTAAAACCGTGTCCGTAGAAAATGTTGTCGCCCAGCACCATGGCCACGGAATCTTCGCCTATAAAATCGGCCCCGATGATAAATGCCTGGGCCAGGCCCTCCGGTTTAGGCTGTTCGGCATACGTAAAGTTCATGCCGATGTTGGAACCGTCACCCAGCAATTGTTGAAACATGGGCAAGTCGTGGGGGGTGCTGATGATCAGCACATCGCGAATACCGGCCAGCATCAAGGTCGACAGCGGATAGTAGATCATCGGTTTGTCGTACACCGGAAGCATCTGTTTACTGACCACCTGCGTCAGTGGATAGAGGCGCGTTCCACTGCCACCCGCTAGAATAATACCCTTCATGTCAAAATCTCCGGTTTCCTCTGTGTTAGGTTTTAAGTGTTAGATTTTAGGGATTTAATTAAACCATGAAGCATGCGCGAGATGGATTCCGCATCTTCTTTTAGAGCAACAACGTCAGTATCTTCAACCAGACCAACTGCCTGCGCAATCAATAGCTGCGTACGAACTTCAGCGCATGACCCTTTGGCAATATGAAGAAAATGCCTCGTTTCTCGTACCGATTCCCGCTCCATTCCTTCCGCAATGTTTGACGGAACAGATACCGCGGCCCGGCAAATCTGATCCTTGAATCCATAATCACGACAATGGCCTAGTGCTTGGTAAATCCTGACACTCAGATCAACGGCAAGCTGCCATACTTCAAGTTTTTCGTATGAATGATAAGCCATGCATAAAACCTAACACATAAAACTTAAAACCAGATCGACTAGCCTTTGCCTAAGCGCTCGCCCGAGTAGCGGCCCTCGCGAATCGGGCGCCACCACCAATCGTTGTCCAGATACCACTGCACGGTCTTGCGGATGCCGGTATCAAAGTTTTCCAGCGCCTTCCAGCCGAGTTCGGCTTCCAGCTTGGTGGCATCGATCGCATAGCGCTTGTCATGCCCGGGTCGGTCGGCCACAAAGGTAATCAAATCCTTGTAGGACCCGGCACTTCGCGGCTTCAACTCGTCCAGAATGCCGCAAATGGTTTCCACCACCTCCAGATTGGTTCGTTCGTTGCGACCGCCGACATTGTAGGTCTCCCCCAACCTGCCGGTCTCCACCACGGTAACGAGGGCGTGGGCATGATCCTCGACATACAGCCAGTCGCGAATGTTGTCTCCCTTGCCGTATACGGGAAGCGGTTTCTCGTCCAGCGCATTCAGGATCACCAGCGGAACCAGTTTTTCCGGAAAATGGTAGGGCCCATAATTGTTGGAGCAGTTGGTAATGACTGTGGGCAGGCCGTAGGTATGGAACCAGGCCATGACCAGATGATCGCTCGATGCCTTGCTCGCGGAATAGGGCGAACGCGGATCGTACGGCGTGGTTTCTTCAAACAAACCCTCAGCACCCAACGAACCATATACCTCATCGGTCGAGATATGGTGGAACCTAAAATCAGAAGACAGAGGACAGAGATCAGAGGACAGCTTTTTCTCATCCTCGGTTTTTGGGAGGGCATTCCAGTATTCGCGCGCGCATTCGAGCATGTTGTAGGTTCCAACAATATTGGTCTCAATGAAGGCAGCTGGGCCATCGATTGACCGATCGACGTGTGATTCGGCCGCCAGATGCATCACGGCATCCGGCTGGAAATCGGCAAACAATGCACTGACGGCCTGCTTGTCGCATACGTCGGCCTTTTCGAACCGGTACAGCGGACTGTCTTCAATTTCCTTGAGGGACTCCGGAACCCCCGCATAGGTTAGTTTGTCGAGGTTGAGGACGGACACCTTCATTTCCTTAACCAGGTAGCGGCAGACGGCCGATCCAATGAATCCTGCACCACCGGTTACAATCACCTTTTTCATACGTTCCCGACCTCCTTAACGACCGCATCCCCATGCACCGCAACAAAGTTAGCAAGTTCTTCTTTCCAATCCTTGAATACATTGATCCCCAACGCCTTGGCGTGTGCATTCTCCAGAATGGAGTTTGCGGGCCGTTTGGTCGGAGTTGGAAACTCATCGCTCGTGCACGGCACAAAATGGTGTTGGATGCCCAGTTGATCCAGAAAGGCGCAGGCCAAGTCGTACCAGGAGCAGTATCCCTCGGATGAAGCATGAAAAACACCACAGGCCCGTTGCCCGGCCACCGCTTGGATTTGCCGCGCCAACGTGTGGGACCAGGTCGGCGAACCATACTGGTCGTTGACGACCTTCAATTCCTTGCCGGGATTCTGCAACGTGAGCCGGAGCATGGTCTTGAGAAAGTTCTTTCCCGTCGCCCCGTAGAGCCACGCGGTTCGCAGCACCGCGAACCGGTCCGTGCGGTCGGCTATGGCCTGTTCGCCCCCCAGCTTGGAGCGGCCATACTCCGAGATAGGATTCGGAATATCGGACTCCAGCCATGGCTCGTACAATGGCTTGTCGCCCGGGAAAACGTAATCCGTTGACACATGGACCAGAAACGCCTTATTGGCTTCCACCCATCCGGCCAGATGGCCGGGCAACTCGGCGTTGGCCTTCCAGCAGGCGGATGTGTTCGTCTCGCAGGCGTCCACCGCCGTGTAGGCGGCGCAGTTGATGATGATTTCCGGACCGATCCCATCCAGTACGTCCACACACCGGCGCGGATCGGACAGATCGACATCCGGCAGATCCACGCCCGTGAGACGGGGCACGCCATTGAAGATATCCAGACAATCCGTACCCAGCTGCCCCTTCGATCCTGTTATGAGTATATTTCGCATCTAGATTGGGATGCTACACAACAGAAACAGAACAGGAAACACCTTCAATCAACGAATTATGCCGCGGCCCTTGAGGTCATCCACGATGATACCGGCTGCATTTTCCGGGGCCAGTTCCTCCGTCGGCAACGTGATTTCCGCATCCTGCGGAGCTTCGTACGGATCACTGATGCCCGTAAACTGCTGGATTTCCCCGGCCCGGGCTTTTTTGTACAACCCCTTCGGGTCGCGTTCCTCGCAGGTTTCAATCGGCGTATCGACAAACACTTCGATGAACGCATCGTCGCCGATCACCTCCCGCGCAGCGGCACGATCGGAAATATAGGGCGAAATGAAGGAGGTGATCACGATTACGCCGGCATTGTTCATCAAGGCGGCAACCTCGGCGATACGCCGGATGTTTTCCTTGCGATCCTCCATGGAGAAGCCCAGATCACGATTCAACCCATGCCGGATGTTGTCACCATCGAGGATGTAGCAGAGATGCCCCTGATTGATCAGTTCCTTCTCCAACTCCTTGGCAATGGTTGATTTTCCTGAGCCGCTCAACCCCGTCAGCCAAATGGTCGCACCTTTCTGGCCCAGCAGCTTTTGGCGATCTTCGTCGCTGACGAGACTTTCGCTCTTCACAATGTTTTGGCTGACCGGACCCTTCTTGTGACCCGGCTTGGAAACAATGCGGTCGACAATCATGCCGGCCCCGACAGTGACATTGCTGAGGCGGTCGACGATAATAAACGCGCCGGTCGAACGATTGCGCTCGTACGGATCGAAGGCAATGGGCCGGTGAAGCGTCAGGTGGCAGCGGCCGATTTCATTGAGCTGAAGCTCGGACACGCTTTCCGTTTCCTGGTTCTTGTCGCGCTTCATGGTGTTGACATCCACCTTGTAGCGGATATCGGTCAAAACCCCGGGTACCATGGCCGTGGTGTGCTTGACGAGATAGCTCTTGCCCGACTTGGCCGCGCCCTCGTGCATCCAGACCACCATCGCCTCGAACTCATTGCCGATGTGCGGAACGTTGTTCACCGGCACCAGCATATTGCCACGCGACACATCGATCTCATCGTTAAGGGTCACCGTGATGGCTTGCGGAGAAAAGGCTTCATCGATTTCACCGTCCGGACCATAGATCGCCTTCACGGTGGATTGCTGGCGAGACGGCAGGCTGGCTACCGCATCGCCCTTGCGGATGACGCCGGAGGCCAATGTTCCGCTGAACCCGCGGAAATCAAGATTCGGCCGAAGCACATATTGCACGGGGAACCGCATATCGATCAGGTTGCGGTCCGTGGAAATATTCACACTTTCAAGGTGATGCAGGAAGGTCGGCCCATCGTACCATGCCAGATTTTCGCTGTGGCTGACCACGTTGTCGCCCTTCAGCGCCGATATCGGGATAAAATGGATGTCGGAAAAATTCAGGCGGGCAACGAAAGCGTTGTAGTCGTCAACGATCTCATTGTAGGTCTCCTCCGACCAGTTCACCAGATCCATCTTGTTGACGGCCACCACCACGTGCTTGATGCCCAGCAGCGAGCAGATGAAGCTATGGCGCTTGGTTTGCGTAATCACGCCGTAGCGGGCGTCGATCAGAATGACCGCCAGATTGCACGTGGAGGCACCGGTCGCCATGTTGCGCGTGTATTGCTCGTGGCCGGGGCAGTCGGCCACGATGAACTTGCGGCGATCGGTCGAGATGTAGCGGTAGGCCACATCGATCGTGATGCCCTGCTCGCGCTCGGCCTTCAAGCCGTCCGTCAGCAGCGCCGGATCGAAGTCCTCGCCGGTGGTTCCGTAAACCTTCGAATCCTTGGCCACCTTGTCGAGCTGGTCCTCGTAGATCATGTGCGTATCGTAGAGCAACCGGCCGATCAAGGTCGATTTTCCATCGTCCACCGAACCGCAGGTCAGCAACCGCAACAGGTCCTTGGTTTCATGCCGGTTGAGATACTCGCCGATGTCGGAACGAATCAGCTCCTCTTCCTGAACCTTGTATGTTGAATCAGCCATTAGAAATACCCATCCTTCTTCTTGTCTTCCATGGAGGAATTGTCGCCATCGATCACGCGGCCCTGGCGCTCGGAGGTCGTTGTCAAAAGCATCTCCTGCACGATTTCCTCAACGGTCTCGGCATTGGATTCGACCGCCCCGGTCAACGGATAGCAGCCCAGGGTCCGGAAACGGACTTTTTTCATCATCGGGGTTTCGCCGTCCTTAAGCGGCATGCGGTCGTCGTCGATCATGATCAAGACGCCGTCGCGCTCCACGACCGGGCGCTCGGCCGCATAGTACAGGGGAACAATCGGAATGTCTTCGCGCAGCAGATAGAGCCAGATGTCGAGCTCCGTCCAGTTGGAGAGCGGGAACACGCGGATCGATTCGCCCTTGTTGATCTTGGCGTTGTAGAGGTTCCACAACTCTGGGCGCTGGTTTTTCGGATCCCACTGGTGGTATTCGTTGCGGAAACTGTAGACACGCTCCTTGGCCCGGCTCTTTTCCTCGTCGCGGCGGGCACCGCCGAAGGCCGCATCGAACTTGTAGTGGTTCAGGGCCTGCTTCAACGCATCGGTCTTCATGATCTGGGTATGCTTTTCCGAACCATGGGTGAACGGTCCCACCTGATCCTGGCCCTCCGGATTGATCCAAACCTTGACATCCACCTGGTATTTTTCAGCCATCAAGGTGCGGAACTTGTACATTTCCTGGAATTTCCATTGCGTATCCACATGCATCAACGGGAAAGGGATTTTTCCCGGAGCAAACGCCTTGTGCGCCAAATGCAGCATGACCGAGGAATCCTTGCCGATCGAATAGAGCATAACCGGATTATCGAACTCGGCCGCCACCTCCCGGATAATGTGGATGCTTTCCGCCTCCAGCTGCTTCAGATGCGATAGATTATAACCACTCATAGTACTCTCCAAATTGGTCCAAAATCGTTAATGATGAGTATTCCTATAATACATTGTTTATATTGTCTACACCATATTCACGATTTATTCACTCAAACCGCTTACCACAAAATAAGGGTTTAACAGGTTTTCCTTGTTATACCCCAGCTTTTCCGGGACTTTCCTATCCCCTTTCGCATCGACCGCATAGGCGCCGATCGGCATTGACTCGTCAAATTGGAACACTTGGCCACCCGCCGCACAAACCACCGCGTGCGCCGCCGCCGTATCCCATTCCATGGTCGGCGCGATGCGCGGATAGATGTCCGCCGAGCCCTCGGCCACCATGCACAGCTTCAATGAGCTTCCGCGCGTCACCAACTCGACCGCACCATACTTCTCTTCCAAATCGGCAATAAACTTGCGGGTTTCATCATTGCAATGCGACTTGGACGCCACCACGCGCAGAGGCGTTGATGGCTGGGATGAAACGCGACAGGGCTCGGCCGATTCCAATATATCCTGCACCTGCTTGCCGGCACATTGCGTCGCTTTCAATGCTCCCTGCTCCGTTCCAAGATACAAGGTGTGCTCAACCGGAACGTAGACGATCCCCGCGATGGGAGCACCCTCTTTGACCAACGCGATATTGACCGTAAACTCGCCGTTTTTCTTGATGAACTCTTTCGTACCATCCAACGGGTCCACCAGCCAATACGTGCCCCACCCCTTGCGCTCTTCGTAGCTGATCGCCTTACTCTCCTCGGAGAGCACGGGATAAGGCGTCGTCTCCAGGGCCTGGACAATGATTTCGTGCGACGCCTTGTCGGCGGCTGTCAGCGGCGAATTGTCCGATTTTATTTCGATATCAAAATCCTGGCTGTAGATTTCCAGGATGGCTTCTCCCGCCTGAATAGCGGCTTCGATTGCGGTTTTCATTGTTTCATTCATAGTCGTAAATCCGTTGCTCAAATCAGAAGGGCCAGATCAGCGGGGCCAGAAAGACGCACAAGCACCCGAACAGGAGGTTGAGCGGAATGCCGATGCGCAGATAATCTCCGAAGCGGTAACCGCCGGGACCATACACCATCAGGTTGGTCTGGTATCCGATCGGTGTTGCAAAGCTTGCCGATGCGGCAACCATGATGCAAGTCACAAACGGCATTGAGCTGACGCCCAGCGCCTCGGCCGTATTCATGGCAATGGGAAAGACAAGCACGGCCGCCGCATTGTTGGTTATGATTTCCGTGAAAACCGTGGTGAGCAAATACACCATCGCCAAGGCCATGAGTGGATTGTCCTGCACAATCCCCAGCAGGAATCCGGCAATGGCTTCGGCCGCATGGGTCTTTTCCAGCGCCGTACCCAGGCCAAGGGCGGCGGCAATCACGATCAGTACATTCCATTCGACGCTCCGGCGGGCCTGGGCAGTGGTACAGCATCGCAGCAGCACCATGGCCCCCGCCGCCAGCAAGGCCGCCTGCAGCATGGTGAGCCAGCCCATGGCCGCCGCCAACACCATGCCGGCCAGCACGGCGAACGCCCACGGCGCCTTTTCAAAACGCCTCGGCGTTGAGTTTTCCACCCCGCTTAACAGATAAAAGTCATGCGAGTCCTTTTGCCGCGGAATAAAACCGGCGTGCGATTCGATGAGCAGCAAATCCCCGGCACGAATCCGGATGTCCCCGATCTTTCCATGCAAGCGCTCGCCGTTGCGCGCAACCGCGATGACCACGGCATTGTAGACGTTGCGGAAACGGCCTTCGCGAATGGTCTTTCCAACCAACGGACAGGTATGCGAAACCACCGCCTCCACCAGGCAACGCTGGTGGCGCGGTGTGTCGAGCTTGAACAATTGCTCCGGCGCGGGCTGCAGCCCCTGTTGGCTGTACAGCGAACGCATGGATTCAATGTTGCCGACGAAGACCAAGCGGTCCCCCTCTTCCAGCACTTCAGACGGTGATACCGCCGATATGATCTGTCCGTCTTGCCGGATCAGTTCGGCCAGGAAGGTCCCGGGAAGATGACGCAATCCCGATTTTTCGATCGAGCTTCCCGCCAGCGGACTCTTGGGGCTGACCTCCAGCTCCAGCGTGTACTCGCGCGGATTTTCAAATACGGCTTCAATGGTTTTTCGCCCGGGGAGCAGGCGATGGCTGAACAGCACCAGATAGGCGATGCCCACCAGCGCGCAGGGCACCCCGATCTTGGCGATTTCGAACATGCCCAGTCCCGCATTGTCGTAGCGCGTTTGGTACATGGTGTTGACCACCAGGTTGGTGCTGGTTCCGATAAGCGTGCAGATACCCCCGAAAATCGAGGCATAGCTCAACGGAATCAACATGTGCGACACAGAGATCCGCAAACGCCGGCACCATTCGGTCACGACCGGTATGAACATGGCCACAACCGGCGTGTTGTTCAGGAAGGCGCTCAACGGGATCACGGGCAGGAACATCCGCAGCTGTGCCCGGCGCGCCCCCTTGGGAAATCCGAGTACATGGTGCGATATCCAGGATAGGCCGCCGGTTTCCTGCAGGCCGGTCACCACCACATAGAGCACCCCGACGGTGATCATGCCGGGCGCGCTGAAACCGGCCAGTGCCGACTGGGCGTCCAGCACCCCGCTAATCAACAGGATCGACAAGCCGCCGACAAAGACTACATCGGCGGCCAGCCGGGTAAACACCAGCAGGAACAGAACCG
>JBNLGU010000071.1:0-15528 GCA_050306215.1 Pontiella sp.
CTACCTCGAAAATGGAGTCCGGCCCTATGTACAAATGGGCTTCATGCCGGAGGCGCTCTCCACCAAACCGCAACCCTACCGGCACGAATGGCGGCCGGGCATCCGCTACGATCGGATCTTCACCGGATGGGCCTATCCGCCCAAGGATTATGAAAAATGGGGCGAGCTGTGCTACCAGTGGGCGAAGCATTGCGTGGAACGCTACGGCAAGGAAGAAGTCGAACAGTGGTATTGGCAAACATGGAACGAGGCCAACGCCGGGTATTGGCAGGGCACAGACGAAGAGTTCTTTAAACTGCACGACTATGCCGTCGCGGGCGTGTTGCGCGCCCTCCCCTCTGCCCGCGTGGGTGGCCCCGATACCGCCGGCTGGGGCGGCGAGTTCGCCCGCAACTTCTACAAGCATAACCTGCACGGAATCAACCATGCGACCGGACAAACCGGTTCGAAGCTCGATTTTGTGTCCTTCCACGCCAAAGGTAACCCGAAGTGGCAGGGCGACTACATCCGCATGGGCATTGCCAACCAGCTGCGCGAAATCGACCGCGGCTTCGGACTGGTTGCGTCGTTCCCCGAACTAAAGAACACCCCCATCATTATTGGCGAATCGGATCCCGAGGGTTGCGCGGCCTGCCAAGGAAAAGATGTCTCGTACCGCAACGGTACCGTGTATTCCAGCTATACGGCCGCCAGCTTTGCCCGAAAGCACGATCTGGCCGCCAAACATGGCATTAATTTCGAGGGGGCGCTTAGTTGGTCGTTTACCTTCGAGGACCAAGCCTATTTCGCGGGCTTCCGGCAAATGGCCTCCAATGGGATCGATCTTCCGGTACTCAATGTCATGCGCATGTTCAGCAAGATGGATGGCGATCGCGTAAAGGCCGAAAGCGACCATCAAATCCCGCTAAATGAGATTCTGGAAAAGGGCGTACGCGAACGCCCGGATATCGGAACGCTGGCCAGCAGGACCGACACACAGGTCGCCGTCATGGTGTGGTACTACCACGACGACGACCTACCCGGCCCAAACGCGCGCGTGTCCCTAAACGTGGACGGCCTGCCGAAAGATGTAAAGAGCGCCACGCTCACCCACTACCGCGTAGATTATTTCCACAGTAACGCCTACTTTGAGTGGCAACGCATGGGATCACCCGTCGCACCCAATGAAAAACAGCATGCCCAGTTGGAGGCCGCCTCGAGACTCTCCACCGTCGCGGACCCGTCGGAGGCAGATGTAGTCGCGGGCAAAGCTACGGTCCGGTTTGAGCTTCCAAGACAGGGTGTTTCACTGCTTGTGTTCAACTGGAAATAATGGGTGGATGGGCCCTGGGTCCGCCCCTCCAGGAAACAAAAAAAGGCGCCCCAAGGGACGCCTTTTGTCGTGGTTGACATCGTCGGTTAGATAATGTCTTCCGAGGAATTGTCCTCGAAGGCCAACGGGTCGCCGCCGAGTACATCCTCGATGGCAATTTCCTCGCCCAGCTTGACCGGCTTGATGTCGCGGTACATCGGGAAACCGGTACCGGCCGGAATCAGGCGGCCCATGATAACGTTTTCCTTGAAACCACGGAGCTGGTCAACCATGCCGAACGTAGCAGCCTTCGTAAGAACACGGGTGGTGTCCTGGAACGAGGCGGCCGAAATGAACGACTCGGTTTCGAGCGCAGCCTTGGTGATCCCCAGCAGAACCGGGGAAGCTTCCGCCGGGCGGCGGCCTTCGGCCACGGCCTTTTGGTTGACTTCCTGGAAGGTCTGCTTTTCGACCTGCTCGCCCCAGAGAAACTCGGTGTCGCCCGGGTCGGTAATCTTGACCTTGCGCAGCATCTGGCGAACGATCACCTCGATATGCTTGTCGTTGATTTCCACACCTTGGAGGCGGTAAACGGCCTGCACTTCGTTCACGAGGTATTCCTGTAGATCCTGCGGACCGCAGACTTCGAGCAATTCCTGAGGAATGATCGGACCTTCGGTCAGCTGCTGTCCCTTGTGGACAAAGTCGCCCGGGAACACGATCACGTGCTTGTTCATCGGAATGAGGTGTTCTTCCTCTGCGCCGGTTACGGTGTCGCGGACGATGAGCTTGCGCTTGCCCTTGGCAATGCCGCCCAGTTCGACGATACCTTCGATCTTGGCGATCTCGGCGGCTTCCTTCGGCGTACGGGCTTCAACAAGCTCGGCCACACGCGGCAGACCACCGGTAATGTCCTTGGTACGAACCGTCTTACGCGGCGTACGGGCAATCGTGTGCCCCGCACTGATCGGCTCGCCTTCCTTGATCATCACCTGCGCACCGGCCGGGATGGAATAGAAGCCCTTGCTGCCGCCCTTTCCAACAATCACGATCTGCGGATGGAGGTCTTCCTTATGCTCCATGACGGTCAGACCTTCAACACCGGTGGCTTCGTCAACCGACTTCTGAACGGTCACGCCTTCGATGAAGTCGTTGAACTCGAGCTTACCGTCGTGTTCGGAAAGAATCGGAACGGAGTAGGGATCCCACTCGATGAAGGTTTCGCCGGCTTTGACTTCGCCGCCGTTATCCACGGAAACGAGCGCACCGATGACCGTTGCGTAGCGTTCCAGTTCGCGGCCTTCCTCATCGACGACGATGATGTTGCCGTTCTTGTTGAGCACAACGTTCTTGTCGTCCACCTTGACGGAACGGACGTTTTCATACTTCACCGTACCGTTGGACTTGGCGGTTACCTTCGGCTGCTTAAAGACGGAGCTGGCGGTACCACCGATGTGGAAGGTACGCATGGTCAGCTGCGTGCCCGGCTCACCGATCGACTGCGCGGCAATGATGCCCACAGGTTCGCCGAGCTGGGCCGGCTTGCCGGTGGCCAGGTTTTTGCCGTAGCACTTGGCGCACACACCGCGGCGGGATTCGCAAGTCAGTACACTGCGGATCACCACGGTTTCCACGCCGGCGCTTTCCACCTTGCGGGCCGAATACTTGTCAATCAACTCGCCGGCGGCAATCAGCACGTCCAGCGTATGCGGGTTGCAGATATCTTCGGCCGCGGTACGGCCGATGATGCGCTGCGCGAGCGACACGAGTTCGTCGTCCCCTTCGGTAATAGCGCTGACTTCAATGCCGTTGAGCGTGTGGCAGTCCTCCTCGGTAATGATAATGTCGTGCGACACATCGACAAGCTTACGGGTCAGGTAACCCGAGTCGGCCGTCTTCAACGCGGTATCGGCCAGACCCTTACGGGCTCCGTGCGTCGAAATGAAGTATTCGAGTACGGAGAGACCTTCGCGGAAGTTCGACAGAATCGGGCGTTCGATAATTTCACCGGACGGCTTGGCCATCAGGCCGCGCATGCCGGCCAACTGGCGGATCTGCTGGCGGCTACCACGAGCGCCGGAGTCAACCATCACGTAAACCGGGTTGAGTTCGTCCTTGGACTGGACGTTCATCGGGTCGTCATTGTTTTCGAGCACGTCGAACAGCTTGTTGGTCAACTTGTCGTTGGTATCGGTCCAGATGTCGATGATCATGTTGTAGCGTTCGCCTTCGGTAATCAAACCCTTGCGATGCTTGTTCTCGACTTCTTCGATTTCGGCGCGGGCCTTGGCAATCATGTCCCCCTTGTCGAGCGGAATGATCATGTCGCAAAGACCGATGGACATGCCCGAACGCGTGGCGTACTCGTACCCGAGGTTCTTGAGGGCATCGAGCACCTTAACGGTTTCGTTGTGTCCCGCGATTTCGTAGCACTGTTCGATCAGCGTTCCGACCACCTTCTTGGTGGCGGTCTTGTTCACAAAGCCCATTTCCTCCGGCCAAACTTCGTTGAAGAAGATACGGCCCACCGTGGTCAGGATCACGGAACGGTCCTTATCGCCGTTGCGGCTTTCGCGCTGGTAGTCTGGATTTCGGAAGCGGATACGGTCATGCAGGTTGACGACACCTTCATCATAGGCCGTATGCACTTCGTTTACATCATTCATGATGCGCAGACGCTCGTTCTCCTGCTTCACGCCCTTCTTGCGTTCCATCAGGAAGCTCTGCGATTCCGAGGTCATGAAGTAGCAACCCAACGCGATGTCCTGCGTGGGCGTCGTTACCGGCTTTCCGCTCGAAGGCGAGAAGATGTTGTTGGATGCAAGCATCAAGCTCTTCGACTCGACCTGCGCCTCTACGGACAGCGGCACGTGCACAGCCATCTGGTCGCCGTCGAAGTCGGCGTTGTAGGCCGTACAGACTAGCGGGTGCAGCTGAATGGCTTCCCCTTCGATGAGCATCGGCTCGAACGACTGAATCGAAAGCCTATGCAGCGTGGGCGCGCGGTTGAGCATGACCGTGTGGCCGCGGGTCACCTGGTCGAGGATATCCCATACGACATCCTCTTCGCGTTCGATCATCTTCTTCGCACTACGGACGGTGTGGACAATGCCACGTTCCTTCAAGCGACGGATAATGAAGGGCTCGAACAGTACGAGGGCCATCTTCTTCGGCAGACCGCACTGGTTCAGCTTGAGCGTCGGGCCGACCACGATTACGGAACGGCCGGAATAGTCGACGCGCTTACCGAGCAGGTTCTGGCGGAAACGGCCCTGCTTACCCTTGAGCATGTCACTCAGGGACTTCAGCGGGCGGTTGCCCGGACCGGTTACGGCACGGCCGTGACGGCCATTGTCGAACAGGGCGTCGACGGACTGCTGAAGCATGCGCTTTTCGTTGCGGATGATCACTTCCGGCGTCTTGAGGGCCAACAGCGTGCGCAACCGGTTGTTGCGGTTGATCACGCGACGGTACAGGTCGTTCAAGTCGGAGGTGGCAAAGCGGCCGCCTTCGAGCGGAACGAGCGGACGCAGGTCCGGAGGAATAACCGGAAGCACTTCCATGATCATCCACTCAGGGCGCGAGTTGCTCTTAATGAAACCTTCCATCAGCTTCATCTGGTTGACGAGCTTCTTGCGGGTCTGCTTGGAACGGGTGTTCATCATCGCTTCTTCGAGGTCCTGAAGCGTTTTGACCGGATCGATCTGAGTCAGCAGATCACGCACCCCTTCGGCGCCGATCTTGGCCACAAAGCTTTCGTCGCCATAGTTGGCGATGGCTTCGCGGTATTCCTCCTCGGAGAGGAGCTGCTTATCCTTCAACGGCGTATCGCCGGGATCGACCACGATGTAGTTGTCGTAGTACAGCACGCGCTCGAGGTTGCGCATGGTCATGTCGAGAATCAACCCCATGCGGCTCGGCGTGGCCTTGAAGAACCAGATGTGCGAGACCGGAACGGCCAGCTCGATGTGCGCCATGCGCTCGCGACGGACGCGAGACAGGGTGACTTCCACGCCGCACCGGTCGCAGATGACGCCCTTGTGCTTGATGCGCTTGTACTTGCCGCACGAACATTCCCAGTCCTTGGTCGGACCGAAAATGCGTTCGCAGAACAGGCCGCCCTTTTCGGGCTTGAAGGTTCTGTAGTTGATCGTTTCCGGGTTGCGGACTTCGCCATGACTCCACGAGCGGATCGCTTCCGGCGATGCGAGCGTGATGTTCGCAAAGTCGTGCTGTTCCTCGAGGCTCATTCCAAAGATGTCTGCAACGCTACTTGAATTGTTTTCCACGGGCATTCCTCCTGCGGTCTTAAAGATAATCGGTCGTGTGATGCGTTAACTAGGACGAGAGGATCGGTTCGCCATCCCGGTTTTTAACCTGGAAGTTGAGTCCGAGTCCCTGCAGTTCCTTGATCAGAACGTTGAACGATTCCGGTCGGCCGGAGTCGAGAACGTTCTCGCCCTTGACAATCGCTTCGTACATGCGGGTACGGCCGGCGATGTCGTCGCTCTTCACCGTCAGGATTTCCTGCAGTGCGTGCGCGGCACCGTAGGCCTCGAGCGCCCACACTTCCATTTCCCCGAAGCGCTGGCCACCGTATTGCGCCTTGCCGCCCAGCGGCTGCTGGGTAACGAGCGAGTACGGACCGACCGCACGGGCGTGGATCTTTTCACTGACCAAGTGGTGCAGCTTCAGGATGTACATGACACCCACCACGACACGCTGAGCGAAACGCTCACCGGTACGCCCATCGAAGAGTTCGGTCTTACCGTCTTCGGTGAGACCGGCTTCGCCGAGCATATCACGGATCTGTTTCTCGGAAATGCCGTCGAAGATCGGGGTGGCCGCATGGATGCCAAGATGCTTGCACGCCCATCCGAGATGGGTTTCGAGCACCTGACCCACGTTCATACGCGAAGGTACGCCGAGCGGGTTGAGTACGATATCGACCGGCGTGCCGTCCGGCAGGAACGGCATGTCCTCTTCGGCCACGATGCGGGAGATAACCCCCTTGTTACCGTGGCGTCCGGCCATCTTGTCACCCACCGACAGCTTCTTCTTGGTGGCGATGTAGACCTTCACCGATTTGACGATGCCCGCATCCATTTCCTCGCCGCTGCCGGCGCGGTCCATCGAGCGATCCTTGTCTTCCTTCGCTTCGGTGAACTTGTTGCGGTATTCGTCGATGATCCCCATGATTTTGATACGGATTGGGCTCGGGTCGATTTCCACGTGTTCGTAGTTGGCCGCCAGCTTGCGCAGCAGCGTCTTGGTAATCTTGCGGTTGGCCGGGATGATGACGTCGCCGCTTTCGGCATTCATCACATCCAGCGGGATCTTTTCCCCCAGCAGGATATTGGAAAGCGCTTCAGTCAGGTCTTCCGTCAGCTGAGTCACTACATCCTCGTGCCGGTCCTGGATTTCGCTCTGCAGCTTCTTCAGGTCGGTCGGTTTGTCCTTGCCGGTGGCACCGGCGTTCTTGGAGGAAACCTTGACGTCCATGACGATGCCATAGGTTCCGGACGGAGCCTTCAGCGAAGTATCGCGGACATCGGCGGCCTTTTCACCAAAGATGGCGCGCAGCAGGCGCTCTTCAGGAGCCAGTTCGGTTTCGCTCTTCGGCGTAATCTTGCCGACGAGAATATCACCCGGCTTGACTTCGGCGCCGACCTGGATGATCCCGTCGTGCGACAGGTTCTTCAGGGCTTCTTCGCCGACATTCGGAATGTCGCGGGTGATTTCTTCCGGACCCAGCTTGGTGTCGCGGGCGCCGCACTCGAACTCTTCGATGTGGATCGAGGTGTAGACGTCTTCGCGAACCAGCTTTTCGTTGATCAGGATGGCGTCCTCGAAGTTGTAGCCGCCCCACGGCATGAAGGCCACCACGGCGTTCTTACCCAGAGCCAGTTCGCCCTGGTCTGTTCCCGCACCGTCGGCCAGCACATCGCCCGCCTTGATCTTCTGCCCGGCCGTGACGGTCGGACGTTGATTCAGGCAGGTACCCGCATTGGAACGCATGAACTTGCGCAACTTGTAGGTCTGGTATTCCGAGGTCGGAGCCTTCTTGGCCGGAATCTTGCCGTCTTTGGAAACGATAATCTTGTCTGCCGAGACATATGCGGCAATACCGTCTTCGCGGGCGGTCACAAGCACACGGGAGTCGCGAGCCAGTCGGCCTTCAATGCCGCTGCCCACGAACGGACGTTCCGACTTCATGAGCGGAACCGCCTGACGTTGCATGTTCGAGCCCATCAAGGCGCGGTTGGCGTCGTCGTGTTCCAGGAACGGGATCAAGCCGGCGGCAATCGAAACCACCTGCTTCGGAGATACGTCCATGTATTCAACCCGCTCCGGCACGACTTCGATAAAGTCGCCGCGGACACGGACCATGACGCGGTCGTTGACGAAGCAGTTCTTTTCGTCCAACGGTGCGTTGGCCTGGGCGATCACGTAGCGTTCTTCTTCGTCGGCGGTGAGCCAATCGATGTCCTTCGACACCTTGCCCTTGGCACACTTGAGATACGGCGTAACAATGAAACCGTACTCGTTGACCTTCGCAAAGGTGGAGAGCGAGGAGATCAGACCGATGTTAGGACCTTCCGGCGTTTCAATCGGGCAGATACGGCCATAGTGCGAGCTGTGTACGTCACGTACTTCAAAGCCGGCACGGTCGCGGTTCAAGCCGCCTGGTCCGAGAGCGGACAAACGACGCTTATGCGTCAGTTCCGACAACGGGTTGGTCTGGTCCATGAACTGGGACAGCTGGCTGCGGCCGAAGAAGTCCTTGATCACGGCCGACAAGGCCTTCGGGTTGATCAGCTTCTGCGAAGAGAGGCGGTCAACCGTCGTGTCGAAAATGGTCATGCGCTCTTTTACGAGACGTTGGATGCGGGCCAGACCGACGCGGCACTGCCCTTCCAGCAACTCACCCACAGTACGGATGCGGCGGCTACCGAGATGGTCGATGTCGTCCAGCGTACCTTCGCCCTTGCGGACCATGAGCAGGTAGCGCAATGCTTCCACGACGTCTTCGACTTCGAGGGTCAGCGAATCGCTCTTGATACCGAGCTTTTGCTGGATCTTGTAGCGGCCCACGCGACTCAGGCTGAAGCGGGCTTCATCGAAGAAGAGACGCTTGATCATCTGGCGTGCAGAGGCCGTGGTCGGCGGATCACCGGGACGCAACTTCTGGTACAGGTCCTTGAGCGCTTCGTCGACGGTGCGGGTGGTGTCGGCTTGTACGCTCTTGAGGAATAATCCCTGGTCCCAGGAAACATCCACTACGGAAATCTTCTTGTAACCGGCCAGTTTCATGCGCTGGATCATGTCGACCGTCAACGCGTCGTAGCGGCGCCCGATGACGGATTCGGAGTCGGCGTCGATCACGTCGTCGCGCAGGACGATGTTTTCGAGGTCGCCTTCGGCATAGCTCTTCTTGCTCAGCGAGAATTCCTGGAACTGGTAGTACAGGCCGAGAATTTCCTCGTCGGTAGCATAGCCCAACGCACGAAGGAACGTGGACGCCAGGAATTTCCGGCGGCGGCGTTTGCGGTCGAGATAGATGTAGATCAGGTCGCTGGTGTCGAACTGGGCTTCAATCCACGACCCATGGTCCGGAATGATGCGGAACGAATGCAGGATGGAGCCGTTCGCGTGCTGTGTCTGCTCGAAGCAGATGCCCGGCGAACGATGCAACTGACTGACAATAACGCGCTCGGCGCCATTGATCACGAAGCTTCCGCTATCGGTCATCAACGGGATTTCACCCATGAACAGGGTGTCTTCGCGCATATCTTCGCCTTCGCGAAGCTTGAACGTCACATACAGCGGAGCCGAGAAGGTTTCCCCCTCGCGCAACGATTCGAGATGATCGAGCTTGGGTTTCTTAATTTCGTAGCTGACAAAGTCCAGGGCAATCTGGCCGTCGTAGCTCTCAATGGGAAACGCCTCGCCCAGAACCGATTGCAGACCCATCTTCTTCCGTTTGGAAGGAGACATGTCCTGTTGCAAAAAGTCCCTGTAGGAATTCAGTTGGATTTCAATCAAGTCAGGCGCATCAAGCGCGTCGGTCAGCTTGCCAAAGTTTTTTCTATCAGCCATCCCGCACCTTCAGGTTAATATTGGATAATGCATGTTCCCCTTTGGGTCTCAAAGGGGAACAATCTACAAGCCACCGCAGGCGATGGCGCAATCTTTCAAACCAAGTAAACCAAGCGGAATTACTTGAGTTCTACGGTTGCTCCAACACCTTCGAGCTTTTCTTTCCAGGCTTCCGCGTCGGCCTTGGCAACAGCTTCCTTGATGGTAGCCGGAGCGCCATCAACCAGCTCCTTGGCTTCCTTCAGGCCGAGACCGGTCAGGCCGCGGAGTTCCTTGATAACTTGGATCTTGGATCCACCGGCAGCAGTCAGAACGACATCGAAGTCGGTCTTTTCAGCTGCGGCAGCGCCGCCTTCATCACCGCCAGCCGGAGCTGCGGCAACGGCTGCAACCGGAGCGGCAGCAGTTACGCCCAGACGATCTTCCAGCGCCTTCACGAGCTGGGAAAGTTCCAGTACGGAAATGGTTTCGACCCAATCAACGAACTCGGCCATCTTGCCTTCGAGCTTTACTTCTTCTTTTACTTCTTCGGACATTTTAGTACCTCCTTGAACTGCTATCTTGATTAAACTGTTATGCTTCTTGTTCTTTTTTCGTTTTCACCGCGCTCAGCACGTACACCAAGCTGGCAACCTTCTGGTTCAGCACGCTGGCCAGATTCCGGCTCGGAGCCTGCAGGGTGCCGAGCAACATGGCGCGCAAGACATCCTTGGAAGGAAGCTTGGCAAGTGCGACCACATCATCGGCGCTAACGGCTTTGCCCTCGACAAAGCCACCCTTGACAACGGGCTTCTTGTTGGTTGCGGTAAATTTCTTGATCACCTTCGCTACTTCGACCACATCGCCTTCGCCATAGATCATGGCGGTCTGGCCCTTCAACATTGCGGGGTCCAGCGGCAATGCGCGATTGAGCATCCGGTTCTTTACAACATTGAACGAGGCGCCGCTTTCACGCAGGGAACTCTTGAACTCGGTGGTCATGGGCATATCCATACCATCGTAGTCCGCGAGAATCATGTACAGGGCGCCAGCGATGCGCTGATCGATTTCGGTGGCCATCGCCACCTTTTCCGGTCTGTGCTGTTTATCTTCAGGTTTCATTCAAATACCCAACCCTTTTCTATGCGGTGGTGATTTCCTTGAGGGCGACCCGCAGACCGGGACCCATCGTGCTGGAAATTGTGCAACGCTTGATGTAGGTGCCCTTGGCGCTGGACGGCTTGGCGTGGTTGATTGCGTCAACAACGGCCTTGGCGTTTTCCAGCAACGCGGTTTTCTCAAACGAACGTTTCCCAAAGGGAACCATGATGTTTCCATTGCGGTCCATGCGGAACTCGACGCGACCGGCCTTGAGCTGGTTCACAGCAGCCTCGGTGTCGTCGGTAACCGTTCCGGTCTTCGGGTTCGGCATCAGGCCGCGCGGACCCAGAACACGGGCGACCTTGCGGACTTCCTTCATCGCGTCAGGCGTGGCGACGGCGGCATCGAAATCGGTCCAGCCATCCTGCACCTTCTTGATCAAATCCTCAAAACCGACTTCCGCCGCACCGGCGGCACGGGCCGCTTCGGCTGCTTCGCCGGTGGCGAACACGATCACGCGAACATCCTTGCCGGTACCGTGCGGCAACGCAACGGTGGAGCGGATCGCCTGATCCGACTTCGTCGGGTCGACGCCCATCCGGAAGGCGAGTTCAAATGTTTCGTCAAACTTGGCGGTCGGATTGGCCTGCAGGAAGGCGACGGCATCATCGATGCTGTAGTCGGAACCCTTGGCGACCTTCGCCACAACGTTTTTATATATCTTTCCGTGAGTAGCCATGATTATTCCACCTCGATTCCCATGCTGCGCGCGGTACCTTCGATGACACGCACTGCGGCGTCCTTATCATTGGCATTAAGATCGTCCTTCTTGATTTCAACAATCTCTTCGATCTGAGCGCGGGTGACTTTGCCGACTTTGTCGCGGTTCGGCACCCCGGAGCCCTTGGCCAGACCGGCGGCTTTTTTGAGCAGCACCGATGCAGGGGGACTCTTGGTCACGAACGTAAAGCTGCGATCGCTGTACACGGTGATGACCACCGGTATAACCATACCCGCCTGGCTCTGCGTGGCGGCGTTGTACGCCTTGCAGAACTCCATGATGTTTACACCCTTCTGACCCAGCGCCGGACCAACCGGCGGTGCCGGGTTGGCTGCCCCTGCCGGGATCTGCAGCTTGATGTATCCTGTGATTTCCTTCGCCATAACAATCCTCAATCAAATTTATTCGGCCGAACGTTCGACTTGCCAATACTCGAGCTCAACCGGTGCCGAGCGCCCGAAGATCGAAACGGAGATCTTCAGTTTGCCGCGCTCAGGATCGACTTCCTCGATGATGCCGCTGAAGTTCATAAACGGACCGTCGGTAACCTTCACCGATTCGCCCGGTTCGAACATGACCTTCGGGGCAACCGCATCCTTCTTCTCCTCTACCTGGTGGACAATGGTGTCCACCTCGGCATCGCTCAACGGTGCGGGACGCTCCCCGCCCAGAAAGCCGATGACGCCGGGTGTATTCTGAATGAAATACCAGGCGCGGTCGTTGAAGCTGCCGTCCTCGTTGTATAGGCTGATATTGATCAGCACATACCCCGGGAAAAACTTCCGGTTGACTGTCGTCTTCTTGCCTTGCTTAACTTCAGAGACCTTTTCGGAGGGGATAAGTACCTCGCCGATAACGTCTTCCATTTCCTCTTGCTGCACACGGCTGGCAATGTTTTTTTGAACCTTCAGCTCGTGACCGGAAAGCGCGTGTAGAATGAACCACTGTTTTGCCATTGTATCTACCTAACGAATAAACCTAATGAATGATGAACTTGAGCAGACCCTGGTTGACCAGGTCGCAAAGCCCCACGAACGCGCTGAGGACAATCACCGAAATGATGACCACCATGGACTGTCCAAACAGTTCCTTGCGGGTCGGCCAGGAGCATTTCAACAGTTCCGCCTTCACTTCATCAATGAAGGTTCTAAGCTTCCCGACGCCTTCGTTCAGTTTATTCATCGTGCTTTCCAGTTTAGAATTGGCAGGTCGGAAGGGACTCGAACCCCTAACAGCCGGTTTTGGAAACCGGTGCTCTACCAATTGAACTACCGACCTGTTTTCAAAAATCGATCAACTACTTGGTTTCGCGATGGAGGGTATGCTTGCGCTCGCGCGGGCAATACTTCTTCACTTCACGACGCTGGGTTTCCAACTTCTTGTTGCGGGTACCCGTGTAGTTGCGTTCCTTGCACTCGGTGCAGGCCAGAGTAATGATATCTCTCGGCATGGTTTCGTCCTATTAATGATTAACGGGGTCCGGGCAGGATCGTACCTGCCCGTCGCCCGATGACGTTCTACGTTACTTGATGATTTCAGTAACGCGGCCAGCACCAACGGTACGGCCACCTTCACGGATTGCGAAGCGCATGTGCTGCTCCATCGCGATCGGAGTGATGAGCGTTACGTCCATTGCAACGTTGTCGCCAGGCATGACCATTTCAACACCTTCAGGCAGCTGAATGTCGCCGGTTACGTCGGTTGTACGGAAGTAGAACTGCGGACGGTATCCCTTGAAGAACGGGGTATGACGGCCACCTTCGTCCTTGGACAGAACGTAGACTTCGCCCTTGAACGTGGTGTGCGGAGTGATGGAGCCGGGCTTGGCCAGAACCTGGCCGCGCTGTACTTCATCCTTCTTGGTGCCGCGAAGCAGAATACCAACGTTGTCGCCAGCCTGACCTTCGTCGAGGATCTTGCGGAACATTTCAACGCCGGTGCAGGTGGTGGTGGCGGTGTCGCGGATACCAACGATTTCGATGGTGTCGCCGGTGTGGATGGTACCACGTTCAACACGGCCGGTAACCACGGTACCACGACCTTCGATCGAGAATACGTCTTCGATCGGCATCAGGAATGCCTGGTCGGTAACACGCTCGGGTTCCGGAATCCAGCTGTCGAGAGCGTCCATGAGCTCCTGGATGCACTTGCCGCCTGCACCTTCCGGATCCTCGATCGCCTTGAGGGCGGAACCGCGGATGATCGGGGAATCTTCTTCGAACTCATACTTTGCGAGGAGTTCCTGGATTTCCATTTCGACGAGCTCGATCAGCTCTTCGTCGTCAACCAGGTCGCACTTGTTGAGGAAAACAACGATTTTCGGAACACCAACCTGGCGGGCCAGCAGGATGTGCTCGCGCGTCTGGGGCATCGGTCCGGAAGGAGCTTCAACCACGAGAATCGCGCCGTCCATCTGGGCAGCACCGGTGATCATGTTCTTGACGTAGTCGGCGTGGCCGGGGCAGTCAACGTGGGCATAGTGACGATTGTCGGATTCGTACTCAACGTGCGAAGTCGCGATCGTCAAAATCTTGGTGGAGTCACGGCGACCCTGCGACTCGGATGCCTTGGCAACGTTGTCATACGGGATATACTCAGACAATCCCTTGGTGCTCTGCACGAAGGTGATTGCTGCGGTCGTGGTGGTTTTACCATGGTCAACGTGACCAATCGTGCCGACGTTCACGTGCGGCTTTGTCCGTTCGAATTTATCCTTAGCCATTTTTATTACCTCCTGAATCTTCCTCAGTTAACTTTATTTTCAAACACCGAATAAGTGGAGCCCATGAGCAGATTTGAACTGCTGACCTCATCCTTACCAAGGATGCGCTCTACCAACTGAGCTACATGGGCACGCCTATTCAATAAAAACAGACAAACAAACCCCGCGGCACACCGGTAATGAATGTACTCGCAGTGCTTATTTTTCAAAAATACTACCTCATCGAGCTCAAGCTGATTCGGCAAATAAGACGGCGTACTTTATAGAAAGCGGCCAACGTGTCAACCACGAACCCGAAAAAAGTTCAGCAAATTCGCGGAAGCGGGTCCGAGCTCAGAATCCCCAAGGTTCTAAGGGTTCCGAGCCGCGTATGAAGCACGGTTTTCCCCTGAAAGCCAACCACAATCTCACCAATTACGGCCGATCCCTCTCCATAGGGTGATTTTTTCAGGATCTTCAAGGCTTTTTCCGCCTGCGCCGCCGGAACTACGAAAACGGCCTTCCCCTCGTTTGCACTATATAAAGGGTCAAGGCCCAGCAATTCCGACACGCCCGAAACCGCATCCGATAGAGGAATATCCGCTTCCTTTAAAAGAACACCCCATTCGCAGCCTTCGCTCAACTCGTTGAGAATCGTCGCCACGCCTCCCCGCGTCGGATCGCGCATCCATTTTACATCCACGTCCGCCAACAGGTCGGAGATCATGTGATTCAACGGCGCGCAGTCGCTTTGAAGATCCGACTTCAGAGGAAAGCCTTTGCGCAGGGTCAGCAACGCCATGCCATGGTCCCCCACCGTGCCGCTCATAATGATCTGATCCCCCGGTTCGATGGTATCCGGACGCATGGGCTTTTCCTGCAAACCGATACCCGCCGTATTGATGAAGATGCCGTCACCCTTTCCCTTCTCCACCACCTTGGTATCTCCGCATACTATCCTAACCCCGGCTTCGCGCGCCTTTGCGGCGATCGACTTTACGATACGCTCCAGCACCTCCATCTCCAGCCCGGCTTCGAGAATCATGCCCAGCGATAGCCAAAGCGGCTTGGCCCCCATCACCGCCAGATCATTCACCGTCCCGCAGACCGCCAACGTCCCAATGTCGCCCCCCGGAAATTCCAACGGACTGACCACATACGAATCGGTCGTGAAAACCAGTTTCCTGCCCGCATGCTCCAGAATGGCGCCGTCATCCATCGACTCGGGCCCGGTATCGCCCAAATGCTTGCAGAACAGGTCCCGCACCAGCTCACGCGTCATCCGGCCGCCGGCACCATGCCCCAACAGTATTTTTTCACCCATACAGACGGCTGTCCTTATGCTTCTTGCCCGCTGTCCACATCATCCAACCGACCGACCGGATGCAAACGTCGCCACCGGGCCGCGTAAAGGAAATAGATGCCCGGGCCAAATGAAAGCAACATGACGGAAATACCGAACGTGATGCCAATAAAGGTGTAGAAGCCGGCGCAGCAATAGTCGCGGCAACGGGCAACAATTTGTGTGGGCACCGCAACGAGCAACGTGATCACACTCCCCTGCACGAGCCGCTT
>JBNLGU010000072.1:0-15470 GCA_050306215.1 Pontiella sp.
TGGCAGTAAGCTAGCAGAATGTTTGAGGCAATGCCAATATAGAGTCCGTTGCAGGCACAAAAACCGCATCCACAGCGCACGCTATTCCGCAGACCGACCGATCACAGCGGTGAGTAGGATAAATAGGAATCTACAGTAAGGGTCTTTCCAGCATTGGGTTCTCCATGATTGGGTGAAGACGCTAGCAAAAGGGGTTATTCGGTAAACCAACGGACGTTTTCGCCTATTATTTATAATTACATGTATGAAAATGAAAAATATAAACAGATATTTTACATTGCCATACAAGGGGTATTCCGTGTTTATTCCCCCATCTTTAATGTAAAATTAAAGATTCGGGAGTATCTTCTATGGCATCAATTGTGGATGTAGCGAAAAAAGCCAGCGTATCCATTGCGACAGTATCGCGAACGTTGAACAATGACCCGAGTGTGGCGCCGGCAACGGCGAAGTTGGTGCGTGCAGCTGCCGATGCGGTCGGGTATGTTCCGCGCGCCGTCCGCCCGGGCCCCAAACCGGCCAAGCGCAAAGGGGTAAGTACCGGTGTGATTGCCTTTCTCGGTATTGGCCCCTTCGATCCCACCGAACTATACAGCATGCCGACGATGCCGGCACTGCTGGGAGGCATTCAACGCGGTGTCGCCCGGCATGGGATGGAATTGACGCTGGCCCACATGCCGGACCAGAAATCGGTTCCTCCCGTACTGGCGCGCCGACGCGCCGACGGGATCATGGTTTTTTGCGAAGAACGGATTAACTTTTCGTTGCGCGATATGTTGCACAACATCCCTGCAGTGTGGTGCTTGCGCGGCGTTTACGATCCTGCCAACGAGTTTGACCATGTGCAGTACGACAACTCCCGCGTTGGGCCGATAGCGTTTGACTACCTCAAAAGCAAAGGTTGCCGGAACATGCTCTTTGCCAGCTCAAACTCGCTGCACCCGGCCTACAGTATGCGTCGGGATGCTTTTGTGCAGGCTGCGGTGGCTTCCGGAATCCACCCTCTGCTCGTTGAGGCGGAAAATGACCAGGATCCCGCTACCCGCTTGCGCATAGCAGAAGAGCTGGTCGGTAAACTGGGCGGATTGGAGGGGACATCCGGTGTGTTCTGCGCCAGCGACGACCTCATGCTTTCCGTCTACAACAAACTGTATCAGCAGGGCCTGGCACCGGGTCGGGATATCGAACTCATTGGTTGCAACAACGACCCGATCATCATGGCGCAGATGCATCCCCGGCCTGCGACCATCGATATTAAGCTCGATATCGTCGGCGAACGTGCCATCGACCAACTGTTATGGCGGATGTCGCACCGCGACGATCGGGATCGCGTCGAGCTGACCGTTAAGCCGGAATTGGTTCCAGCAGAAGACGCGTAGTTTTACCTGGGTCATCAACGGCGGAATAGTCGATATGAAAGTCTACCTGCCCGAGATCATCCGCCACCGCCTAGGTTAGGGTGGGCTACCGACATTCCTCAAGCGCTCTCTAGCCAGCACGGCTTCTGTACTTGCCAGACATTTGAAGCGAAGAATGGGCGCATGCTTGCCTGTGTCGGGGTGCTAATGATACTGTCGAAGAGTCGAAATTAATACCGACATGTATCGCACGATGTACAATAGAAAGGAACTGAACCATGAAAAACCATGTCATAGCCACGACGATCATTGGAGCTTGCCTTCTGGGAGCAACCGCTACTTCCCATGCCAAGCCCTCCTTGCTTGTTAAAGGGGCCATTCACGAAACCAACGAAGATTCACGTGCAACCCAACGATATGAGTTGAACATACGGGTTACGAGCTTCGACAGCACGGACCAAGAGTACACGGTCACGTGGTATTTCATCGAACAAGAGTATGGCTCCGATGGGAAAAACTTGCCCGAGGTTTTCAAGGCCGGGGAGAAAAAAATCTCCATGCATCCCAAAGAGAGGATAGACTTCAAGGTTACCTCCTATCCCTTGAATGCCGCAAAGAGCGGCGAAGGAGGAAAGAGCGGTGCCGTGTTCGAGGATTATCTGGTGGTTGTGCGCCAAGGTGCTGATTTTTTGGTGGTCAAGTCCCACAACCGGAAATACCAGTCCGATAAGTGGATCTTGAGCGCGCGTCAGGCAAGGTCGAAGGAGGATGAGTCTCCGAAAATGGATGAGGCGCAGGAGCAGGATTGATGGGTATTGCGGAGGATCGGCGCCGGCAACGAATCCGTCCCCGCAACCCGCCGGCAATCGTCCTTGGATCCCATGCAGAGCCGCGGCTATTGATCGCGGCATCTCCCGCATCAATGGATTTCTAGTGGCCTCCTCATAGTTCCGTTCAGAGAATTGTGCATATCTTAATGGATTGAGATGTACGGTTTGTGCTATTGATCCCTTTTTATTAAACGACTGGATCTAGACATTGCACCTTGAGTGGAACTGGAGTGGGTAGAATGAAACAATTCATGGACGAAGATTTCCTCTTGCAGACGGAAACGGCGAAAACTCTGTACCACAATCACGCGGCTCACATGCCGATCTACGACTACCATTGCCATCTGCCGCCGCATGAGGTGGCCCAGGACAAGCAGTATGACAACCTTGGCGAGGTATGGCTGGGCGGAGACCACTATAAATGGCGTGCGATGCGCACCAACGGCGTCGATGAAAAGTTCTGTACGGGAGCGTCTTCGTGGGAGGAAAAATTCGCGAAATGGGCCGAAACGGTGCCACATACCATCCGCAATCCGCTCTATCACTGGACACACTTGGAATTGCGGCGCTACTTTGATGTCAACGAACTGCTCAGTCCGGGGACAGCCAAAAGGATCTATGCGGAATGTACCGAAAAACTGCGCTCGCCCGACTATTCCGTGCGCAACCTGATGCGTAAGATGAACGTCAAGCTGGTCTGCACGACGGACGATCCGGTCGATTCGCTCGAGTACCACAAGCAGATTGCCGCAGATGGGTTCGAAATCAAGGTGTTGCCGACATTCCGGCCCGACAAGGCTGCCAACCTCTCCGATCCGGCCGCCTACGGGGACTACATCGAAACACTCTCCACCGTGTCGGGAGTGGAAATCAAAGGCTTTGAAAGCATGCTCGAAGCCATTGACCGGCGCCATGCCTATTTCCACGAAGTTGGCTGCCGTCTTTCGGACCATGGCCTCAACTACCTTCCGAATGCAGAAGGGACCTCATCTGAACTCGACCAAATCTTTGGTAAAGTGATGGGCGGCCAGCGTGTGTTGCAACATGAGGCGGACCAGTTCCTGGGCTCGTTCATGGTTGAAATGGGCCGGATGAACCACCGCCGTGGTTGGGCCCAGCAACTACATGTTGGCGCCTTTCGCAACAATAATACGCGCCTGTTCCAAAAGCTGGGCGCGGACACCGGTTTCGATTCCATTGCCGACTACCGGCAGGGGCCGGGGCTTGTTCGCTTACTGGATAAGCTGGATAGTTCCGATCAACTGGCGAAAACGGTGCTTTACAACCTCAATCCCGCCGATAACGAACTGATGGCGACCATGATCGGGAACTATCAGGACGGATCCGCCGCCGGCAAAATGCAGTTTGGGTCGGGCTGGTGGTTCCTCGACCAGAAGGACGGCATGGAAAAGCAGATGAATGCCCTGTCGGCGCTCGGCCTGCTCAGCCGTTTCGTCGGCATGTTGACCGATTCGCGCAGCTTCCTTTCCTATCCCCGCCACGAATATTTCCGGCGCATTCTGTGCAACCTGCTGGGCAACGATGTCGAGAATGGAGAAATCCCGGCCGACATGGCCCTGCTGGGGCAGATGGTGGAAAACATCTGCTTCAACAATGCCGTGGAATATTTCAGTGTTGAGCTATAGCCCGGCCAACCTGAAGTAGGCCTCAGCGGTTCAGACAAAAGCGCTCGTATTCCTCGATGGCGTAGCGGTCGGTGCAACCGGCGACATAGTCGCAGACCGTGCGCCACAGGCCTTCGCTCTCGATGCGGGCGCGGGCTTTTCGACCCATGGTTTCCGGGTGCTCGATATAGTGCAGGAACAGCTTGCGCATCATCGCCACCGATTCCTGCGTGGCGTTGGCCACGCCGTGGTGGAAGTAGAGGTTCTTGAACATGAAGGCCGAGAACTCGTCGAGTACCTGTTTCATGCCGGGGCTGAAGTTGACTATGCGCTGCGGTGCGGCCATTGCTTCGCGGACGCTTTGCGGGCGGCACTTATCCATCAAGGCAAAGGCCTGCTCCGCGACATCAAACACCTGCAACTCCAGCATGCTGCGGATGGTTGCCCTCACAAACTGGTATTCGGATAGGTTGGGATAGCGTTCGCGGGTCGCGGCGGCGGCCAGTTTCCAGAACTCGGTGGTTTCGAGCTGCTGCAGGGTTACGATGCCGGCTTCGAGTCCGTCATCGACGTCGTGCGCGTGGTAGGTCATGTCGTCGGCGATGTCGGCAATCTGCGCTTCGATCGATTGGAAGGGGCCGATTGGGTAGCCGTCCAGTGTGGCGCCATCGATGTGGGCCTCGTGCTTAAGCAGTCCGGCGCGCACTTCCCACGTAAGGTTTAGTCCCCGGAAGTCGGGATAGGGCGATTCCACCACCTCGATGCAGCGCAGGCTCTGCAGGTTGTGGTCGAACCCGCCATGGCCGGTCATTAATTCATCGAGTACATTCTCGCCGGTATGCCCGAACGGGCTGTGACCGAGATCGTGGGCGAGGCATATGCATTCGGTCAGGTCTTCGTTGACCTTGAGGATGCGGGCCAGCGTGCGGCCAACGGCCGACATTTCCATGGTGTGCGTCAGACGCGTGCGGTAGTGATCCGCGGTGCCGTTGACGAAAACCTGCGTTTTGTATTCGAGCCGCCGGAAACAACGGCTGTGGAAAATACGGTCGCGATCGCGCGCGAAGCACGACCGGAGCGGGTGGGGTGGTTCGGGGTGTTTCCTTCCCAGGCTCTCCGCGCTTTTGGATGCCATGCCGGATAGGGCAAAGGCTTCAATTTCTTCCTGCTCTTTCCTCGACTGGGATTCGCTGTAGTTGTAGTTTTTCATCATCATTGTCGCTTGTTGAAAACCAAGATCGGGTGTTTCAGGCTAGGATGTCAATTCGTTAACCTAGGGGACTTTAATGCAGTGGTACTATGTCAAGGACGGACAGCGGGTGGGGCCGCTGGTAAATGCCGATTTTTTGATGCGCGTAAAGCAGGGCGATATCACGGACGATACGCTGGTCTGGAACGGGACCATGGATGCGTGGAAAGCCTACCGGGATGTGCCCGATGCCATTGGGGCTTCCCTCGCCGCAGCAATGGACGCAGACAGCGAAACCTGCTCGATCTGCGGTAAGCGTTGCGAGATCGATGAAACGATCGAGTTCGAGGGGAAGATGGTTTGCAGCGGATGCAAATCGACCTTTGTGCAGCAGATCCGCGAGAACGCCGAGATCGCGGGTAAAACCATCATGCGCTATGCCGGTTTCTGGCGGCGTTTGTTGGCCTATGCAATTGATATCATTGTACAGATGGCCGTTGTGTTTCCCATCTCATTCATCATGGGCTTGATGGGGCCCTTGATGGCGAACCATCCTGCTGTGGCGGTTGCCTGGACGATCATCATGCAGCTCGTCATCATGGCGTTCGCGCCGTTCTATTTCATCTGGATGCATGGAAAGTATGGCGCCACGCTCGGTAAAAAGGCCTTGGGAATCAAGGTGGTGATGTCCGATGGCCGGAAGATTACCTATGGTCGCGCAACGGGACGTTTCTTTGCGCACATTCTCAGCCGCGCCATCTTGGCCATTGGTTGCATCATGGCGGGCTTCGATGAACAAAAGCGGGCCTTGCACGACCATATGTGCGACACGCGGGTAATCTTCACCTGAGCCAACCAATGAACCGTTTTTGCGTCAAATGCCCCTCATGCCACTATCCATTGCCGGCGGAAAACTATAATTCGTCGGCCAAGCACACTGTTTGTTCGGGATGCGACAACAAGGTGCTGGTCTATGCCTTGCCGGCCCTGTATCGCCGATCGGAAATCGTGACCACGGCTACCGAGGCCGGACTTGACGATGCGGTTTGCTTCTACCATACCGCCAAGAAGGCGGAACACGTGTGCGATTGCTGCGGCCGGTTTCTTTGCGGCCTGTGCGCGTTGCCCATGGGGGAGGAAACACTCTGTGCTTCATGTCTGGAATCGCAGCGCAAGGATCCCAAGGGACGCCAGGATCTCAAGCCGCGCCAGTTCCGTCATGACAAGCTGGCGCTTGGTTTGTCGGTTTGGCCGTTGATCATCTATTTTCCGGTCACGGTATTTACCGCTCCGGCCGCGCTGTTTGTGGCCCTTCGCTATTGGAAGCTAGAGGTGGAATTTGCGCGGGGATGGATTTCTCGCATGGGAATTGCCGCCGTCTTCTCGTTTCTGGAAATCGCCGGATGGTTGCTTTTGTTGGTGTATCTAATCGGAGAGTGGACCCATGGCTGAAGACACGCATAAACGCACCGGGTACCGGAAACTATCCGGACGGGGCCGGTCGCTGATGTCGATTGAACGGCTTTGGCAGGGTCCGGACCATTTACTCATGGTTAAGGAGGTTGGCTGTTCCGAAGAATACAAGCGGTTCTATTTCAAGGATATCCAGGCCATCACGATTGCCTGGTCCCGAAGCTATGCCCTGTGGTTTTTTTTGCTCCCACTCATCGCCATCATGGTCAGCGGCATGTTTTGGTCCGCCGGGGGAGTGAACGTATTGTGGTTTACGGCGTTGCCGTTTGTGTTGATCTGGGTCATCCATCTGATGCGCGGGCCGACCTGCAAATGCTGGATCCATACCGGCATTAACAAGGTGCATCTCAACATGTTTCCGCGCGTGTCGCAGGCCAAGCGGTTCTGGCAGCGGATCGAACCGGTCCTAACGGAAGCCCAAGGTGAGTTTTCCATGGAGGAAATGGAAGTTGAGGGCACGTTTGTAGACCGCAGGATGCGGCCAACGCCGCCCGACCTTCCGCCGCCCTCCATGGAGACGGAAGGGTAGATGGATACGCTACACAAGAGCCGGTGTATCAACCATGGAAGCCGCGAGGCCGTGGCACGCTGTCCCGTCTGCCGCCATTTCTTCTGCCGGGAATGTGTTACCGAACACGAAGGAAAACTGGTTTGCGCCACCTGCCTGCAATCCAGCGTATCCAAGGCCGAAGCCAAACGATCCACCGGCCGTCTGCAGCGCGGGGTTGAAAAAACCGATATGGCGTTCCGCATGGCCTGGGGACTGTTCATTCTGTGGATCGTCTACTATGCCATTGGACAAATCCTGCTGGCCATCCCGACCGAATTCCATTCAGGGAACATATGGAGGAATCTCTGATGGCCCGCAAACGGAACCGGGAAGGGGAGAGCTGCATCGACCTTTTGGAGCGGGCGGTGCATCTGCTGCGATCGATGCCGCTTGGCACCTTGTTGCTCTTCTACGTCGGTGCGGTTCCGTTCATCGTTGCCCTCCTGTTTTTTCTGTCCGACATGGCCGCCAGCCCGTTTGCCGACCGCCATTGTGCCGGCGCCTCGCTGGGGCTGGCGCTGCTGTACCTCTGGATGAGAACCTGGCACTCGGCCTTCTGCCACCGGTTGCGCGCGTCTGTGGAAAGCCGGGATCCGGATTCCGGGGGCGTTGGGACGTGGATGCGTGTCGGGGCGTTCCATGCGGTCTATTCCTGCTGGAGCGTTGTGTTGCTTCCCGTGGCGACGGTGATCGCCTTTCCGCTGGCCTGGGTGACGGCCTACCTTAACAGCCTGTGCATCGTTGATCCCTCCAACATCCGGTTCAAGCAGGCGGCCGCCAAGGCCCGATGTGCCGCCCGGCCGTGGACGGCGCAGAATAACTATGCGCTTCTGATCCTGTCGCTCTTCGGCTTCATGGTGATGCTCAATGTGACCATTGCGCTGGTGCAGGCGCCACAGCTGCTGAAATCGCTCTTTGGTGTCGAAACAATCTATGCGCAGCACTATTTCTGGATGATGAACTCCACCTTTTTCGGCATCGTGTTTTCGATCACCTACCTTCTGATCGATCCGCTCTCCAAGGCGATCTACGTGCTGAGGTTCAGCTCGATCGCTTCCATCACCACGGGCGAGGATATCCTGGCCGAACTTAAGCGACTGCCCCCCAAGCGCCGGGTGGCCGACATGGCGCGGGCAGGCGTCATCCTTATGCTGTTGTGTTCGCTCTCGCCGGCAAGGGCGCAGGATGCGGCACCGACGGATCCGCCCGCCATTCAAGTGCAGGAGCTCAACCAGTCGATCGACCGCATCATGCAGGATCGGGAATTTACCTGGCGCATGCCGCGCGAATACGCTGAACAGGAAGTAGAAAGCCGCGGCTTTTTCGGTAAGTTTTCCGATGCCGTGTCTGCCTGGGTGGAATCCTTGCTGGGGGCCGTGGAGGGTGCAATCGAAAAGTTTTTCAATTGGCTCAAGAATCACATACCCAAATCGAAGTCACCGGTGGAGCACCACCCAACGAACGGGGTGGATCCCGGCCTGTTCAAAACGCTGGCGGTGGGATTGCTGGTGGTCTTGCTGATGGCGATGGTGCTGTTTGCATTCAAGAACCTGAAACGAAGGAACGCCCCTGTGGCGGATGTCAGGGAAGGCGACGCGGTTAGGGTGGCGGTGGATCTCGATGATGAAAACCTGGTGGCCACCCTGTTGGAGGAGGACGAGTGGATCCAGCTGGCCCGCGACATGGCGGTGGCCGGCGAGCTACGCAAGGCGGTGCGGGCCTGGTTCCTGGCCGGCATGGCCTATCTCTCGCGCGTCGACCTGCTAGCCGTGCGCGCCTCCAAATCCAATCTGGAATACCGGCGCGAGCTGGCTCGGCGAGCCCGCCGCCGGCCCAAGGTCGTTCCGTTATTTGTGGATAGCATCAATCTGTTTGAGCGCGCCTGGTATGGACTGCATACCGTCCTGCCTACCGATATCCATCGCATGGAAGACAATCTGGAAAGGCTCCGTAATGAAGGCGATGCGTAGGCTTCCGGTTTGGTTCGGCGCTTTGCTGGTGGTTGGTCTGCTGGTGGCCGGTTTGCATTCGTTGATCTCGTTGCGCTTTCGTTCTGGCGACATCTATCCGGATTATTCCACCTATCGCGCGGGGCCGCGCGGCACCAAGATCCTGTATCGCGCCTTGAAGGAGAGTCCGGGCGTGCGGGTCGAGCGGTTGCTCAAGTCGTGGGACATGTCCGAGAAGGGGCAGGATGTTAGCGTTATGATGCTGGGAAGCAATCAGGGCGTGTTACACGGTGGGTTCCACGACGACTGGGCCTCGTTCCTTCATTCGGGTGGTCGCCTGGTGGTCGCTCTCTCCCCCGGTGGAATGGGCGCGTTCTGGAATGACGAACCGCTTGCGGAGGACGGTGAGCAATCGGAAGAAGAAACGGATACGGATGAGGCCGATGATGTTTCCACGGTGGTGGAGCGAACGCCGGAGCCCGAGCTGGCCGGCATCGAAATCGCCAGCCTGACCACCAACGAGTTGAATGCACTGGACGCGCGCTATTTGGCCGTCTCCGAGACGGATGGGGAGTCGGTGCCGTGGATGGGTATGCGATACTTCAAGGATCCGGGGCCGGACTGGACGGTGCTCTACCGTTTCAACGGCAATCCGGTGGTGGTCGAACGAAGCTGGAGTCGCGGTACGCTGGTGCTGCTTTCGGATAGCTACCTGTTCAGCAACGAAGCCATGGTTCTTGATCGTCATACCCCGGTGTTGCTCGATCTGATAGGTCCGGCCAGACGGATCGTTTTCAGCGAGCGGCATCTCGGCGTGGTGTCGCAGGAGGGGATCATGATGCTGGCGGCCCGCTACCGGATGCGCGGGGTGCTGGTGGCTCTGCTGGCATTGGCCGGCCTGTTTGTGTGGCAGCGCACCAGCAGCTTCATTCCGCGCTACGAGGATGAAGTCGGGGAGGATAATACGGTGGGGGCCTGGGTGGGTTCCGGTGAAGGGTTCACCAACCTGCTCCTGCGCTACATCCCGCCAAAGCAAATCCTGCCGACGATGGTGGATGAGTGGGAGCATACGTTCGGCAACCATCCGACCATGAAGTCCAAGGCGAAAAAGCTGCGGGAAACGTTCAACGGGATTGAGAAGGAAGAGGGAAAGGCCAGGCCGGTGGCCCAGTACAACCGGTTGGTGGATGCTTTGAATGAAAGGAAATAACCATGGCGTATACGATTGATCAACTACAGGAAACCCTGGCTCGCGCCAAGAGGGAAATCGGCAAGGTCTTGATCGGGCAGGAGGAGGTTGTCGACAAGGCCCTCATTGCGATTTTGACGCGCAACCATGCCTTGATCGAAGGGGTGCCGGGCGTGGCGAAAACACTGCTCGTGCGCACGCTGTCGCGGGTGTTGGGGTGCGATTTCGGGCGGATTCAGTTTACCCCCGACCTGATGCCGGCCGACATTACGGGAACCAACATCTTCAACATGAAGAACAACGAGTTCAACCTGGTGAAGGGGCCGATTTTCGCCACCTTCCTGCTGGCCGATGAAATCAACCGCGCACCCGCCAAGACGCAGTCGGCGCTGTTGCAGGCGATGCAGGAACGGTGCGTAACCATCGACTGCGAAACCCATGGGTTGCCAACCGACTTCACCGTGTTCGCCACACAGAATCCGCTGGAATATGAAGGAACCTATCCCTTGCCGGAAGCCCAGAAGGACCGCTTCATGATCAAGATCACCATGGACTGCCCCGGCTTTGAGGATGAACTGGTCCTCGCCAGGCGTACGCTCGGAAGCGATGCACCGGAACACGTGCTTGAGGCCGGCGAAGTGAATGCCGTGATTCCCGTGTCGGAGCTGGAACAACTCCGCAAGGCGCTCGATGGCGTAACGGTCCGCGATGAAATGGTCGATTATGCCGTGAAGGTCATCCGCGCCACGCGCGACAACGAAAGCACGCTCGTCGGCGCTGGGCCGCGCGCCACGCAGGCGCTCATTCTGGCCGCCCGCGCGTTCGCCGCAATCCAGGGCCGAGACTTTGTCACACCCGACGATATCAAGGCGATGGCGGAACCGGTGTTGTGCCTGCGCATCATGCTCCGGCCGGAATTCGAGATCGAGGGCATGACCGTGTCGGAAATCATTGAACGCATTCTACAGGAAATGCCGGTGCCGCGTTGATCGTCCCATCGAATAGATTGCTGGCATGGGCCGCCATGATCCTGCTGCCTGCTTCGCTAATGGCGATGCTGGGGCCGCAGGCCTTTGCCGTGGGCATTGGCTTGGTCGTGCTGCTGGGCCTCGCCATGCTGGTCGATCTGGTGATGGGCTTGCGCTTGCTGTCGGGCTTGAAGGTGGAGGCGCCGCCGGTGGTACGCCTCTCCAAGCATGCGCCGGGTACGGTCAAGCTGAGGGTGCTGAGTGCCTGCCGAACCTTCAAATCCTTGCGCTTCGGCATCGCGCTGCCCCCGGACATTCATTCCGATTGCGAACATTTTTCAATGCAGTTGCCGAAGACCGACACGTGGTACCGCCTGAGCTGGACCGTGGTGCCGGCGGAATGCGGCAAGTACCGGCTTGGGGCGTGCTGCATGGAAAGCCCTTCGGCGATGGGGCTTTGGTGGGTGCGCCGGCAGGTCGAGGCGGCTTCGGAGCTGCGGGTCTATCCCGACCTGCGTCGCGAACGGCGGGCGGCCGCGACCTTGTTCCTGAACCGAGGCGATTATGGCGGCCATCTCTTCCGCAAGGTCAGCAAGGGCCGCGAGTTCGAGCAGCTGCGCGAATATATTCCCGGCGATACCTACCAGGACATCCATTGGAAGACCACGGCCAAGCGCCAGTTTCCCGTGACCAAGGTTTATCAAATCGAGCGCACCCAGGAGATCTACGTCATTCTCGATTCCTCGCGCCTGAGCGCCCGTCGCGTAGCCACGCCGGGCTCGGACGAAACCGTCACGCTGCTGGAACGCTACATTGCCTCCGCCCTTATGCTGGCGGTGGCCGCTGAAACGCAGGGCGACCTCTTCGGTTTGGTGGAGTTTGGCTCGCAACCACACCTGTTCCTGAAGGCTGCGCGGGGCAAGGCGCATTTCGATACCTGTCGCAACGCGCTCTATACCTTGCTCCCGGAAGAGGCTTCGCCCGATTTCAATGAAGTGGTTTCGTTCATCCGCACGCGGCTGCGAAAGCGGGCGCTGGTGGTCTTCCTGACCAGTCTGGACGACGAAGCCGAGGCCGAACGCTTCAAGGAGAGTATTTCGCTGTTGAGCCGGCATCATCTCACGGTGGTCAACATGCTGCGGCCGGAATCGGCCGTTCCGATGTTCAGTGGCGCGCATGCGGACGCTCTGGGGGACCTGTATGCCCAGCTTAGCGGACACGTGGCGTGGCGCAAGCTGCATGAGCTCGACCTGCACCTGCAGACCATCGGCGTGCAATTCAACCTGCTCGACAACGAGAACATGAGTTCGGATCTCATCTCGCAATACATGAAGATCAAGCAGAGGCAATTGATATGATCATCGATGTACAGCGCTTTGTGGAAAGGGAACGCCCGTTCTGGAAGGAATTGGAAGGCCACCTTGAGCGCCTCGGACGGGATCCGTACGGTTCGTTGGATCTCGATGGCTTGAAGCGGTTACACTATTTGGCCGAACGAACCTCTGCGGACCTGGTGCAGATCCGCGATCTGGTCACGGAGACCGAGCTTCAGCTCTATCTAGAATCGCTGGTGTCGCGGGCCTTCTGCGAAATCCAGGACAAGCAGGCGCGAGGCTTGCGCTTCCGTCCGTTGCACTGGTTCTTGAAAACCTTTCCGCAAACCTTCCGGCGGCACGTCCGTTGCTTCGCGTTGTCGCTGGCCATCACGATCGCCGGTGTGATGTTCGGCGGCGGTGCGGTGGCCTGGGATCCGCAGGCGAAGGAGGCCATCATGCCGTGGGGACATTTGATGCAGAGCCCCTCCGAACGGGTGGCCAAGGAAGAGATGGGTTCGGGAGGGCCCGATCTCGATTCAAAGGGGGTATTCTCCGCCTATCTAATGACGCACAACACCAAGGTTTCGATCCTCGTCATGGCGCTGGGGATCGGGTGGGGCATCGGTTCGGTATCGTTGCTCTTCTACAATGGCGTCATTCTCGGTGCCGTGGCAGTGGACTACCTGATGGACGGGCAGGGACTGTTTCTTACCGGGTGGTTGCTGCCGCATGGCAGCGTGGAAATACCGGCTATCCTGATTGCCGGCCAAGCGGGTTTGTTGCTGGCCAGTGCAGTGATCGGCTGGAACAATCGCCAGTCGTTGCGGATGCGCCTGCGCGCCATAATGCCCGATCTCGTGACACTGATCGGCGGTGTGGCGTGCCTATTGGTATGGGCCGGTTTGGTGGAGGCCTACTTTTCGCAGGATCACGAGCCCGTACTTCCCTATGCATTGAAAATTGCGGTGGGCATCGTAGAGCTGGTGCTGTTGTTTGGCTTCCTTTTCCTTTCCGGACGCGACCGCACAGAGGAGGTGTCCGATTAACAATCGCTTCCAGATGCTGCATATCCGCACGCCCGAGGGCGTGGTGTTTTCGCTGATGCTGGCTGGGCCGGTGGTGCGCATGCTGGCCTGGATGATCGATGCCGCAATCATCGGCGTCATAGCCTCGGTGGTGCAAACGCTGTTGGCGATGGCGTTCATGATCCGGTCCGGCTTCGTAATGGCCTTGGCGATTCTCGTTATTTTCGCCATTACGGTGGGCTACGGCATTTTCTTCGAATGGAATTGGCACGGGCAAACGCCGGGTAAGCGCCTGTTGCGGTTGCGTGTGGTGGACGAGTCCGGCCGCCGGTTGCAATTTGGCCAGGTTGTGGTGCGGAACCTGTTACGCTTTGTAGACAGTCTGCCGGCCTTCTATCTCGTTGGCGGAGCGGCAAGTGGCATCAGTTCCCGCACGCAGCGTCTCGGCGATCTTGCGGCCGGCACCCTTGTCGTTCGGATACCGGAAATCGGCACGCCGGATGTGGAGGAGATCAGCGGAGGGAAATACAATTCCTTTAACGACTATCCCTATCTAGAGGCCCGGTTACGTTCGCTGGTTTCGCCACGCGAGGCATCGCTGGCCTTGTCGGCACTCGTGCGCCGGAACGAGCTGGACGACGTTTCCCGCGTCCGGGTTTTCCGCACACTGGCGGATCAGTTCCACCAGCTGGTCCAGTTTCCGGCCGAAGTCGTTGAAGAGATCTCCGACGAACAGTTCGTGCGCAACGTGGTTTGCAGTGTATACAAGGCGGCCAACAGCAATAGAGGGAATTAGCATGTACGAAAAAACACTTTCCAGAAAGACGGTCTACGAAGGACATATCATCGATGTCGACGTGCTTGAGGTTGAATTGGAAAACGGGAAGCGGTCGATCCGGGAGATTGTGCAGCATGGCGTGGCCGTGGCCATCATACCCAAACTACCCGATGGTCGTTTTGCCTTCATCCGCCAGTTCCGCAAACCGATGGATCGCGTATGCTTCGAGGTATGCGCGGGCAATGTTGATCACGACGGCGAGGACGAAGCGGACACCGCCTTGCGCGAACTTCAGGAGGAGACCGGCTATACCGCCAAATCCATGGAATTGCTGGGACCGATCTTTCCTAGCGTGGGCTACTGCACCGAGCGGATCGATGTCTTCTATTGTGAGGTGACCGGCCGGGGCGATACCGACTTCGATGATGACGAGCGTATTGAAACCGTTTTGGTTACGGAAGCGGACGTGGATGAGATGATCCGCAGCAACGCGATAACCGATGCCAAAACGCTATCTGCGTGGATGCTATACAAAGCCAAAAAAACCTGATTCGGTCCTGTTCGGTGTCAGGAATAGGAAAATACCACAACCCCGCCATTGTTTGGCACTCAACGTGCTTGTATGTGGTTATTAATAATCATCAATTAGGGAGGTTGATTATGAAGACACGCAAGCAGGCAGAAGACATGGGAGTCGTGGAACAGGACATGGAATGTGTAGGCTTCCACGAGCTATTGGACTGGCAGATCGTTCAGTACCGCCAGGCCGTTGATGAATACCGCAAGGAATTGTCCAAGGAACAGCATCGTTGCGTATCCTGGCAGGAGGCCGAACGGGAATTTTCCAAGATGGGACTGAAGAACATGGGCGAACAATGGCGCGTCGAATATTGCGGGCTGGTTTGCCCGGAACGCAACACATGCCTGCTCGCTATGCATTTCCTCAACGCTTGTCATACCGAACCAATGTACAAGGCCGGATAGTTCGTTTATTTCGCTCCATGCTGACCCGCGCCCCGGATCCTCGGGGCGTTGCGTATGTAATACCGAATGTAGTGCGATTTCGAGCTAAACCCTGCTTGCGAATTATCCCTCGCAGAGGTACGGAGGTCGCAGAGGTGTTATAGATGTTTTCTCTGCGTGCTCTGCGCCTTGTAGGTTTATCCCCACTTCATTTGAGCTTTTCCCCCTTTCGAGAATGGGAACCATTACTCGTCGGA
>JBNLGU010000073.1:0-14753 GCA_050306215.1 Pontiella sp.
ACAAGACCATTGATAACAAGACCATTGGAAATGCATGCTTAATCACGTTGCGCGGATAATGGTCTTGTTATCCATCGTCTTGTAAAGTAGCCCGCTACTATGAACGAAGTACTTAAAATCGACGTGGTGACCCTGTTCCCGCAGATGCTCGCCGGCTTTCTGAAGGAAAGCATGATGAAGCGGGCGGCTGAGGCCGGACTGGTCGAGTTCAATACGGTCAATCCGCGCGACTTTACCACCGATAAGCACAACACCGCCGATGACCGGCCGTTTGGCGGCGGGCCCGGGATGGTGATGAAGCCGGAACCGTTGTTTTCCGCGATCGAATCCGTCCAGACGCCGGAGAGCCACGTGATCCTCCTGACGCCCGGAGGGAAAACCTTCCATCAGTCCGACGCCCGCCGTTTGGCGGACGAGCACCGTCACCTGATTTTTGTCTGCGGCCATTACGAGGGGATCGACGAACGCGTGCGCGAAGCGTTGGTGGACGAGGAAATCTCGATTGGCGACTATGTGCTGACCAACGGGGTGCTGGCGGCCAACGTGGTGATTGACGCGGTGGTGCGGCTTCGTCCCGGCGTGCTGGGCGGAGGGGAAGTGGCCACGGAAGAGGAGTCATTTTCCTCCGGTTTGCTGGAATATCCGCAATATACCCGCCCGCCCGAGTTCCGCGGCATGAAGGTGCCGGAAATCCTGTTTAGCGGGGACCATGGAAAAATTGCCGAATGGCGCCGGCAGAAAGCCTTGGAACGTACCCGCGAACGGCGGGCGGATCTGTTGTCGAATGAGGATGAAAATCGCGAAAACAACACTTGACCGCGCAAGGTAGTCAGCTATTATCGTGCGCTCTTTTAACAAATCCAGAAGCGAGAGAGATTTATGAACACTGTAGAAAAAATCAGCCTGGAACAGGCCAAGCAAGACCGCCATCCCGATTTCGTAATTGGGGACACCGTCAAGGTGCACTACAAGATTAAGGAAGGCGGCAAGGAACGTATTCAGGTCTATACCGGAACCGTAATTGCCCGCAAGGGTGGCGGCGTCATGGAATCGATCACCGTTCGCCGTATCTCCTATGGCGAAGGCGTTGAGCGTGTATTCCCGCTGAACAGCCCGAACATCGACAAGATCGAAATCGACCGTCACGGCAAGGTTCGCCGCGCGAAGCTGTACTACCTGCGCGATCTGGCCGGTAAGAAGGCCCGTATCAAAGAACGCCGCGTCTAGATCATTGCTGATTGTTGATTGCCGATTTTTGGGTCTGTGACAGCGTCTTATAAGAAAAGGCCAACGCCGACTGAGTTCCGGAAATCGGCAATCTAAAATCGAAAATCAACAATGAAAACTCCCGATGTCCTGCTTTATGAAAAAGAAGCGTGGACGTCGGGTTTTTTGCGTCTGGCCGGCATCGATGAGGCGGGCCGGGGGCCGCTGGCCGGACCCGTCGTGGCCGCCGCCGTTATCTTTGATCCCGATTACATCCAGGCCGAGCTGGACTCGACCTTCGGACGCTTAACCGATTCCAAGGCCATGACGGAAGCGCGGCGCGAGGAATACTTCGAGCTGCTGTCCAATTCTGAATCCGTGACGATTGGGGTCGGCATGATCGATGCCGAAGAGATCGACCGGATCAATATTCTCAAAGCCACGCACAAGGCGATGGCGTTGGCCGCCGGCCAGGTAACTCCGCAGTTTGCGCTCGTTGATGGCCTGCCGGTCAAGGGGTTGCCATGCGAGTCGAAAAGCATCGTGAAGGGCGATGCCTTGAGTATCTCCATTTCGGCCGCCAGTATTATTGCCAAGGTCACCCGCGACCGCATCATGGTTGAATTGGATACGCAATATCCCGGTTATGGCTTTGCCGGGCACAAGGGCTACGGTACAAAGCAACATTTGGACGCCTTGAAAAAGCATGGCGCCACACCGGTGCATCGCCAAACCTTCCGCCCTGTCGCCGAGCTGAACCAGATGGATCTGCTTTAGGGAGCAATCCGCTTGCCTAGAACAACCACGCTGTACTCCTTGCCGTCCATTTCGGATACATGGGGTAACAGGCCCCATTCCGCGAAGCCGCGCCGCTTTAGCAGGGCGATGCTCGGAAGATTATGTGCATAGACGTAGGCGAGAAGCGTTTTTATCATGCCAGCGTCGGCTGCGGTTTGTTCAGCTTGCTCCATAAGCATCTTCCCAAGTCCTTTTCCCTGGTGCGCCGGATCGATGTAGAAGCTGACTTCCGCGGTATGCCGGTGTGCAGGCCGTTTATAGAAAGGTTGAAAGCCCACCCATGCCACGATACGACCGTCTGCTTCATGCACAAGCAGGGGGTAGGCATCCTGCGAATGCGCATGGAACCACTCTAGTTTTGATTCAACACTGACCGGTTCAAGGTCGGCAGTGGCTAAGCGAGAGGGAATGGAAGCGTTGTAGATTTCAACGATGGCCGGCAGATCGCTTTCGACGGCATGTCTCATTCCGTTTCGTCCCGTTCCAGCCGTTTGCGATCCTTGGCCGCTTGGCGCAGGGTTTGGAAAAAATCCTGCATGACGGCTTTGCAGTCGGGTTCCATCAGGCCGGTCTCGACTTCGACGGCGTGGTTGAGGTCGGCATCGTTGAGGATGTTGAATTTGGAGATGGCTCCGCCGCGGATCGGATCGGTCATTCCCCAGATCACCTTTTTGATACGGGCGAGCACCAGCGCGCCGGCGCACATGGGGCAGGGCTCCTTGGTTACATACATGACTGCGCCTTTGAGCCGCCAGTTGCCCACGGCTTGGGTGGCTTGGGTGATGGCGAGCACTTCGGCGTGGGCGGTGGGGTCGTTCAATGTTTCGGTCTGGTTGTGTGCCTTGCCGATAATTTCGTCGTCCAGCACGATCACGGCACCGCACGGCACCTCGCCTTCGGCGGCGGCCATCTCGGCTTCGCGCAGGGCCATCCGCATGTAGAGAATGTCGGGGGAAAGATTGTCCATGGGGTGTTCTATTCCGGGATGATAACCTTGAGTGCGCTGGGAAGCACCTCCACTTCAATGGAAGTGCCTCCGTCGAAGATCTCCCCGTCGATCTGGATGGGGGAGTCGTTATCGCGCTTCACGGTCATTCGCTTAAAATGGCGGTTGGTGACATGCGGTTGTTGGTGGAAGGTTTTTTCGATGAAGCGATGGATCTGGCTCAACACGGCCGGAATGTTGTTTTTTTCGATCGCAACCAGCTCCAGCAATCCGTTGTCGGCCTTGGCGTCGGGGGCAACCAGGACATCGCTGCCGAATTGCGAGAGGTTGGCCACCGTGAAGATGAGCGGATGCTTGAAGTCGATGGCCTCGCCGTCGATTTCAACATGAAAGGGCTGGGCTTTGTATTCCAGAAGTTGCGTGGCCCCGGCGAGCACGTAAGGAACGATTCCGCGGAACGGAAACTTTTCAAACGTTTCAACCAATGCGCCGTCCCAAGCCATGCTGCAGGTTACGAAGAAGAGCCGTCCATTGACCTTCCCCACGTCGATCGGGCTGGTGTGGCCGTTGAGCAAGGCGTTGGCGGCCGCTTCGGGATTGAGTGGAATCTTAAAATGGCGGGCAAAGCCGTTGCCGCTACCGGCCGGGACTACGCCAAGGCGGACATCCGTGCCGACCAGCACGCTTCCGATCGTGTTCACCATGCCGTCGCCGCCAACCACCAGAACTGTGTCCGTGCCTCGTTCAATGGCCCGTTTTACCTTTTCCGCGCCATCTGCCGCGGACTGGCTGAACTGGAACGACACATCGTGGTCGGAGGTGTCCCATGCTTTTTCAATGGCGGCGACGTAGCGGTAGGGGCCGCCGACGCCAGATTTTGGATTAATAAGTACGAGTACCTGCTTCATTTCTTCACCGCTGTTCGTTCATTATGCCTTCTATAGCATACCCGGCAGGGCATGTGAACTGTGTTCGATGTTTGAAATAATACGAAAACCTTTGCTCGGCATCCATCTGATTTTCTACATTGTGTGATATATGTCTTTTTTTATGAGATCCCTTGAAATTCGTTGGACCTGGAGACCTGCGCTACTTGGCCTGATCGCGGTTTTCAGCGCATCGTGCACCCATATCGGAAACTTTGCCGAAAAGCGGGCCGACCGCGCGGCGTATGGGAATATCCGGGGAGCCCAGCAACGAGGAACGGGGGCGGTCGACGAGTTTAGCATAGATGATGCGGAAGGGCGCCGGATACGTGCCATGCTTGAGGCGGACAACAATGCCGAGCAACCCAAACTACTCTCGTTGTCCGATACCCTGGCTATTGCCATGGTCAACAGCCGGGCCTACCAGTCGCGGAAGGAAAGCCTCTACCTTCAGGCGCTGAGCCTGACCCAGACGCAGAAGGCATTTAATTGGGATACCAGTGCGTCTTCCCTGTCAGCCAGTTCCATCTACACCACCGATGGTTCCACCACGGAAACCTTTGGCGACAACGGCGTGGATGGAAACCTGACCCTGGGCGTGGCCCGCACCTTGGTTTCGGGGGCGAGGGTGTCTTTGGATGTGAGCCACGATATCGTGCAGTACTTTACCCATCCCGATATCTCTTCGGAAAACAGTGCCGTGACCCTTAATGTATTCCAACCGTTGCTGAATGGATTCGGCCCGCTGGTTAGCAAGGAACCGTTACGCCAGGCCGAACGGGACATGATCTATGCGGTGCGCGATTTCAAGCGCTACGAGCAAGGTTTCGTGATCGATATTACCTCTCTGTACTATTCCACGCTGCGCAACCGCGACAGCCTGGAAAATGCGCGCAAGAACTATGAAAACGCACAGATAAGCCGTGAACAGACCGAAGCCTATGCCAAGGCCGGGCGCATTGCCGACTTCGAGGCCGACCAGGCGCACCAGAGTGAACTGGACGCGGCCGACAACTATGCCACCGCCCGCGCAGACTACCAATCCGCGCTCGATAATTTTCGTTTTCAACTCGGTTTGCCGATCGATTTGAATGTTGAACCTGATCCGGACGAGCTGACCGCCTTGTCGGACCGGGGGTTGGTTGGGCTGGACATCACGCTCAAGGAAGCCTCCGGGTATGCGGTCTCGAACCGGTTGGATCTGGTCACTCTCCGGCAGCAGGTCGAAGATCAGGAGCGCAAACTGGAAATCGCGAAGCGCGACTTCCTGCCCAATCTGGATGTGAACTATTCGGTGAGCAAAGACATCAGGAATGCCAACACCAGTGATCCTTCGCAGCAGTTGTCCGTGGGGTTGGACATCCCATTTGACTGGACGGAAAAGCGCAATGCCTACCGCCGTGCTCAGATCAATCTGGATCGCGAGCAACGCAGTCTGGACGAGGAACAGAGCCGCGTCCGGCTTGATGTGCGCAGTATATGGCGCGGCCTCGAACGAAACCGGTCGGTTTACGAAAACCGGCTACGCAGTGTGCAGCTGGCCCAGAAGAGTATGGAAAGCACCATCCTGAAGCTGAAGCAGGGGAAGGCGCTGACGCGGGACCGTCTCGATGCCCAGAATGCCCTGCTGCGGGCGCAAAACGCCGCCACCCTTGCTCTGGTGGACTATACGATCAATCGGTTGCGCTTCTGGAATGCGATAGAGCGGTTCGAAATCGACTCAAAGGGAATGTGGTATGAAGAATCTGATGGAGATACTCAAGAATCTGTGGAAACACCGTAATGGCAAGATTGCCATTGGGGTTGTCGTTGCACTAGTCGCGTGGGCGCTGCTTGCCCGGGGTCCTTCGGGCGACGAGGTTCCCGAAGATGCGCCGCGCTGCACGGTTCAGCGGGGCGACCTGGTGGTCAGTATATTGCAATCGGGTGAGCTCGAAGCCAAGAATAGCCGGGAGATTGTCAACGAAGCCAGCAGCAATGCCAAGCTTGTCGAGGTCGTTGACGATGGGACCTATGTAACCAACGGCCAGTTGTTGTTCGAGCTGGAATCTTCCGATCTGGAGGATCGCTACCTGCAACAGAAGTCGTCGGTGGCCAGCGCCGAGGCCGATCTGAATCATTCGCAGGAAGCCCTCCAGATTTCCAAGCTCAAGCACAGCACCGATTTGGAAAGTGCCAAACTCAAGGTGGAACTGGCGCAACTGGCGCTGAAGAAATACCAGGAGGCGGAATATCCGCAATTGGTGCTCAAGGCGCAGTCGGATATTACTCTGGCCAAGCAAGAGCTCGAGACGGCGCGGGGCGAGCTGGAGGGTACGCAGGAGCTGTTCGACAAGGATTTTGCGAGCCGGCTGGAACTCCAGTCGGCACAATTAAAGGTCGACCGCCAGGATATTGAGGTGCGGAACAAAACCAAGGATCTTGAAATCCTGCAGGACTACACGTACGTCAAGACGCTGAAGGAACTTGAAAACAACGTTAAAACCGCTCAGTCCGAGCTGGAGCGTCTCGAAAAGAGTTTCTCTGCGGAACTGTCGCAGAACGAAGCGCGCATCGAGGCCCAGAAAACGTCGGTGGAAATCCAGAAAAACCAGTTGGCCAACCGCGAGGAGCAATTGGTAAACACCAAGGTCTATGCTGATTTCGAAGGTCAGGTTTTCTATCCGACGGAACGTTACGGTAGGCAGCAGCAGATCGAAAAAGGGGCCACCATCAACTATCATCAGAGAATCCTGTCGTATCCGGATCTGGGTTCTTGGGTATTGAAGGTGGGGATTCCGGAAGCGATGATCGACAAGGTGGCGGTGGGGCAGGAGGCCGTAGCCACCGTGGAGGCCTTGTCTGGACTCGTGCTGCACGGCCGCGTTTCCAAGGTGAGTGCGGTCCCGGACAATCAGGATTGGTTCAACACGGGCGTCAAGACCTACACCATCATGATCGATGTCACCGGTAAGACGGACGCCAAGCTCAAGCCGGGCATGTCGGCTACCGTGGAAATCGTAACGGATCAGCTGCGCAACGTGCTCTATGTGCCGATCCAATCCGTTGTTTCGGATAAGGATGTCCATTATGTATACGTCATCAAACGCAATCGCAAGGAACTGCGCAAGGTGGAGATCGGGAAGTACAACAACCAGTTCATCGAGATACACGATGGTCTGACAGAGGGCGAAACCCTGCTTCTCTATGCGGAACTCGGGGCCGACAAAGGGGCCAAGCTGAAGAAGAGTCCGCTGGATCAACAAACGAAAAACGGATCGGACGAGGAAAAGGATAAGGATCAGGAATGAGCGTTCCGATCGTTGAGCTGAGAAAGGTGGTCAAGGAATACGCGAACGGTCCGCTGCGGGTGACGGCGTTGCGCGGAGTGGATCTGTGCATCAACTCCGGGGAATACGCCGTGATCATGGGGGCGTCCGGCTCGGGGAAGTCCACCATGCTCAACCTGCTCGGTTGCCTGGACCATATCAGCTCCGGGGATTACCGGCTGGGCGGGGAAAGCGTGGCCAACCTGACCGATGACCAGCTGTCGGAAATCCGGTCGCGCCGCATCGGTTTTATCTTCCAGTCCTACAACCTGATCCAGCAGTTGAATGTTCTGGAGAATATTGAAGTGCCGCTATTCTACCAAGGGGTGTCGGAACATGCGGCGCGGGAGCGCGCCACGGGACTCGCCATTAAAATGGGATTGGCCGATCGTTTGCACCACAAGCCCATGGAACTTTCCGGTGGGCAACAGCAACGCGTGGCCATCGCCCGGTCGCTGGTCTGCAATCCCATTCTCATGCTGGCCGACGAGCCGACGGGGAACCTCGACTCCCGAACCGGCGAGGAAATCCTGCAGGTGCTCGATGAACTGCACTCGGAAGGCAAAACGATTGTCATGGTCACACACGACGACGCCATTGCCCACCGTGCCCAGCGTATTATCCGGGTGAGCGATGGAAACATCGTTGCGAACGAGTGGAACGGGGGGGGGCGCAAGTGAGATCCATGCGTCTAGAACGGATGGTGCGGCTGGCCGTCAAGAACCTGAGCCAGTACAAGCTCCGTGCCGGGTTGACCATGCTGGGCATCATTTTCGGGGTCTGCTCGGTGGTGGCCATGCTGAGCGTGGGCGAAGGGGCCAACCGGGAGATCCAGGAAAAGATCCAGCGGATGGGCAGTCAGAATATTCTGATTGAAAGCGTCAAGCCGCCAAAGGATGAGAACTCAACCGAGACGAGCCGGAATTTTGTGGCCCGCTACGGCCTTGCCTACAAGGATGCCGAACAGTGCGGACAGTACGTGCCGAACCTTGAATCGATCGTCCAGATGAAGGTGCTGCGTTTCGATGTTCAGTTCAAGGCGCGCAAGCTCCAAACGGATGTCATCGCGACGACGCCGGGACTGTTTGCCATCCAGAACTACCGTATGCTGCGCGGTCGTTTCCTGAGCAGCTCCGATGGCGAATTCGGTCTGCCGGTCTGCGTGATCGGTTCGCGTCTCGCCCGCACCCTTTTTGCCGGGTATGATCCTCTTGACCGAACGCTCCACATCGACGGCGATGCCTATACCGTGGTCGGGATTGTGGGCGACATCGCCCAGACCGAAATAACGGTAAACAATAAACTGTGGCTCGAAGGCGAAAACCAGAGTGTCTACATCCCGTTGCGAACCTATCAGCAAAAGCGTGGCGATCTATTTTTAGAACGCTCTGAAGGGGGCATCAAGGCCGAGCAGATTGAGTTGCACCGCGTTATACTGCATATCGACAAGCAGGAGCACGTGGTCCGCGCGGTGGATGCACTCCGCGGGTTGCTGAAGAAGAACCACGCGAAAGAAGATTACAGTATCGTTGTGCCGTTGGAGCTGATCCGGCAGGCCCGCGAGACCCGCAAGCTTTTCAATATTGTGCTGGGCTCAATCGCAGCTATCTCCCTGATCGTGGGCGGGATCGGCATCATGAACATTATGCTGGCCACCGTTAGCGAACGTACCCGCGAAATCGGCATCCGCCGTGCTCTGGGTGCGCGCCGCCGCGATATCATATTGCAGTTCCTCATGGAGACGTTGCTGCTCTCATTTTCCGGGGGAGTCATTGGATTGGTTTTCGGGGCGGTCATCCCGCTGGCCATTACGGCCCTGACCAACGTGAAGACGGTACTGACCTTTCCTGCTTTTGCCTGGGCGTTTTCAGTATCCGTCACGGTTTCGGTCGTGTTCGGTATCTATCCCGCCCGCCGGGCCGCACTCATGGATCCTATCGATGCCCTGCGCCACGAGTAGGCAGAACATGTTTCCGATGGAAAAATAGAAGCGCGGGTTGGGAGTTCCTCGGCCTGGCCCGGCGCATTGCGGCAGGTTCCGATCTCGGTGTCCGCAGCCATGCCCAGTGATTTGGAATGCATGCTCCCGCTTTAGTGATTGTTTCAGGGGGCGGTCACGGTACTCTATCGGCTATGGAAAAATTGATTGATATCGGCGAACACGAAACCATACGCCGGCTGGCAGCCACACTGGGTAGCCATCCCGATCTAGTGGTTCCCGCCGGCGACGATTGCGCGGTTGCACGGCTGCCCGGCTGCAACCTTGATCAGGTCTTCACCACGGATCCCGTCATCGAGAATGTCCATTTCCTGCCATCGGACGATCCCGTCCGCGTTGGCAACAAGGCGGTGGGCCGCGTGCTGAGTGATGTGGCCGCCATGGGAGCCCGTCCGCAATGGATACTGGTCAATGTCGTGGCACCGCCCGAACTGGAGTTTGCCCGGCTCGAGGGCATCTATGAGGGAATGTCCGCTCTTTGCCATCGGTTCGGTGCCACGATTATCGGGGGGGACTTGGCGCAAGGAACGTCCCTTGAGGTCCATGTTTTCGGAACCGGTTTGCTGCCTTCGGGCTGTGCGCTGCTTCGTTCCGGCGGCGCGACGGGCGAACCGTTATATGTGTCTGGGCCACTGGGCGCTAGCAATCGGGGCCGGCACCTGGACTTTGTTCCCCGGGTGGAGGAGGGGATCTTTCTGCGGGAATCGGGTGTCGTGGGGGCGATGATGGATATCAGCGACGGATTGGCAACCGATCTCCGGCACATCCTGGCCAGAAGTGGCGTCGGTGCCGAGCTCGATGCGGCATGCATTCCCTGTGTGGGGACTCTGGAGCAGGCGCTCTACGATGGTGAGGATTTTGAACTGTTGTTTTCGGTTCGCGAAACCGATGCCGCAAAACTGGCGGACTGCTGGGGTCAACGTTTTGGCAGCCGGCCCGTGCGTATCGGCGTATTGACCGATGCCGTTGGTTCCCTGCTTCTGCGGCACCCGGACGAATCGGTCGTGGCGTTGCAGGAAAAGGCCTTCGAGCATTTTTCGCCGCGCAAAGCGCAGGGGTAATGCCCCTTTTCGTTTTTGTGTAAACTTGTCATTCCCTTTTGTTCATGGATAATCATCCGCTCGTTTTGCAATCCATAAAAGCGCTGTAACTGGAGAGAAGATGGCCGACAATCGATCCTTTGAATCAACACTTCACGATATTGTATACAGTATCGATACGGGCACCGGTCTGAAGATCATCCGGGTGGCCCTCTATATCCTCATTCTGCTTGTCGTGGTCATGATCTACACGGCCACGCAGTTCCGCGGGCTGAAAACCGAGGAGTCCATGGATTATGCGCAGTTGGGCCGCAATTTTTCCCTGCAGAACGGCATGGTGACCAAGTGCGTGCGGCCGTTGTCTATGTGGAAAATGGCCTCGCTCAATGCGCAGGAAGATCCCCGGATCGGCCTGCATCCCGACCTGTTCCACCCGCCGGCCTATCCCTTCGTGCTCTCCGGTGGCTTCAGGATTTTCGAGGCGATCGGCATCGATCCGTTTGGCACGGACGAAGGCGGGCGCGGCGTGTCCATGCATGCCGAGCAGTGGATCATTCTCTCCTTGAACCACCTGTTTTCCATATTGACAGGCGGCATTGTTTTCCTGCTGGGCAAACGCCTCTTTTCGCGCGAGATCGGCTTCCTGTCGATGACGATCTACTATCTGAGCGACCTGGTCTGGCGAGATTCGATTTCGGGCCTGAACGTATCCATGGCCATCTTTTTCATCATGGCGGCGTTCTATACCATGATCGTAGCCATGCTCAACAAGCGCGACGGGGAGTCGAAGGCTTACTGGATCGTACCGTACTTGCTGTCCATCGTATTTGCGGCCATTGCTTTCCTGACCCGCTATATCGCCATCGCCGCCGTGCCGGGGCTCTGCCTGTTTGCCTGGTTGATGAGCGGACGCTTCCGCGGCGGGACACGTTTCGTGGTGATCTTCATGGTCCTCTTTTCGGTCATGGTTGCCCCATGGTTTGTGCGGAACTACAAACTTTGCGGAAATCCCGTGGGCATGGTTGGCTACACGGCCCTGGCCGATACCCCGAAATACCCGGACAACACGCTGGCGAGGCAACTGTATCCCGAAGTCACGGTGGGCGGCAGCACGAAGACGCTGAAAGATAAATGGATCCTGAACTATTCAGGCCCCGAGCGATCCGAAATTCCCGGCATGGGGGGCGGAATCCTCATGGCCTTTTTCATTGTCACGTTTTTCTACCATTTTGTGCGCCCGCAGGTGAACTATCTGCGGTGGGGAATCGGTGTTTCCCTGTTGCTGACCATACTCATTGCAGGTTTCTTCTCGGAATCCTCGTTGACCATGATCCATGCATTCTGGCCGTTTGTAATCCTCTACGCCCTGGCCTTCTTCTATATCCTGATCGACCGGCTTGACCTGGGGGTTCGGCTCTACAACCTGATGCTCAAATGCCTGGTAGTCGTACTGGGCACCATCCCGTTCTGGTTGACGCTCATGCCGCCGCATGAAAACCATCCCTATCCGCCGTATTATGTTCCGGCCATCACAAAGGTGAGTGGCCTGCTCAATCCCCGGGAGGTCATGTGCACCGACATGCCGTGGGCTACGGCCTGGTATGGCGACCGCGTTTCGATTCTCCTGCCCACGGATGTGGAGCAGTTCTACGAAATCAACGACCTCAAGCAGTACATCAGTGGTCTCTACATCACGATGCTCACCAAGGATAAGCCGTTCGTGAGCTCGTTCATCAATGGATCGGAGCAGAGCTGGGGTACCATTATGAACGGAAAATCCCTGCCGCCCGATTTCCCGTTGAAAAGCGCGACGTCCATCCTGCGCTTCGACCAAGTGTTCTTCAGCGACCGCAACCGGTGGGGTGCCGATGCGCCCGCCGCAAACGTTCCTTAATCGGAGGCGCAACATGCGTATTGTATTCATGGGCTCTGCCGAGCTTGCGGTTCCGTCGCTCAAGGCATTGCTTGAGCGGTCGACGGACGACGTGGTCGGTGTGGTCTCCCTGCCGGATCGGCCGGCCGGCCGTAAACGCGTGCTCACGCCCTGTCCCTTGAAGTCGTTTGCCGACGGGCGTGGTTTGAATGTTATGACCCCAGAAAAGATCGGCGACCCCGAATCGGTCAAGGCGTTGGCCGAGCTGGATCCCGATCTGTTTGTGGTTGTGGCTTATGGGCAGTACATTCCCTCAAAGATTATTGCCTTGGCTCCGAACGAAGCCATCAATGTCCATCCATCCCTGCTTCCCAGATACCGTGGTTCCGCGCCCATCCAGTGGGCCATTCTCAATGGCGACACCATCACCGGCGTGAGCATTATCTATCTGGCCAAGAAGATGGATGCGGGCGACATTGTCCGGCAGGAAACCTATCCCATCATGCCGGAAGACACTTCGGCGACGTTGCACGACAAGTTGGCCGAGGTTGGGGCGGACCTGTTGCTTGCCGCCATCGACGATATCCGCAACGGCCGTGTTTCCCGTACGGTCCAAAACGAGGCGGATGCGGTCGAGATCCGGAAGTTCACCAAGGATGACGGGAAAATCGATTGGTCGATGCCGGCGGAAACCATACGTAACCGCATACGCGCTTTCGATCCATGGCCCGGCAGCTTTTGCATCATGTCCGGTGGGGAACCTCTCAAGGTCTGGCAAGCCGTCTTAGTAGACGGTGCTGGGCAACCGGGCGAGTTGGTGGACGACCACTTATGCGTGGCCACGGGCGACGGTGCACTTCGTTTAGTGGAGGTCCAGCCCGCCGGTAAGGGCCGGATGCCGGCGGAATCGTTCCTCAACGGGCATCCCCTTGAAAAAGGGCAATTGCTCGGCTGAGTAAGGTCTTGCCGATTTATGCGCATTTTCGCAGCTTTCGGCCCGCTGCATCACTCCACAAAAAATCCTTGGAAACCGCATCCTCTATCGGGTTTCCAAGGATTAAAACAATAGCAGGGCTTGCGCGCCTGGCACGCAGCCCTGAAATCATGAGGCAATCAAAGCCTATTTCTTTTTATGACGGTCCGCACGACGACGCTTGCGACGTTTGTGGTTGGACATCTTTCTCTTACGCCATTTCTTGATGGTACCCATGTTATCTCCTGATTTCGTCTCAAAAGGGCAATTACAATAGTTATGCCACTACTTTGTTCAAGCTTAATTCAATAATTCCTTCGGCTCCGTTGGCCTTCAGATCGGGAATGATTTCGCGGACCACGGATTCATCCACCACGGTCTCGATCGCATACCAGCCGTCATCCGTGAGTGAGTTGATGGTCGGCGAATGCAGGGCCGGAAGTAGATTTTTCACCTTTTCCAGATTGTCACCCTGCACATTGAGCTTTAGCAACACCTTGTCGGCCGCGTCCAACGCCGCTTTGAGCAGCAGGGAAATCTTTTCGAGCTTCTGCTTTTTCCACTCATCCGCATAGGCGTCTTTGGAGCAGAAAAACTTGGTGTACGACTCCATCAACGTATCCACGATGCGCAGATTGTTGGCCTTGAGCGAACTGCCCGTTTCAGTGATGTCCACGATGGCATCCACGAAATCCGGCACCTTGACTTCGGTGGCGCCCCAGGAAAATTCGACTTCGGCTTTCACGCCGTTGCGTTCCAGCCAGCGTTCCACGATGCCGACGCCTTCAGTGGCGATGCGCTTGCCTTCCAGATCTTTCACGGAATGGATGTCGGAATCATTCGGAACCGCCAGAACCCAGCGCACCGGGCGCTTGCTCTGCTTGGAATAGACCAGACTGCACATATCCACCACGTCGGAGCCGTTGGCTTCGATCCAGTCCAGTCCGGCAATGCCCGCGTCCAGCATGCCATGCTCAACGTAGCGGCTCATTTCCTGTGCCCGCAGAATGCGGATTTCAATCTCGTCGTCGTCAATCGACGGAAAATAGGAGCGCGATCCGCCCTTGATGGAGAATCCCGCCTTTTTGAACAGCTCGTAGGTCGATTCCTGCAAGCTACCCTTGGGTAATCCGATAACCAGTTTCTTCATAAATCCTTTTCCTTTTTAGCGTTGGGAAAGGCGGGAATATAGTGGAACAAACAAGAGCCTCCAACCCTCGATTCGAAAAAAAAATTTGATTTACGGCCAGATGCTCAAAACCGCTTTACCCTGAGGCTGAAAACCGCTACCAATGAACATCTTCTCTATCGCACCCGTGGCGCAATTGGATAGCGCAACTGGCTTCGAACCAGTCGGTTGGGAGTTCGAATCTCTCCGGGTGCGCCACTGTAAGGATGACTCCATAAATAAATTATATCACGGTGGAGGTTGTTGTTCTGCGAGAATTACACCCGACCATGGCATCCGTTCCTTCTTCAATAGGTATCAGAGGTAGACCGTGAACTGTATGCGTAGGGAGTGCCCGTACCTTTCCAGAATCCCGGCGCCAAGTAGGCCAGGGAATCGATGTTCTGCATGATGGTCTTGAATCGACGGCCTCGAATGAGGACATCCTTCCTGTGGACGAAACTACTACCCGAATGATAGTGCCGGCTTCGGTAGTTACGGCAACCCCGTTTCGTT
>JBNLGU010000074.1:0-14729 GCA_050306215.1 Pontiella sp.
GGCATCAGCCATGGGTGAGGGTAGGACGACAGGCCGGGCGTGTCGTGAAGCTCATGGCGGAAGTTGGTCAGTTGGTCATCCGTCAGGCGGCCTTCCAAGTAGGCACGCGCGTAGACACCCGGCGAGGAGTGGCCCTGGAAATAGACCAGATCGCCCGGATGGTCTTCAGTACGACCGCGGAAAAAGTGGTTGAAACCGACTTCGTAAAGCGTGGCGATGGATTGGTAGCTTGAAATATGGCCGCCGATGCCGTCCTCTTCGCGGTTGGCACGCACCACCATGGCCATGGCGTTCCAGCGGATCAGACTCTTGATGCGGCGTTCCATTTCGCGGTCGCCGGGATAGGCAGGTTGGTCTTCGAGCGGGATCGTATTAATATAGGGGGTGTTGGCTGAAAACGGCAGCCGAACGCCTTTGCGGTGCGCTTCCACCTGCAAGTCGTGCAGGATATCCTTTACACGTTCCGCACCTTCGGTCTCGAGCATTTCATCCAAGGCATCCAGCCAGTCCTGTTTCTCGAAATCCACCTTCTCGCCTGTTGTTTTGTTCGTATCCATAGATCTCTTCTTTCGTTAAAAGCATCGGACAGTAAATATGACCGAACCAGTACACAATAAAAAATGCCAAAAAACGTGCTTACAACCATCACCATTTAGCCATTTAGCCGGAACACCCGTAAATTCACGACCAAAGCAACGGATTGAAAGAACCATTTAGGAGGGAATTTACGAAATTTCACCGACCGTGGAAACTCCTAAAACACCTACTTCCACAATAAACCTTATTTTTCACACTGCATCGAATCGGTCGAATTTGCTCATTTTAACCGCTTTCCGATTATGTTTTCATGTCCGCCCATTTGAACGGAGATGAGTGAATGAAACGAATCGGAGCCCATGTGAGCGCCGGCGGCGGTGTGGAAAACGCCCCACTGAATGCCGTGGAAATTGGAGCAACAGCCTTTGCGCTGTTTACCAAGAACCAACGGCAATGGGTCGCCAAGCCACTCCCGGCAGAAAGCATTGACGCCTTCAGGAAAAACTGTGCGGACCACGGCTTCGGCCCTGGAAGCATTCTCCCCCACGACAGCTACCTCATCAACCTCGGCCATCCAGAAGCCGACAAGCTCGAAAAGTCGCGCGATGCCTTCCTCGACGAAATGCAGCGTTGCGAACAGCTCGGCCTCGACCGGCTCAATTTTCATCCTGGAAGCCACCTCAAGCAGGTTTCCGAATCCCAATGCCTTTCTACCATCGCCGAGTCGATCAATATCGCCCTCGATAAAACCACCGGCGTTACCGCCGTCATAGAAAACACCGCCGGCCAAGGCTCCAACCTCGGCTTCCGCTTCGAGCACCTCGCCGAGATCATCGACCAGGTCGAGGACAAAACCCGTGTCGGCGTTTGCATCGACACCTGCCACAGCTTTGCCGCCGGCTACGACCTCCAAACCGCCGAATCGTGCGCAGCCGTTTTTGCAGAATTCGAAAAAATCGTTGGCTTCGATTATCTGCGCGGCATGCATCTCAACGACTCCAAGAAAGGGCTCGGCAGCCGCGTCGACCGCCACCACAGCCTGGGACAGGGAGTGCTCGGCTTGGAAGTCTTCAAGTACATCATGAACGATCCGCGCTTCGACGACATGCCGCTCATCCTCGAAACCATCGATGACACCATCTGGGCGGATGAGATAAAGCTTCTGCGAAGCTTTATCTCGTGAGGGGAAGAGTGGGTGATCGGGTGAAAACCTGAAAGGACAAACATGGGTGAACGAATTAAGAATCATCGAGAATTGAATGTCTACACGAATGCCCGAACCGCAGCTATGGAGATTTTTGAAATCACCAAATCATTTCCTGCTGAAGAGAAATATTCACTTACAGACCAAATTAGACGTTCATCACGTTCCGTTTGCGCCAACATCTCGGAAGCATGGCGCAAACGTCGCTACAAGGCAGCATTCATTGCAAAGCTCTCGGACTCCGAGACCGAGGCCTGCGAAACACAGGTCTGGCTGGAATTCGCTAATCTATGTGGATACATCGACGAAGAAACCTTCAAACGCCTGGACGAAGAATATGACCGTATTATGGGCCAGCTCGTGCGGATGATCGATGGAGCGGACAACTGGCTCATCAATTAATCCCCCGCTCACCCCATCACCCTGTCTCCCACTCAAAAAAATATGGACACCCCCTCTCCCCATCCCCCACTCTCCCCCTCATATTTGCGACACCAATCACTATGACAGAACAAAAACACATTAATATCCTGGAAAATATCCGCATTGTCTTGGTCAACCCAATGTTTGGCGGGAACCTCGGTTCCATCTGCCGGGCCATGAACAACAACGGCATCTCAGATCTCGCCGTGGTAGATCCGCGACCGGATATGGACATGGACGAGGCCCGCAAGTTTTCGTGCAATGCCCGTGCGCAGCTTGAGGCTCGAAAAACCTTCAGCACGCTTGCCGAAGCGGTATCCGATTGCACGGTGGTTGCCGGAGCGTCGGCGCGGACCGGTTTCTACCGCGATACCTCCTATTCCCCCCGCGAATTTGCACCGCTCGCGCTCGAAAGCGCGAAGGATCACAAGATTGCCCTCGTCTTCGGCCGTGAGGATAAGGGACTATTCAACGATGAACTGGCACTCTGCTCGCACATTATCCAGATTCCATCGAGCGAGCTCTATACCTCGCTCAACCTCTCGCACGCCGTCTATGTCTGTTGCTACGAAATCTTCTGCGCCGCCGGCGTCTTCGAACCGTCCGAAGAATCCGCGCCGGAAGCCAGTTCCGAGTTGCGCGAACGCATGTTCACCATGTGGCGCGAGATGATGATTGAAACCGATTTTGTCCACGACCAGAAACTCGACCACATGATGATGGGCGTGCGCCGCATCTTCAACCGCGGCAAGCTCACCGAACCCGACTGCAAGATTCTCATGGGCCTCGCCAAACAGTCCATCTACGTCGCCAACCAATGGAAGAAAGAAAAGAACCTAAACGCAAAATCGCAAAGCAAACAAAGCTCCGCAGAGTAGTTCTTTGCGAGCCTTCGTGCCCTTTGTGCCTTTGCGTTGAAAGAAAGTGAATTGATGAACGCATTTCCCGAGAAGAAACACATTTCCAAGGCAGAGATCAACGAGCTTCCGATGAAGCAGTACGAGGGGCCGATCCATCTGTTCAACACGCCGGACGAGGCCGAGGCCGCCGCCCAAAAGTTGTTGAAGGAATCCCTGCTCGGCTTCGATACGGAAACCCGGCCGGCCTTCCGCAAGGGCGAAAGCTACGATCCCTCCCTGTTGCAGCTAGCCACGGAAACCGACGTCTACCTCTTCCAGATCCAGCAGTGCGGACTTACACCGTCGCTGCTCCAGGTCCTTTCCAGCCCGGATATTATCAAAGCCGGCGTCGCCTTGGACCGCGACGTCAGCGAGCTCCAGGCGATTATCCCCTTCGTGCCGGCGGGTTTCGTCGAACTCGCCAACATCGCCAAGGAAGCCCGGATCAAGAATCTCGGGCTTCGCGGCCTCACCGCCATCCTGTTCGGCTTCCGCATCTCCAAGAAGGAGCAGGTCTCCAACTGGGCCCGCAAGGAACTCACCGAATCCCAGCAGACCTACGCCGCCACCGACGCCTGGCTCGGCCGTCTCATCTACCTCGAATTCCAACGTGCCGGATTAATTTAACGTATCAGGAAGATCGACGGGAGAAAACAGGGAGGGCGGAGCGTCCCCCGGGTGAGGCCACGTTGCCGTGTCCAACCCGGCTCACCCGGCATTCCGCGGGCATGGCCCACTCAACCACAGGATCGACGTTGAGACCTGAACAAAAAAAAAGGTGCCTCGCGAAAGGCACCTTTTTTTACGTCATCCATCCGAAGGATTACAGCTCGGCATTGATCGCCGATACCAGCGCCGCCTGCTGCTGGAGGCCGACAAACTGCTGCTTGTTTTCGCCGTCCTTGAGCAGGATCAGGGTCGGGATCGACCGGATGCCGTACTTGGCGGCCAGCTCGGGGCTTTCATCAACGTTTACCTTGGCGATGACCGCCTTGTCGCCGATTTCCGCCGCGACCTTTTCCAGGATGGGGGTCTGCATTTTGCAGGGACCGCACCACGGGGCCCAGAAATCAACCAGTACCACGCCGCTCTTCGTTGCGTCATCATACGATCCACTATCCAGATCAATCAAACCTTCTGCCATTTCATATCTCCTGTTTTCATTTAAAAGTCGGACGCATCATTCCATTTTGCGTTCAAAATGCAATCAAATTGCGACCTTGGAGCCAGTTGTTCGTTGATGATTCATGGTTGTCTGGGGTTTACCAGACGCGTCATTATCCAGACCGACCAGGATTGACCGGGAAACCAAACATTCCGGGACATCCGGCAACCCAACAATCAAGAATCGACAACCTACCAACGATTTTGGTGAATCCGCGCCTCATCGTAGCGATACTCGGGAGCGAGCACTTCATTGGGTACCCCCATGGCCAAGAGCGCAAAAGGCGTGATCGATTCGGGGATGCCGAGAATCTTGCGGCAGGTTTCCACGCGCTCTTCCAGCGGATAGATGGCAATCCAGACGCAACCAATGCCGATATCGTGCGCCGCCAGCTGCATGTTCTGCGCCGCGCAGGAGCAGTCCTGCGGCCAGAAGCCGGGATAGACCTCCTTCGAGACATCTCCGCATACCAGCACCATGAAGGTGGACTCGGCCAGCATCTCTGTACCCCCCAGACCGGTAAACCGCCCGATCACGGACGGATCATCCATCGTCACGAAATGCCAAGGCCGCGCGTCGGCCGCCGAGGGGGCGTTCATTGCGGCTTCCAGAATGGTCTTCCGCTCCTCGACGGTTACGGGTTCCGTCGTCCAGGTGCGTATACTGCGTCGTGTCATGATGGCTTTGATCGTTTCCATGCAAAATCCTTTCGTTGGAAAACACAGGATACCGATACAGGATTTCGGTTCAAACGGAATCTGGGGCAAAGCGGTTCCTAGGCTGCGAGCACTTGCTTCAGGTCGGCGGAATAGGCCTGTTTGATTTCCGGCTGGCGCTCCTCTAGCTCGACCAGACGATGTCGGATCTCGGTACGGCGCACCCAGTCGGTGCCGGCGGCATGAAACTCGGCCACTAGGCGTTCAACCTCCTTGCGGACCGGTTCCGGAATACTATCGAGAACACAACCCGCGGGAAAGGATTCGAACATGCGCCTGAATTCCAGCCAGCGATATCCCGCATACCGCACGGCAGACAACGCCATGAACGCAGCTAGAGCAATCAACAGATTCCGCAGCCCCGGCCGTGCCAGCGTGACCACCAGTTCAATGATGAATACCATGCTGCAGGCAACATAGATCAGAAAGGCCAGGCGGCGGGCCATCTCCTTTGGACTGTTCAACGGTTGCTGCATGAGAACCTCATGCGATCTGTATACATCAAGTGACTGGATAACACGAGATTATGTTCAGCTGTTTGTTTGCCACGCTCCATGCACTCCTCTATCTTTCCGCGCCATGTATAAAAAGAAACAGATGGTCGAGGTCGAGATCACCGATCTGGGCGACAAGAACCAGAGCTTTGGGCGCCTCGACGACGGCATGTCGATCTTTGTCCAGGGGCCGGCGGCGGTCGGCGACGTAGTCCGGGCCGAAATCTTCAAGATCAAGAAAAAGTATCTCGCCGCCCGCTTTCGCGAGGTGCTCAAGCCCTCCCCCCACCGCATCGATCCGGTATGTCCCTACTTTGGACTGTGTGGAGGCTGCAAGTGGCAGCACATGGAATATCCTGAACAGCTGCGCCTCAAGCGCAAGCAGGTGCAGGACGCCCTCGAGCACATCGGCGGGTTCAAGGGAATCGAATGCGAACCCTGCCTCCCCGCCCCGGAGCTGTTTGGCTACCGCAACAAGATGGACTTTTCCTTCACCGACCTGCGCTATCTCACTCCCGACGAGATCGACCGTGATCCCGGCGAACATGACAAACCGCTCGACTTTGCCCTCGGCTTCCACGCCCCTGGGTGCTTCTCCAAGGCAATCGATATCGACCACTGCGATCTTTCCACACCGGAAATGAACCTCACTCTGAATGCTGTGCGCGACTTTTGCCTACGCCACAAAACGGAACTACCGATCTATTCCACCCACACGCATACCGGCGAACTCCGCAACCTCGTTGTGCGCCACGGAGGAAACACCGGCGAATTCATGGTTAACCTTGTCACGTCATCCCACAACCCGGAATTGATGCGGGAACTCTGCGAGGAACTCAAGAACGCGCTGGGGGATCGGATGACCACCTTCGTCAACAGCATTACATCCGCAAAAAATACCGTGGCCTTCGGCGAAAAGGAATTCGTACTGTACGGCCCCGGCTATATCACCGACCAGCTCGGCGACTATACCTACCGCATTTCGGCCAACTCCTTTTTCCAGACCAACACGGCCCAGGCGGAAACCCTCTACAACCAGATTCTAGAAACCGCAAAGTTGAAGCCGACCGACATCGTCTACGACCTCTTCTGCGGCACCGGCTCCATCGCCCTGTTTGCATCAAGCCACTGTAAAAAAGTGTTGGGCGTCGAAGTCGTCGAAAGCTCGGTCAACGATGCGCGAGAAAACGCCAAGCGCCACGGCGTGGACAACTGCGAATTCATCCGGCTGGACCTGAAGGACATCATCGACATCGAACTCGAAATGCAGGAATTCGGCCACCCCGATGTGGTGATCACCGATCCGCCGCGCGCCGGCATGCATCCAAAGGCGGTTGCCATGATGCTGAAAATGGCGCCGCCGGTGATCGTGTATGTCAGTTGCAATCCGGCTTCGCTGGCGAGGGATGGTCAAATGCTGTGCGCGGAAGGAAAATACAAGATGGTCCATTGCCAGCCGGTCGACATGTTCCCGCAAACCAACCACGTGGAAAGCGTCGCCCGCTTCGAACGCGTCTAGGTATTGACCGGCTCCGGATCTACAGCCCGTTTTTCTGGTAGTAGCTATTCAAGATAAGAGCTTCCTGCTTGAGGAGTTTCTCGACCTCTTCCGTGCGCAGGATCTTGCCGTACCCGCCGCACTTGATACATTTGGAGGACCGTTGCTTCTTGCCCCGGCAGGACGGGCACTTGCCCGCACCTCGGCAATCTCCGCAACGAATGGACTCCTTGTGCTCAAGCGACTTGGAACCCCAGTTCTTGTCCTCGTCCTTGTCATCCTTCTGTTTCGACTTCTTCTTGTCCTCGTCGTCCTCGCGGCTGAACTGCGATTTGATCTCGCCGGTGCCTCCGCATCGCTTGCATTCACCGGATCCTCCGCACGACGGGCAAATGTGGAACATCACACCCTTTCCATAGCAGGCCTTGCAGGACAGGTACCACGACTCGACCAGCGTCGGGTCCGTATCCGGGAAATGATCCTTCACCAGGTTGTTCAAGCGGACCGCCGTATCCAGATTGCCATCCAACAGGCTTTGGTATGCGCAGGCCATCAGCATGGGCCCATCGTTGCCCCCGGTGTAGTCATCCGACTCATAGTAGGCCGTTGCCATATACGACAAGGGTTCGATGCCATCGAGCAACGGAAAAATGGAATACTGGTCATATTTCTGCGGGGCGACGGACTTCACCGGTTCGATGCTGTCCAGCACCTCGTAGGCGGCCCGCCAGTCCGGCGGAAGCGTCTTGAAGTTCAGATAGTACTGCCCGTCGTCGTGGATGATCATGATCCCTTCGGAGGTCCGCTTCCAGACATAGGCGTTTTTCAGTACGGTGCCGTCCGGCAGGGTGAATGCAGCCACCGGCTTTTCGGTCAGCACAACAACATTCGATGCGCGCACGGCCGGCGGAAACACCAGCAGCATGGCCGCAACAACGAAACAATAGATAGACCGATTCATCCTCGACTCCGTTAGGGGTTGAACTGACTTGGAGCAATGTACAAGATGGTATCCTTTAATCCAAGCTTTACAAAAACGACAAACGCATGATTGCACACATAAATTGCATAAGGGGAACGATATGAAACACACTGCACTTTGCCTTTTTATCACCATTTTTGCCGGTACCGCCTTGGCCGCCCCGCAATCCGTATTCAGTCTGAAGACCGATATCGCCGGATGGACCGCCCCCCATGCCACCAGTAACCAGCCCTCCAACGCCTTGACCGACCTGGGTATGGAAAACCTGTCCGTGCAGGTGTTCGTCGACGGCACCAACTTGTTTACCGTCGCCCGGATCAATACCACAACGCCCGATGCTCGTACGGCATGGTTGCGGCAAACCAATCACATTGCGCTCGAAGCCGTCTCCGCCGACACCTATCAGTGGCGCCTTCCGGCCCCCAAACCGGGCTACCCGGACCTCTCCAGCCAGAATAACATCCGTTTCCGTTTTTCCGGCGGCTCCGTGCTGATGGCCGACACCAATCACTTTGGCTACGCCGAACAGCTGGCACCGGTAGGCACCAATGGACTGCTGGTGTGCTCGGTCAACGTCACCCCGCTGATCGATCCGCTTTTTGCGGCGCTGGCAAAGTTCATCGACGCACAAGAAGAAGGATTCCTCAAGGCTATCCTCGGCGGTGCCATCGACGGCCTCAAGAAGTCCGCGCAAGCCGTCAAGGAGTTCCCCCGCATCACCGTCACGATAGACCCGACCTCCGACCAAACGCGCCGTATGGACCTCGCCTTGGAATTCAACCTGCCGGCCGCGGCCTTGCTCACGCAGGCCTTCTACGGCAACGCCGGAAACGCATGGAAAAATCCGGTAATCAGCGACACCCAGCTAAGCCTGATCTCGCTCGCCGCGTCACCCGACTTCAAGAGCTTGGAACGCAATGGAAACACGCTCCATTTCAGGTATGAATGGCCGGCCGACCGCGACCAGGAAATGCTCAAGACACTGACCAGTCCGCTCACAGGCAACCTGTTCAGCCTCGCCTCAGGACGCAACAAGGAATATCCAAGCAATACCGAAGTCACCATTCCCGATCCCGCGCTCCACTCCGTCTCCCAGCTCGATGCAGCAAAGCTCGAAAACGAAATCCGCGCCGCCACCTTCTTCGACGGCCAAAGCCACAACCAGATCCGTCTCACCATCGACTATCTCGATGTTCCCAACAAGGAGTTGATGAATACATCCTTCACCAACATCATCCTGACAGGCACCAATGGCGTCGAGCTGGCTCTGGCCAAGCGCCCGGCCCAGTACAGCACCAATAGCGACGAACAGACCGGCCACATCTATCTAAAAACGGAAAAAGGCAGTCCAGAAGCCGAAACAGCCTCCTTCACATTCCAGGTCGAGGTACCCGTCGAAATCGAAAAACACACCCTCTCCCCGGACGCCCCCCTCTATGAAACGGAACAAGGAGGCTGCTGCCTCTTGGCCATCAGCAATTCCGTCGTCCGCATACGGGCAAAGGACTTTTCCCTGCGCGATGCCAAGATCTACGCGCGCAACCGCAACGGGGATTACCTCGGCCGCTCAAGCGCCACCTGGACGGCCACCAGGTTTACAGGCACCTTCAAAGGTCTTCCCGCCACGGTTGAAGTCGTCCTGCCGACACACTACGAAACCCTCTCGATCGACTATCGCGACCTGCCGGTCACCAAGGATGCCGAACCCAGGATGCCCAACGATCCCACCAACAACATCCCCACCCGATACACGCAGGCTACGATCCCCGTCTTTTCCGACCCGGACATGGATACCTTCGCCCACGAGTCGATGACCATCGAAACCAATGCCGGCTACCGGAAAAACCAGTGCATCCTCCACTTCCCGAAACCCGCCAATGCCAAACCCGAAAACCTTGCACTCAAAAGCTATCTGGCCGGCACCGATGCCTTCGTCTTCACGGGCCGTAAAAACGGATATGGGTACGACAGCAAATCCTTCAACTGGTCAAGCCCCCAGCAGGCGATGCCAACGGACGCCACCGCCGTTTTCGGCACATTGACCGCCAGCTTCTGGACCGGCACCGGAAGCTACTCGGCCGATATCGCGACCAATCCCGTCCCCCTTATCGAAGGGCGCGATGCACCTACCGTCCATGCGGACTCCAACGTCGTCTGGATTCAGGAAGCCAAGGACGAAGACATACTCGATGTCCAAGCCTACGACGCCTCTGGCCGCCGACTGAAGCGTAACTACCGTACCGCCTACCGCAACGGAGAGAGAGGCTATTTCTTCTGGGGACAACCGGTTCGCACCACCGTGGCCTATGCCACCGGAACCGTCACCTCCACCGTACCGTTCCAGGCCGAACTCAAGGACGGTGGCTTGACCGCCGTTCCGGAAGCAAAGGCCAGGGCCGCCGCCTTCGAAACCTTTCTCGACGAAGTCCGGCAGATTAACAAGGACAGCAACAGGATTAGTAGCCTGCTGGCGGCCAACTACTATGTGATCAATGGCAACAACGAGCCCACCGCCGACGTTCCGCTGGAAATAGCCCAGTCCGATCCCGACGGCGCAACCATCTTCGGCTACGAAGCCAAGCCCTACAAGGGCTACTACTTCCGCAGGATCAAACAGGCAGGGAACACCTCCCCTCACACATCAACCTATGGCTGGACCGGCGGTTCGTTCGACGCCGGCGGACAAGGCTTCCTGCTGGCTACTCCCGTCGAGACCAAAAGACCCGCCATTTTAATCCGCTGGGGCGACATCTTCGTCAACTACAATGACTGCTCGCAGCTCGAGGAAATCGATACCGACACCAATAAAATGAAGGAAAACGGCTGGCTCCAGATCCGCTAGAGCATCACGACTCATTCGGCACCCATCACGACCCATGAAACTCATCATCACAGAAAAGCCGTCAGTCGCCCGCGATATTGCCGCGGTCCTGAAAATAACGGACAAGAAAAACGGATACATCGAAGGCCGCGCCTGCGCCATTACCTGGGCGTTCGGCCATCTGGTAACATTGCTCGACCCCGGCGAATACGACCCCGCGCTCCAAAAGTGGCGACTCGACACCCTACCCTTCATTCCCGACGAATTCCGCCTCAAACTGATCGGGGACCGCGGCGTGGAGGAACAGTTCGGAACCATCAAGCACCTCTGCTCCGAGGCCGAGGAAATCGTCTGCGCCACGGACGCCGGCCGCGAAGGGGAGCTGATCTTCCGCTACATCCTTGCCCTCGCGGGATGCGAGGACAAACCGATCCGCCGCCTCTGGCTCAGCTCGCTCACCCCCGATGCCATCCAGGAGGCCTTCAAGCAACTCAAGGATGGCCACGACTACGACAATCTCTACGCCGCCGCCAAATGCCGCTCCGAATCCGACTGGATCGTCGGACTCAACGCCACACGATACTACACCGTCCGCCACGGGCGGCTCTCCGCCGGCGACGATCGCGTCCTCTGGAGCATCGGCCGCGTCCAGACCCCCGTACTCGCCATGATTGTCCAGCGCGACGACGAAATCCTGCAGTTCCGCCCTAAACCCTTCTGGGAACTCGCAACCAAATACCGCGACGTCATATTCAAATACACCGGCCAAAATGAAGGGACAGCGTCCTCGCTGTCCGCGGATGAAAGGGACGGCGGCTCTCCAGGCAAATCAACCAAACCAAACGAAACGCGATTTGATAAAGCCGAAGCGGCGCAACAATTGCTCGACACGATAACCGGCCAGCCCTTCACCGTCACCGCCGTCACCGGCAAGCAAAAGAAGGATCAGCCCCCGCAACTGTTCGACCTCACCACCCTGCAGCGCGAAATCAACAAAAGCCACGGCCTGTCCGCCGCCGACACCCTGGCTGCCACCCAAAACCTCTACGAGTCCAAGCTCGTCACCTATCCGCGTACCGACTCGCGCTATCTCAGTGCCGACATGCAACCGCGCATCCCGAAAATCATGGAACAGCTCAAAGCCATCCGCGCCGAGCAGATCGCCCCGCTCAACCTCGCAAGCCTTCCGTTCACCAAGCGCATCGTCGACGACAAAAAGGTCACCGACCACCACGCCATCATTCCCACCGGCATCGTCCCCCGCTCCCTCGGAGCCAATGAACAGATCATCTACGACGCCGTCACCACCCAGTTCATCGCCGCCTTCTACCCCATCTGCGTCAAGAAGATCACCACCGTCAACGGCGAAAGCGCCGAAGTGAAATTCCAGGCCAAAGGCACGCAGATCATCGAACCCGGCTGGACCGCCCTCTTCCCGAAAAAAGGCAAGAAGCAGAACGACGACAGCGACGAGGAAAACGACGACCAATCCCTGCCCGCCTTCAAAAAGGGCGAAAACGGCCCGCACGAGCCCTCCCTGCGCGAAGGCAAAACCAAGCCACCCAACCACTTTACCGAAAACTCCCTGCTCGGTGCCATGGAGGCCGCCGGCAAGTGGGTCGACGACGACACCCTGCGCGAAGCCCTCAAGGAACGAGGCATCGGCACCCCCGCCACCCGCGCCGCCATCATTGAAACCCTGCTCAAGCGCAACTATGTCCGCCGCGAAAAGAAACAGATCCGCGCCACCGACATGGGCCGCTGTCTCATTGCCCTCGTGCAGGATCCCCTGCTCAAGTCGCCCGAAATGACCGGCGAATGGGAGGAGCAGCTGAAGCGGATCGAGCGCGGAGAGGCCGAGTCCTCCGGCTTCATGAGCGGCATCATCCAATACACCCGCAGCCTCATCGACAGCGGATCGTCCATCAGGCTCGACACCGACCGGCTTGGCGACTGCCCGCTCTGCGGCAAAGAGGTCATCAAGGGCAAGACCGCCTACGGCTGCTCCGGATGGAAGGACGGCTGCTCCTTCGTGCTGGAATCCAGGTATAAGGAGCTAGAGCTGACCCCCAACCAGATCCAGGTGCTGTTGCAGATGCACATCCTCCCCTACTCCGTCCAGCTCGACGGAGAGCCACGCCTGCTGCTGCTCAGCAAGCAGGGTTTCGTCATGGACATTACTCTTCCTTCCGCCGACCGGCAGAAGAAGACCAGGAAATAGAACGACGACCTGCTACGGAATCACCACCTGGTAGAAGCGGTTCGTTGCGAGCGGCGCCTCATCAACCACCGTGATCTCCCCTCCGGTACCGGGAATGTTGTTGGTAAGCGTGCTCCAGCCACCACTAGTCATGCTGTCTCGGTAGTCGACCCGGTAGTTCGCCCCGGATTCTGAGGTAAACGCCAATGCCATGTCGCTTACGTTTGTCGGCGCAATCCAGGTGATCAGCGGCGACAGGAACGTGTCGTATACGAGATCATACACATACATGGCCCCCGCATAAACATGGCCTGAGACCGTCTCGTTGTTGGCAACGGTGACCACCCTGCTATCGCACAGACCGACGTCCCACCCCGATTCATCATCGAAGGACGGGCTTCCCGGCGTGAAATGTGCGGTCTGAGTCCAGTTTGTCCCTGAGCGCTGGAAGAGATAGGTCTGGCCCGCATAGTCGACACCGCCTCCCGTGGCATAGGGTGCTCCGACTGCAATAACATCCCCGCTCACATCGACACCGAAGCCGAACCAGGCATAGGGCTCCAAATTACTCGCACGCAGGCGGGCCTGCTTCGTCCAGTTAACCCCGCTCCGGACATAGACATCCACCGCTCCTGCTTCATAGTTCGCGCCGGGTCCGTCCTTGTAGGCATTACCGACGGCAAGGGTATCGCCGTCCAGTGCGAGGAAGAGCCCGAACCAGTTGGAGACCGCAGGATCATCCTGATAGATTTTTGTCGTTTGCAGCCAATTCGTCCCGGTGCGTTCAAACATGTAGATCGAGCCCGACTCCGTGGCACCCACGTCGTCGCCGGGCGCGCCCACCGCAATAGTATTGCCATCTATCGCCACCGACCAACCGAACCAGTCGAAGTCGACCCCATCACTGGAGCTCAACTTTTGCTGCTCCGTCACAACCCCGCCTGAATCGACAAAAACATAGGCCGCGCCCGGATACACGCCAAAGCCCACTTCGGCCCCGTCAGCTCCCACCACCACCGTGTCGCCGCTTATGCCGACCCCATCGCCAAAATAGTCGTACCACTGGGTGTCGTGTCCCTGCAGTTTCTTGGTCAACGGCCACGAAGATCCGTTCCGGGTATAGAGATAGGCCGCGCCCGAATCCTCGTCCAAAGCCCCCCCAGGACCATCTTCAAACGGCGCACCAACCACCACCCGGTTGCCATCCTCACTTATCGCCGTCGAAAGACCGAATGCCGCTTCTGCCTGGGTTGTTCCGGCAAGTGTCGCCTGCCAGCTCCAGCTCGAGCCGTTGTAGGTGAATATTTCCGCGACTCCGGCATAGGCACCAATATTGTCCCGGTTGGGTATGCCTGCAATGATGGTCTCGCCCGCATCGTCGATCTGGACAGTATCGCCAAACCAATCATAGTCCAGAGGAGTTGGTGAAACCACCCGCGTTTCGTTGGTTGGCTGCACATCAGCTAAACTGGCAGTGGTCACACCAATGGCGAAACCACCGACTCCCAGGCACATGACGAGTCCCATGTGCGCATTTTTGAATAAATATTTGCCGTGATATATTTTCATTCCGAACCTCCCTTGCAGACGTAACTTGAAGTTTAGATATGCCCCGCAACGCTGTCAATGTAGAGCATAGTTTCTTTTAATTATTTATGCATAGTTTTATCATGTATGTCCAGCAGGGTATTGGATGTTCAACGCGCTACCGCTAAGTCGTTATATGAAAGAAAGCGCGTCAGACATCCGGAAAAAACAGAGTGGAAATGGTGACCCCGCGGCCAATGTAT
>JBNLGU010000075.1:0-14057 GCA_050306215.1 Pontiella sp.
CTCTCCTGCCCCAACGTCAAGGAGGGCGGCTCGGCCTTTGGCACGGACGTCGACATGTTTTCGCGGGTGATCGAACTCGTCCGCGGAAAAACGCAAAAACCCATTATCCCGAAGCTGGCGCCCAACGTTTCCACTATCGGACCGTTCGCCAAGGCGGCGGAAGATTGCGGCGCCGACGCCATTTCGGTCATGAACTCCTATCCCGCCATGGCCATTAATATTGAAACGCTCCAACCCGAGCTGGCCAACCGTACCGGCGGCTTGAGCGGCCCGGCCATCAAGCCGATCGCCATCAAGCTGGTGTGGGACGCGGCCAAGGCCACCTCGCTTCCGATCATCGGCATGGGAGGTATCTTCGAGCCGGAAGACGCCATTGAATTCATGGTTGCCGGCGCCACGTCCGTTGCGGTGGGCACGGCCAACTTTGTTGATCCGTCAACCGTGGACCGGGTCATTAACGGGCTCGAAGCCTACCTGGTCCGCAAGGGCCACGCCTCGGCCATGGATATCGTCGGAACCGTACTGGCATGACGAAAGCCCGCTGCACCGCTAGCTTGGCACTGGGCGCTGTTTTCGCGGGCGCCATTCTCTACTATTCCTTCTTCCAGCCCTTCATTCCCGGCGCGGTTTGCAGCGCCATGCCGGAGCAATCCACTTTTGTCTACCGCGCCGGCTCGCTGGACGAGCTGCTGGAAAGTCCGGTTTGCGCCCAGCTAGACCGGGCTCTTGGCGCGGGCAACACCCTTGGCGGACTCTTGCACGATAACGAATGGGCCGCACTGGCCGCCGCATCCGAAATCGCCGTGGCCGACATCCCCTTCCGCAGGGCCGGGCAAAACAAAACCTGGGCGGCCGCCAGCTGGGTCGGCTGGCGCAGTCCATGGTTGCGCTGGAAGCTGGAACACAGCTCCGACCGGAACCTCAGGATGATTGGCAAGCATTCCATCTGGCCGGTTTGGCGGTACGACTCTCCGGAGCTGGCCCGGGGAATGAGCCTCACGTTTGCCCTGACCGACAACCTTTTCCTTGCTTGTCTTTCCGAGGATCCCACGGATATTGTGGTGTTGCTCGACGCGTACGACAGACGGTGTTTCAAGCTAACCCCTAGATGAGGACTCTTACCATGACCAAACAACTGCTATCACTTTTGAGCGCCTGTGCCCTGCTTGCCGGGTGCAAGAGCGTCGGACACAAGGAGAAGGGTGAGGTTATCCTAAGCAAGGGCAAGGTGCATGAGGCCTTGTCGCAGGCCAAGCCGCCACAACAGTTCGGCTACAACATCTATTCCTTCGGGAAAGGCATTGCCATGACCGGGAATCCACGCCTGCACCCGCGCCACATGGCCAAAGCACACTACTACTCGGATGATTTCCCGATCATCAAGGTGAATGGTTCGGCCTCCCGCATGGAGATGATGGTCCTTGTGGACACGTCCATCATGGAATCGTGGGTGGAATTCGGCCATGCCATGGAATTCAAAACCTCATTCCTGGGACTGGATGGAAGGACCATCCCCTACCGCGGAACGGCCTTCATCGGCCAAGCGGAAGCCTATGCGGCCATCATACCGCAAATCCGCATCGACAACTTCTTCATCGAAGATACGGCGGTCTTTGTCCGCATGGCGGCAAACTCGCTGGGCCCGCTCAGCCGGGGCATCATGGATCCCGAGATCAGCGGCATCCTTGGCTACGACCTGCTGAGCAACATGGAGTTTATCCGCTTCAACATCGAGGAAGGTAGCATTGAGTTTTCCGCCACAACGCCCTACACCCCGGATGAAGCGAATCTGATTGGCACTGCCTCCATAGTCTCCATTCCGAATGTGGGCTTAGCGGTCGAGGGTATGGTCGACAGCAAGGCAACCCCGGTTATCCTCGACTTTGCCGGAAACTATTTTCTGGCACGAAACGATGCCACGATCAATTCCACCAAGATGGTCAGCCTCGGCGAGGTCGTCTACGTCAACGCCCCCACCATGGCCAGTATGACGCCCGATGGATTGCCACGGGCCGGCTTGCGCATGTTGCAGCGGTATGTGGTTACGATCTGCCCACGATCCGGCAAGGTTTATTTCGAAAGGCCGGCGCGGTAGAGCTTGGAACGGGCCAGATGCCGTAGCGCCAGGATCGGATGCCGCAACGGCATCCGCGGCCCGGCATAGCGCATCACAATCCTTACCTGTTCGCGCATCGCCGGTTTGTAGCAATGCACCGTGCAATGGTTGCAAACCGGTTTCTTGATGCCGAAGGGGCATTTTTCGATGCGTTTCTCAGCGTAGGCCAGCAGCTCGGAACAATCGGTGCAAAGCTCCCGCCCCGCCCCATGATGGGCTCGGCAGTAGATTTGCATCATGGCTCGAATGGTCCGGACCTCGGGATTCATGCCCCCTTACATATGGGAACTCCGGTTCCATGCCAAGGCGGAACTGCAGATCTGCATCAACGGTAGGGTATCGGTCGCAAGCCATGTGAAAAGCCGGCCTGCAATCCCTGCCGGAAAAACCATCAAACCATATATTAGTGTAATGATAATATATTAGTCATTTTCTTGCCACCCCCATCCAGCAAGGTCACCCTACGAAGCATTATCAAGAAAGGAATCCGCTATGAAAACGTTTCGTCTTTTGATCCTTCTGTGGTCATTCAGCTTCCTGACCCTTTCCGCTCCCATGGCGGCGACCAATGTCTTCAGCGTTCTGGGTGGAAGCTTCGTCGACTACACCATCAACGGCCAGACGGACCCTTCACTGACGCTGGTCCGGGGCTTTACCTACACCTTTAACCTCAACGCGTCGGGACACCCCTTCTGGATCAAGACCCCCCCGGGAGGCACAGGTACCGGTAATGCATACAACGATGGTGTGACGGGTAATGGCACCTCGATCGGAACCATCACGTTTGCGGTGCCCAACGATGCACCCAACACCTTGCAATACAACTGCCAGCACCACAGTGCGATGACCGGAACCATTAACATCGTCGATCCTCCTGCCATCGTAATCACAGACCTTTCATTCGCATCCGATGCCGTTATAACATCGACCGGAACGGATGCCCTTAACCTCAACATCCAGTTAAGCACCAACCTGGCACTCAACACCTGGACGGACGCCGAGATCCAGCTCAATAGCTATGGCGGGGGAACCAACACGACCACCGTCGCCTTGCCGGAAGCCGAAACGGTCTTCTTCCAGGTTCAACAGGGCTTCTTCTAGAATCCCGCCTTAGAAAACTACAGGGATACAATCCAGCGGATACCGATAATGTCCTCGCTCTTGAGGGGATCGTCGTGTTTCCAATGTTCGTGGTTGAAAAGGATGGAACTTCCACCAGGCAAAGTTACATGCGGACCCCATGTGAACCGCTCGATGGTGGCGCCCCCGTACAAGGCTGAGTTGTCAATGGAATCGTAGCGCACTAAAAGCGATATCCTTGGCCTGTTCCATATCCGTCCCTCCAGCTCGGCCACATGGCCTGAAAAATCACTTTCGAGCGTAGGCGTAGTATCCTCTTCCCGCCGTGCGTATTCATAGTAGAACCGCACGTGGTCGAGATACCGCAACACCACATCGCAGCCGGACAGCCGATATTTCGCTTCTGGCGCTCCGGTTGCCTGCAATTCGCCTGTTGCATAGGAACCGCCCAAAGTCAGCCAAGAGCTTCCCAGCACGATGCGCCCGCCCAGGGCGGCATTGGAGTTGTTGTCGCGATAACTCCGGCTCGGCGTGAAGCCTCCCTCCTGCAATCCGTTCACGGCATAGCCGTCGAGCCGCACCACAAACCCCAGCGGCAGGGATTTTCCAAAATGCAGGTCCACGCCTTCGTCCGCGTAGGGCATCGGTAGAACGGGCTCATAGTACCCCACCCGTCTTCCCATGTTGTACATCAAGGGATTGGTCAAGGTACGGTAGACGCCCGGATGCGCCATCCCCGAAAAGGCTCCGAAAGGGACCGCTAAACGTCCGGCCTTGGCTTCAATCTCAAGTCCTAAATCCCGCTCTGCCGCACTACGGCCACTCATCATATGCAGCAGATCGGCCCGGAAGCTGCCCTCCACCAGCTCGGCATTAAGCCCTCCGCTACCGTCATCGTGACACGTTGTGCAAGCCATCACCTGAATGCTGAACGGATTGTCGGCGGGGTGCCATTCCGCCCCCGCCCAAACATCGGGAAAGAAGCCTTCGTTCTCTACCTGCCGGTCCCCTTTGCGCCATAGCAGGGACACCGTTGCATTGGCCGTCACGTCGGACGCAGCCAGAACCTCCGCAATGGTAGGGACCTCCTGATCGCTTTCCTCTGGGACCTCGGACGGGTTGAGGGATGACAGGTAATCGGCAATGGGCTCGATCTCGGCCGGCAGTATATTCGCACCTGTCTTGGATGCCATGCGACGAACCGTTACCAGCCAATCGCCATATGTCTTGGTTTTCGAGGTTGACCGGCTGGTGTCATGGCACTGGGAGCAGGCGCGGTTGAACAGCTCGGAGGCATCCATCGAAGGAGTATTATCGGACTCGTTGGATCGGTCCATGGCGGAGAGCAACGCCTGCATGGAAGGGACGCTTCCCGCCCTTGGGTCGGCGGATTCGGCATTCGCAACAGTTAATCCTGCAACAATTCCCAAACAGATGCCCATCATTCCTTTGCTTACCACCAGCTTCATACATCCCCCATTCTTGATGATTCCGATCATATTATCCGGCATACATATGATTAGCAAGTGCAGACCATGTGGGTCGCCTTTCATGACCTGAATCATTCGCGACGGAAGCCGTCAACACATGGGCGTGCAGGTTTGCTTCTCGCCAATCGCCACAAACCAGGAAATCACCGGTTTTTTCATGCTGACGCAAAAAAAAAGAAAAAATGCTCATTCCGGGTAACAGATCGGCGCGAGCCCTCGTATACATGTATGAACCCAATTAAAACCCAACTGAAGCAAACGCGGCTCAAGTGAACCCAAACCTGTTGCATGCTTCTAAAAATTACTCCAAACCCCGCCTAACCAGCGGGGTTTTCTTTTGCCCGTTCCGCTTGCCGGTGCTACGCTCTGGTTCAACTTATTACGGTTGATTCACTCGCAATGGACGAATCCGAAAACAAGAATCCAAAAATGACGCCCGGGAACGGTCCTGCGGGCCGCGAAATCGGCAATCCCAACTTGTTTGCCGAAGACATTGTTTTTTCCGATACCGAGAAGATTTTGTTCGAGGAGGACCTGCAGGACAAGCCGTCCAAACACGGCTCGCTGATGGATGGAAACCCCGCCGATCGCTATACGCCGCACAAAAAGCTCAACCAGGGCGGCATGAAGTCGATTTGGGAAGTGGACGACCACCGCACCGCCCGCAAAGTGGCCATGGCCCTGATCCAGGATTCCAAGATCGCCTCCGGCGAGGATATCGATTCGTTTCTCTACGAGGCACGCCTGACGGCCAACCTCCAGCACCCGAACATTATTCCGATCTACGACATCGCCGTGGATGAAAACGGCAACCCATACTTCACCATGAAGGCGCTGAAAGGCGAAACGCTGGGTGATGTCATCAAGCGGCTACGGGACGGGAGCGAAGAATACCGCAAGCGCTATAGCCGCACCCGGTTGCTCGGCATCTTCCTGAAGGTCTGCAACGCCATCGACTATGCGCACACCAAGGGCGTGATCCATCTGGACCTCAAGCCCTCCAACGTCATTGTCGGCGATTTCGGCGATGTCCATGTTTTGGACTGGGGGCTGTCGACTCTCATTACCCATCTCGAAGAATACGACGGCGAGCCGGTTTCGTGGCAAAGCCTTGATGACGTGGCACTGGAGAATGGCCAAACGCTGACCCGCTATCTGGAGAGCTCGGTCAAGCGACGGCATGTCGTGGGCGGAACGCCGGGCTACATGTCGCCCGAGCAGGCCCAAGGCAACCCGACCGACATCGACTTCCAGACGGACGTCTACATGCTCGGCTCCATGCTTTACGAGATCCTGACCTACGAGTGCCCGATAACGGGCGGCACCGTGAAGGATGTTCTGCAGAAAACCGTGCGGGGCGATTTCCCACATCCGGCCAAGCGTGCGCCGAAACTGCGCATCCCCCCCGCCCTTGCAGCCATTGCCATGAAGGCCATGCAAACCGATCCCACGGATCGCTATCCCAATGTGGCCGCGCTGATTCGCGACATCCACCAATACCAGGACGGTTTTGCGACCAGTGCCGAAAACCCGACGTTCTTCACCCACTTTGCCCTGCTGATCCGGCGACACAAGATGGCCGTCGGCCTGATCACCGCTTCGGCCGCCATCATCGCCATAGTTTTGGTCAAGAGCTTCGCCTCCATCAAGCAGAGCGAACGGGTAGCCGTCAACGCGCTCGCCGATCTCCAGAAAACGAACGAGTATATCGCCACCACGGCAAAGAAAGTGGCGCCGGACTATCTGGAACTGATGAAACGGGCGGAACGGGCCTACGCCTTTGACGAGGCAGAGCAGGCGCTCGATACCAGCTTGGCGTTCGATCCAAGCAGCACCGCGGCTTGGACCCTTAAAATCCGCATGTTGCTCAGCGAGCAGCGTTTCAAAGACGCGTGGTCGATTGCCCGGGATGCCGACAAAGGCATCTCCAATCCATCGATCCGGCAACTGAGCGAACAATACAAGGATATCGGCCGCGTTCCAGACCCCGATTTTCCGCAACTGGTGTTCGGATTTCGCGCCAGCGGCATGGAATTCGACCTGCCGCGACTGTTCTTCAATTTCAACCAGGGCTCCTTCGATCCAGCCACCCATTTCCCCGCCCTCAAGGAAAGTCTTGAACAGCTCAATCCCGCCGTAGACCAGCTCAACATGAAATGGGAAGCCGCCGACAACGGAGCCTGGAACATCGACATCCGCAACAACAGCGGCCTCGACGACATCACGCCACTATGCGGACTCAAGATTGCCCGGCTCAACGCCAGCCGCATCGGCACCCCCAACCTAGGGTTGCTGACCGAGAACCGACTGCGCGCCCTTGATCTCTCAGGCACGCAGATCAACTACCTGCCCGGACAGGACTCCCTCTCCGGGATCGAAACGCTAAACATAAGCGACACGCGCATCCGCAACCTCGCCAACATCGTCAAGTACCCCCGCCTCACCACGCTCGACATCAGCCGGATCGAAGGCCTGTCCATCACGCCCCAGCTGGTTTGGTGCCGCAACCTCAAGCTGTTGACCGTTGCGGAGGGCTTCCGCTCAGATCCAACCATCCAGTCGCTGGCAAAGCGCGGAGTCATCATCATCTACACCGACCACTGACATGGATCCCGAAAACTACAATCCAACGCGGGTCACCCTGCTGGCCAAGCTCAAGAAGACGGAGAACGACCAGGCCTGGCTGGAATTCGAGACCATCTACCGGGGCTTTATCCTCAGCCTGATCCTGCGCATGGGCATCAACGCCGAGGATGCCGAGGACATCAGCCAAGCGGTGCTGACCAAGGTCTGGCAGAAAATCGAGGACTTCGAGTACAATCAGAACAAGGGCAAGTTCCACAACTGGCTGGCGGCCATGACCCGCAATACGGTGAAGGACTTTTTCCGCACCAGGAAAAACTTCATTACGGGCCGCGACTCCGTGGAATACCAGGAGCAATACCTCGATATCGAGGAGCAGGTGTTGCCCGACATTGAAAACCTCGCCCGCGAAGAATGGGTGCTGCATATCACCAATCTGGCATGGGACAACATCAAGAACGGCATTTACGAAACCAAACGCGAAGTATTCAAATTGGTCTCCCAAGAGGTGCCCAACAAGGAGATCGCCGAAAAACTGGGGATTTCCGAGGCCAGTGTCCGCGTCTACAAGGCCGAGGTGTTTGAAAAAATGCGCGCGGAAATCACCCGACTTAACCGCGAACTCGGTTGAAAACCCGGCAAACGGAAACCACAGGACGATTGAAAACAAGACTATTACCGCTCGTGCATCGCTGAAATAATCGTCCTGTTATCCATCGTCTTGTTAATTTAATCCCCCTAAAACCCAGCAAAACCGCCCTTTTTGAAAAAAATTCAAAAAAAGTGCGTTTTGGGATAACAGTCGGCCCCAAACCCTCGTATTACATAATGAACCCAACAATTTCATACGGGCAAACGCAACTACCCAAGTGAACCCATCACGTTGCAGCCCATTACTCCGGCCCCGCCCTAACCCAGCGGGGTTTTTCTTTTGCCCGGCCTATGGGACCAGCCCCCGAATTCAGGTAATCGTTTAGACTCAGTCAGCCGGCCTTTGATTACCAACATCTACCGCACGGATTCCGGCTGATTGTGCCCCGTGCAGGTCCGCTTGAACAATTGAACTAAAAAAGGCTCATGCAACCTCTTTGGTTTTAGGAGAGTGTGCTGGTTTTTTAGTTTGATCCAAACAAGAGTGCGAAAAACAATGACATGGCTGTATTCGATTTTGTAGATAGAACTGTTGGATAGACGCGGCTTGGAGGGGTGGCCCGCATGAACAGACGATGAGCAAAGGTTTTCTTCACTCGTCGGGTACCATCACTGCGACATACCACAACAAGGGGGTAAGAATGGAAACAACAGATCGCAAAGAAGCGGCATGCGCCATGTGCCACCAAATACTGGCTCAAGACAACATGCTCTTTATCGAGGACAAATGGGTTTGCGGGGAGTGCAAACCAACTTTTGTACAAATGGTCAGGGAAGGTGTGTCGATGGCCGACATCACGGTGGCGCGCCGGAACAAGATACTCATTATGGGCAAGCAGGCATCCCTTCCCAACCGTTGCGTAAAATGCAATGTCCCGACCAGTGGCCATCGATTGACGAAGAAGCTCTACTGGCACAATCCGCTCATTTACCTGTTTTTCCTGATCAACCTTCTAGTGTACGCCCTTGCAGCCATCATTACCCGCAAGCGGGCCATCATCGAGATATCGCTCTGCGAGCAGCACGCATCGCAGCGCAAAACCAACATTCTCGTTTCGTGGATACTGGTGGTGGCTTCGATTGCCTTGATCGTTATGGGCTTCGCCAACAATCTCATATCCGTGGGCTTGGCAGGCATAGCACTTCTGTTGGGCGCGCTGGTTTATGCAGCCCTAAAGACACCGGTCGTTACGGCGCGCAAGATCGACAAGGAATATGTTTGGCTCACCGGAGCGGGCAAGGAGTTCCTGAACTCCCTTCCGGAATTTTGATGCTTCGGAACCGCTTCCGGGGAAGCGGCGTGCATGTCCTCGTCAGATGGCGAACCCGTTGAAGAGCAAAATGACCAGGAAGCAAATGCACACCACGCATACGCCCGGTGAAAAGCGCGGAAGCGCGGTGCCGTCCTCCTTCTTGCGCTTCAGGGATACATAGGTCGAGGCCGAAGCCAGCACCAGTGTGGTAAACAACACCATCAGGAAGGTTGCCTTGTTCTTGGCGGTATGCTCCACCCGGCTACCACCGGACGGCCCGACCAGCGGCAGGATCATGCAGAGGACGTAGAATGAAAAACCGGCGGCCACGGCCAGCGCCGTACTCCATGCAGGTTTGCGGGTACTTTGGTCTTCGTTGCGTTTCATGAATGGGCATCCGTTGATTAACCCGGAAAATATAGGCAAGGGGGCGCAGGGTTGGAAGTAAAAAGGTTGCCGATCCGACCAGGCAAGCGGGTAGAATCGCATTGAGAGTCCCTTATTCCGGATTTCACATCCATAATTTAGAGTTTTTCTTTGATTCCGGGCAATGATTTCGGCTAGTACTCGTTGTACATTTTTTAAAAACCATGAGAAAGGATAACCCTACGATGAAGAAATTAGCCCTTGCCGCCATCGCCTTGGCATTTTGTACAAGCACCCGCGCGGAATGGTTTCAGGTTAAATCGGTTACCAGCTACAACCAAATCACGGCTATCCGACCAAACGAACCGAACAATGAAGTCACCATCCGCATCAATAATCTGGAGAACATAGAAGACATTCAGCAAGATCGAACAAAGGTGTTGCTATCCGGTCAATCGGCGAAAGATTTGGCTAAAGCCACCTTGCAGGGACAGTTGGTGCGCATTGAAAACCTCACCGAGGACAGTGGAATATTTACGGGTGACGTCTATCTATCCTACGAACAGATGGTCCGCGGCTATGCAAAGCAGCGCCTGGTAGGCGGCCAAACCATTACTCCGGAAATCAAAGCTACGATCCAAGACATCTGTCGCCGCATGCTACGTAACCTCGATACAGCCACCTTCCCCGAATCCCACAATGCGGCTATACCCGATGAAGAAAAGAGGGAAGAAACCTATTTCCAAAAAGCATACAAGCGAGCAACATCTAACCCCAACAACAAGGACGATGGCACATACGTCAGAGATTATTTCACATACGATGATTGCTATGGTCAAGATTATCTAAAAGGCATCTTCACGTATGAAGCATTGAGTTGGTTTAAGGATGAGGGGCAATTTCTCCCAATCAATATCCAAAAAACGTACTTAAACTGGCTTAGCCAATACCAAGTATCCCCCGACCAAAAGGCGAAGGATCTGGAAAAGAAAATTCGCGATATGACGGTTCGCTACAGGCTCTACAGGGATTTCCTCTTTGGCGATTAATCCGATCCCGACCGGGGTAGCTTCATTCCGTACATCGAATTGAAGATGACGACGAGGTTGGAGAAGACCATGCCGACGGCGCAGTATTTGGGCGACAGCCACCCTACCCCGGCCAGCCCCATGCCGATCACATTGTAGAGGAAGGCCCAGCCATAGTTGAGCCGTATCTTGTGTCGCACCTTCCGTTGCATGAACGGAAGATCGCGCAAACGGCCGATCTCGGGAACCATGAACACGCCGTCCGCGCTCATCTTGGCCGGGATCTGGCCGGAAAAGACGGCGATGCCTATGTCGGCGGCCGCCAGCGCCTGGGCGTCATTGATGCCGTCGCCCACCATCATGACGGAGCGGCCCGACTGCTGTAGCGCCGCAATTTCACGTTGCTTGTCGCCGCTGCCCATCTCGGCCCGGTAGTTTGCAATGCCCAGCTCCCCGGCCACCTGTTCCACCACGGCTTGCCGGTCGCCCGAAAAGACCCAGGGCTCCACACCGCGCGCCTTCAGGTCGGCCACCAGTCCGGCTGCATCGTCGCGCACCGTATCGCACAGGCCGGCAATCAGGAAACATCGGTCGGCATCCCCGAACATAACAATGGTCGAGTTTTGCAGGTGGGCAGGAATGGCGACGTCGGCGTAAAGTTCCGCGTTTCCGGCCATATAGGTTTTCCCATCCACCACGGCGGAGACCACCGTGCGGGTAATGGTCCGGGCGGACACGGCTTGCGGCAGGCCCACGGCGGCCAACGCCCGCGCGATCGGATGCTCGATCCCGTTTTCCAACGAGGCCAGGATATTGAGCAACGCGGGATCTTCATCCACCAGCCAAATGAAATCATGCACTTCGGGCATGCCACGCGTCAGGGTACCGGTCTTGTCAAAGACGGCTACCGCCGGCTTGAGGGCCAGCACCGCCCCGTTGAAGATCTGAATCCCCAGCTTGCGGACCTTTTCGATGGCAGCCGTCAAAACAAGGGGTTCGGCAATGCCGAAGGCGCAGGGACACGCTACGATAAGTACGCTAAGCATCCGAATCATCGCTTCGTGGCGCGCACCCGCCAGCAGATTTCCCGCACACACCAGCACCCCGACCGCAATCACGAACGGAACGAACACCTGGCTGATCCTATCACCGAACGACAGCTGTTTCTTTCGAGTGTTGAACGCTTCGATGGTGCTTTCCACAATGCGCTTGATCAGGTTGTTGCGGCCGGTGGCCGGCACGGAGAGCCGGGCGGTCTCGGAAAGCAATTTCGCCCCCGCCCCGACATAGTGGCCTTGGTCAAGCTGCACCCCGTGCGACTCGCCGGTAATGAGACTGAAATCAAACTCGGCGGAGTCCAGCAGAATTCCGTCTGTCGGCACCACCTCGCCCCGGAGCACATGGAACTCGCGCCCCGGATCCAGTTCATCCACATCCGCAAAGTCGTCCTCTCCGATACGGGCCTTTTTGGGCAACTGCCAGGACAGCGAACTGACGCGGCGGCTGAGCTTCTTGTAAAAGCTCCCGGAGATCAGGTTGCCCGTTTCGATGAGCATGAGGAGCAACGCCACCACGTCGAAGTAGAGGCGTGCAAAATCGCCGGTCAGCATGGAATAGACCGAATAGAGCCAAGCGGCCGAAGTCGATAGGACCACCAGGCTTTCCATGCGGAACTGGCGCATGGCGATCTGCCGGAACCCCATGACCATGGTGGTGCGCGCGGCATAGAGCGGCACCAATGTACCGAACAGGGCCAGCAGGGCCGAACAGACGGCGCGCATGGCCAGCGGAACCTCCCAGCTCTCGGCGGAATAGACCACGAAGGAGAGCATCATGTTGTTCAGGGCAAAGAACCAACCGGCCCCAAAGCGGAAGTAGTCGAAGCTGTCCTGCCGCACCTCCTCGCCCTCGTAGAAACGGTAGCCGAGCTTTTCGATGTTGCCGGCAATCGTATCCTTCCCGACCTTCATCGGGTCGTAAATCAGCGAGCAGGTTTCCGCGATAAAGTTGAGGTTGACGTTGCCGACGCCAGGCAACTTTCCCAAGCTGTTGTGCACCAGCCAGGAGCAGGCGGGACAGACCATGCCACCCACCAGAAAGCAAAGTTCCTGTCCGTGCTCGATCTCGGGCTGAACCGAGGCACCGATGTCTTCGCCCCCGGGAAATACGCCTTCGAGCAACTGGGAGATGCGTTCGTCCCGCTCGGCACCATCGAGCCCCATTTTACCGACGATGGTGTAGACGGCGGCGCAACCCGGACAGCAGAAATCCCCATCGCCACGCGGAACGGAGCGGTTACATACTATACAGTGTTCAGCCATTCAGCTTCTTTAGGAACAGGATGATGTAGAAGGCCCCAACGGCCAGGCAGAGCCATGGAAAGGCTTTCTCGAACCGGGCACCCCACTTCTTGTCCACCAATCGCCCCAAGGAGATTCCAAGCTGCATGAAGAAGGTTTGGGTGACCACGAAGGCCAGCATGAACGCCCCGCCGAGGTACCAGCGCCCCATACCGACCGCCAAGGCGAAGGCGGCGTAAAGCATGCCACAGGGAATCAACGAGGTGCATGCCCCGCCCAGCGTTAGCTTGCCGAGGCCTCCGCTGAAAAAGCGCGAAAGCCAATTGTTCTTGGGCGCGCGCAACCCCTGCTTCCGAAACGCGTAGAAGGCGATGAACAGCATCATGACACCGGGGAAGAGCAGCGAAAGCAACATACCGCGCAGCTTCATGCCCTCCGTTTGGCAACATGCGTGTGCCGCGCCAAGATTGATAAAGGCCCCGAATGCCCCAAACAGGATGCCGGCCAAGGTGTAGCCGGCAATGCGTCCAAGATTGAAAAGGGATAGCGCCTTCAGGCTTTTTTCACGGTGCAACGCGCAAACCGACACGTGCAACGGACCGCACATGGCATAGCAATGCGGAATGGCTGCCCAGCCAAATAGAGTCCCTGCCACAACGGCTCCAATGAGTTCCTTCATAATGGGGGCCTACCTTATCACCATTTGCCGCAATATCAATATTTGCGGGCGGTGATTGTGCCCTTCGTAGCGACAGGATTCGGTATGCCCAAAACTGGAGCGGAATCAGGGCTGCGAACGGCCAAACAAGGTGACTTCGCCGCCTTCCGAACTGCCGCCACCACGACGGGATGAACCCGGAGAGTTAAAGCCGAACAAGTCGCCATTGGACTTGTTGGTCGGTTTGGCCCGCTTTGGCGGAGCGCCGTTGGTGATGAAGGCAAAGCCGTCGAGCCCGGAGTAGGTACCACTGAGGTTAACCCACGAAACCGCAGTGATATAGCGTCCCTTTGGCGCTTTGATCCCGAAAAAGGTATCGCTGCGCGAATTGCCTGACCTGAAGTCGATTTCAGCGATTTCCGAAACCATGTCGCCGTTGTCCAAGCTTGCCTTCATAAGCCACTTGGCGTTGTCCGGGCTCCCGTTGCGGCCCAGAATGGTGCCGCCCACCGCGCGGACGTGCTCGTCTTTG
>JBNLGU010000076.1:0-13741 GCA_050306215.1 Pontiella sp.
GAGAAAGCCGACTTTTTCAATCTATACAACACGCCAGGAAAACAGCCCACCACCTCGGCAACCATACCGCCGCAGGTCGATCTCGGCATTCTCCTCGCTTCCATCGGAACCCCGATGGGAGCGCATATTAATGCAGCTCAGGAACTGATAGCATCCATACCGGATCCTGCCAAAGAACTTGCCCGTGACCCTCTCGGCGCACGAATACTCGTCTATTTCCTGCTGCTCGACTCCAATGAAACGGTCCAAAACAAGCAAATGGCCGCAATCCGGCAATACGCCGAACCCGAGACCTTTAATGCGCTGCAAAAAGCACTTCCCAACCTAGGCGCTTTCAAACCAGACATGCATCTCCCCATCATTGATCTTTCCATCCCCGCCTTACGCCTGCTTTCAAAAACCGAATATGAAAATTTCCGGAAGACGCTTAAGGAATTGATCATGGCTGATGAACAAGTCGATGTTCATGAAGCGGCCCTGTACACTGTAATTACAACTCATCTTGCAGCTGCCTTTGACGAAAAAACCAAATCCAAGGCAGTCAACATCTACGCTATCCAAAAACTGAGCAAAGAAACCTCAACGATTCTTTCCACACTGGCCCTCAAGGGGCACGAAACCGGAGAACAGGCCCTCGTTGCATTCGAGGATGCGATTGCAACGATCAACGCCCCGTGCTCCAGCTTCCACCTGTTGACCGAATGCGGATGGCAGGAATTAGACACCGCACTCAATACGTTTAAAAACGAAGCGTCCTTCAAGGCTAAGCGCAAGCTGCTGGTCGCTATGCTCACCTGCATGGTGCACGACCGCAAGATCACCGTCGCAGAAGTAGAACTCTTTCGCATCATTGCCGACACCCTCGGCTGCCCCGTCCCGCCCTGGGTCGCACCAGCGGAACTGGATTAACCGCATAAGAGAGCAAAAGTTTCTTTCTCTGAGTTCTATGCGATCCTTCGCGGTTAAAACATATTGTCCTTTCCCGTTGTGCCGATAGAGGGTTTCGTGTATCACCGTGCGCGCTATGGAAGAAATTAAAAGCAAAAGAGTTGTGGCGATCGTCGGTCGCCCGAACGTCGGCAAGTCGGCACTGTTCAACCGGCTGGTGGGGCGGCGCGTCTCGATCGTGCACGAAGAGGTCGGCGTCACGCGCGACCGCGTGGCGTGCGAAGCCAACTGGAACGGCGAACGCTTCGAACTGATCGATACCGGCGGCCTCGGCCATTTCGGCAAACAGACCTCCCCTGACCAGATCGTCGCCGGCACCGAGTTGCAGGCCGAAATCGCCATTGCCGATGCCAACTTCATTATTTTCGTGACCGACGTCACCGCAGGCGTGGCCCCGCTCGACGAAGAGGTTGCGCGCATCCTGCACCAGAGCGGCCGCACCGTGATCCTCGTGGCTAACAAGGCCGACAATCCCGAACGCGACGAAGCCGTCTACGACTTCGATCGGCTCGGCTTCCCAGTCTTCCCCGTCTCCGCCATCCAGAACCGCGGCATCTCGGAACTGATGGAAGAGCTCGTTCCGCAGCTGCCCAAAGAGGAAAACCCGACCGAAAAGACGCCGCTGCGCGTCGCAGTGGTCGGGCGGCCAAATGCCGGCAAGTCCTCCTATATCAACCGCCTACTCAAGAGCGAGCGCGTCATCGTTTCCGATGTACCCGGCACCACGCGCGATAGCGTCGAAATTCCCTTTACCATCGGCAAGGGCGAAACCGCCCGCCACTACCAGCTCATCGACACCGCCGGCGTACAAAAGGATACGCGTGGCAAGGGCGCGGTCGACTGGTTCAGCAACCTGCGCACCGACAAGTCGATCGAGCGCGCGGATGTCGTAGTGATGGTGCTCGATGCCGAAACCGGCCCGACCACGCAGGACAAGAAAGTAGCCGCCAAGATTATTGACGCGCAAAAGGGGTGCCTGCTGTTGGTCAACAAATGGGATCTGGCCCAGAACACCGAAGATGAAGTGACGCAGACCAAGTATCTGCCCGCGTTGCGCGAAGCGCTCCCGTTCATGGGTTTTGCGCCCGTGCTCTTTGTCTCCGCCAAGAGCGGCTACAACATGAAGCGCAGCATCGAGGCCATCGACTATGTCGCCGCGCAGACGCGCACCGAGATTACGACCGGCGTGCTCAACCGCGTCATCGAGCAGGCCGTCGCGAAATATCCCCCGCCGGTGGCCAAAGGAAAGCGGATGAAGGTCTACTACGCCACCCAGACCGGAACCAACCCAATCTACTTCAAGGTATTCGTCAACAATCCCGACTATGCGCGCTCCAACTGGCTCGCCTATTTGCAGAACCAGTTCCGCGCCGCCTTCGGCCTTGAGGGCGCGCCGATCTTCATCAAACTCGTCGCCCGCTCCCGCCCAAAAAAATAGTTCGCTGCGGCGCCCCGTCTAAAATCGGCGGCCGAATCGCCTGACTTTAATGATGGTAGACGGTACGCTCCCCCTCAATTAAGCGAGGACTGTGCGATGAACTATCAAAACGAAACCCTACCCGATGGTGCCGTTAAGACCGGCTCCACGCCGTCGATGACGCAGGACACCGTGGTGCCGGGCATTCTTAAGAAGCATCTCGCCCCGAAAGGGAAATGGGGCTACCTCGTGGTGGAAAGCGGTTCCCTGCAGTATGCCTGGGAGGACGATCCCGCCCAGGTACTGGATGCCGATCCCGGTCACCCTATCGTGATTGAGCCGGAACGATTCCATCATGTAGTGATCACTGGCGATGTTCAGTTCCGGGTCGAGTTCTATGTGGTGGATGAGCAGAACAACCCATCCAGGCAGGAAGGCGAACGCCCCGGATCGGCGTTTGCTTAAAGGAGCGCACTATGGATTTCATTCAATCGCTCGATCCCATGACGACCGTCATTCTGCTGGCCGCAGCCATCATCACTGTACTGGTGCTGTTCGCCAAGTTCATCAAAGGCATCCTGAAGCTCGCCATTATTGCCGTGATGGTGCTCCTCATCGTCTACTTCCTGCGGCAGGCCGGTCTTTTCTGACCTATATGACACACCGCACAACCGGCCGTTTTCAACACGGCGGATGATCCCCCATGGACTCGCGATCTGCAACCAACTTCGCACGCACGCAATCGGGGGCCGCGCCAGGAGCATAACGATACAGAACTACCCGGGGTAACCAACCGCCCGGACAAGCCGGCCAACGCACCATCGCACGTTTTTTGCGGGACTGGACCATTTCAGAACCCGGGAAGCGGTCAAAAGCCCCGCCTTGCCGATGGATACGGTTTGCTAAGAGCCTACGAACGAGCAGGGTTCACGAAATATTTATGCAGGGATGTCCCTGTCTTAAGAAGATCCTGTATGAAGTAGTGGCTCCCCGCCAGTTGCCAAGCATGGTTCATTCCTGTATATCCATTTCAACTAAGGGTGTTTATGGGCATTGTCAATCCAGTCGCACCGGCTAATCTTCACCGATGGATTTTGATCGGGCTGTTCCTGCTGATTGTCTGCATGGGGGGATGGTTTTCGTTCGATGCGCGGAATCGGGAAGACGAGAGCATCCGGCGCGTACTCTTGCGGCAGGCAAGCAACGTTGCGGCAACCATTTCACCGGACGACATCCGCGAACTCTCATTCACCGCGGAAGATGCCGATCGACCGGCATTTCAACGGATCACCACCCAGTTGCGGGCCTATGCGGAAGCCTCCGGCACCCGCAGCCTCTACACCATGCGGCTTCGCGACGGAGAAATCTTCTTCGGCCCCGAAAGCCTGCTGCCGGGCGACCCGTATGCCACGCCGCCGGGGACGCGCTATCTAAGCCCCTCGCCCTATAATTTCGAAGCGTTCCGTACGGCCAAATCCCTCGTCTTCGGCCCCGTTTCCGACGAGTTCGGGGAGTTTGTCAGCGCCAACGTGCCCATCATCGATCCCCGTTCGGGCAAGGTGCTCTTGGTGCTTGGACAGGACGTCGAAACGGTCCCCTGGCGCGCACAGATTCTCAAGGCGCAGTGGGCGCCGCTTTTGGCCATGCTGATCCCCATGGGTCTGCTCCTGCTCGGCTACACCATTTACAAGGTCCGCAAGAAACCGCACCCCTCCAACGCCAAAGATCTACGCAACATTCAGATATCGACTCACTTCGGCGTACTGCTGGCGCTCACCCTGATTGCAGCCCTGTTCGTCCGCAATTCGGAAAACAAGCAACTAAAGGACCACTTTCTTTCCCTAGTGGAAACCAAGGGGAAATATTATACGGATTCGTTCAAGGATATCGATCGGGACCTCGACATGCTGATCCGTTTTTTCGAGGCCAGCGAAAACGTTACCCGCGAAGAATTCGAAACGTTCTGCCGGCCTTTGCTCGAAAACGATCCGGTCGAGTCGTGCGTATGGCTTCCTGCGGTACCGGCCAGCGAAACACCGGAGTTCGAAGCCCGGATGCGGGCGCAAGGCCAGCCGGACTTTTCGATTCGACGGTTCGCGGGAACGCCCACCGGAACAGATCCTCTCTATCCAGCCGTCTATGTCGAACCCGCCTCCATGCATTCCTCCATGCTCGGTTATGATTTTTATTCGGATCCGCTCCTGCGGGACGCCCTTTTGACGGCCGTGCAATCGGGCAACATCACCGCATCGGATATGGTGGCTTCGCCAGCAGCGTCCCGCGCACCAACCGGCTTGTTCGTCTTTGATCCGATTCCACGTTCCCGGGATGGAGGCTTTGTAGGCGTTTCCATCCATCTGGAAAAAATGATCGTCAACGAAAGCTCAACCGTGGAAGCGGAAGCCTCGAAGCTTTCGGCGACGTTGTTCGAACTCCATGCTGGAAAGCCGCCGATGCCATTGTCCTGCTCCGCCTGCGAAGGCGACGCGCCGCTATGCCAGGACATGCTCAAATCCACACTTTCCGCAAGTATCCCCGTCTTTGCTTTCGGAAAACCCTACATGGTGCTCTTTACGCCCGAGCCCCAATGGTTCGCCGCCAACCGGCACAATGGAGAATGGGCGACTCTGGCCACTGGAATAACACTTAGCCTGCTTCTCACCTACCTTTTTTCCATCCTGCTTAATCGACCGCATCTTTTGGAAACCCTGGTGCAGCAGCGCACGCACGAACTGGCCGAACTCCAGGAACGATGCGATATCGCCACCTCCGCAGCCAGCATAGGCATCTGGGAACGCGACATCGCCAACAGCAGATTGATCTGGGATGAACGCATGTACCGGATTTATGGACTGGACGAGAAAACGTTCGACGGCGCCTACCAGACCTGGACTAAATGCATCCATCCCGACGACCGCGAACGCACAACCATGGAAATTGCCACCGCCGAGATCGCTGCCACCAAACAGGGAAAGAACGTCTTCAACACCGACTTCCGCATCATTCGTCCCGACGGCGAGATCCGGCATATCCAAACCGTTGGCAGGGTCGTGCACGCCGATGGCGGGAAAACCTCCAAGGTGACCGGCGTAAACATTGACATCACCGAGCGTAAGCGGACCGAGGAACAGATTGCCGATCTGGCCCGTTTCCCGGCTGAAATCAACAACCCCGTGCTGCGGATTTCCAAAGACGGAACGCTCCTGTACCGCAACGCCGCCTCCGCTTGTCTGGAGCGTTCTCTTGCGGGTGCAAGGGAGGGCGATCCGTTGCCCGAAACATGGTGCCGACACATCCGGAAAACCTTTTCCAACGGAACACCGCACGAAACGGAATTGGAAAACGAGTGCCGGGCTTATTCCGTTACACTCGTGCCGAGTCTTGAACGCGGATATGTGAACGTCTATGCCAAAGACATTACAGAGCTGAAGCGGCAGACCAAGGCGCTGCGGACAAGCGAAGAAAAGATGCGCACCACGCTCACCTCCATTGGCGACGCGGTCATTTCGACCGATGCCAGCGGACGGATCGAGCTGATGAACCCATTTGCTGAAACACTCACCGGATGGACTCTGGGCGAAGCCTCCGGGAAATCGTTGCGCGAGGTGTTCCCCATCTTCAACGAAATCACACGGGACCCGATTCCCAGCCCCGTCGACCGCGTATTGAGAACCGGCAAGATCGTCGAGCTCGCCAATCACACCATGTTGCGTTCCAGAGAGGGCCATGAAATCCCGATTGCCGACAGTGGAGCCCCGATCCATGATGCCGACGGCCGGATCTCCGGCGTCGTACTGGTATTCCGCGACCAAACAAAGGAACGCGCGGCCAGAAAGGCGATCGAAGACAGCGAAGCGCGGTACCGTCTACTCTTCAACAACATGACGAGCGGCTTCGCCCTGCATGAAATGGTCTACGACAACGACGGAAATCCCGTCGACTACCGCTATCTACAAGTGAATCCCCTCTTTACTAAGATGATCGGTCTCCCGCCGGAGCAGGTTATTGGCCGGACCGCCAGAGAAATCCTACCCAACATCGAAGACCACTGGTTTAAGCCTTATGTAAGCGTCGTACAGACCGGCCGCCCGATCAGGCTGGAAAACTATTCTCAGGATCTTGGAAAATATTTTGAGGTACACGCCTTTAGTCCGGCCCCCGATCAATTCGCCGTTATTTTTAATGATGTCTCGGAACGCGTGAAGGCGCAACAGGACATCGAGCTGACCGCGAACCGGTTGCGGCGCGCGCAGCAGGTGGCCCAGGTGGGAGACTGGGAGTTCGACCTGCAAAACAACACCGTATCGGCGTCCGACGAGGCGAAGCGGATCTACGGACTCGCAGAGGAGCTGTGGACGATCCCCGAGGTTCAGAAAATTCCGCTACGGAAATACCGGTCCATGCTCAATAGCGCACTGGAGGGTCTCGTACGTGCAGGGATCCCCTACGATGTCGAGTTCACCATCAAGCGCCCGACGGACGGCGCGCTGCGGGATATCCATTCCGTTGCGGAATACGACCCTGAAAAGCAGGTGGTTTTCGGCGTCATTCAGGATGTTACCGACCGAAAGCAGGTCGAACTTGCCCTGGCCCGCAGCGAGGCGAAATACAGGGACTTGTTTGAGCAGTCGGCGGACGCCTTCCTGATCTTGAAAGAAGGTCGCTTTGTCGACTGCAATCAAGCGGCGGTTGACTTGCTGCGCTTCAACGCTAAAGAACAACTGCTCAATACACACCCGGCGGATCTCTCTCCCGAGTGCCAGCCGGACGGCCGACAGTCGCGGGAAAAAGCCGAGGAGATCATAAAGCGCGTGGGAGAGGAAAGAACCATGCGCTTCGAGTGGCTTCATCAGCGTGCCGACGGAGAGATTTTCCCGGCTGAGGTTTCCCTCACCGCCATTACCGATAGCAAAGGTTCGGATATTATCCACACGGTCTGGCGGGACATCACCGAACAGAAAAGGATGCAGGAAGCCATCCAGAAAAGGATTGTTGCCCTGACCCAGCCGATGGGGAACTCGGAGGAAATCGATTTCGATGCCCTCTTCAACCTTGAGGAAATCCAGCGTATTCAGGATGAGTTCGCGGACGCCACCGGCGTGGCCTCCGTGATTACCCGCCCGGACGGTACGCCCATCACCCGGCACAGCAACTCCACCCGTCTGTGCATGGAGGTGATCCGGGGAACCGAAAAGGGATGCGCAAACTGCTTTAAATCCGATGCCATACTCGGTCGTATTCACCCGGAAGGCCCCGTGGTACAGACCTGTCTGAGCGGAGGCCTCTGGGATGCCGGGGCCAGCATTATCGTTGGAGGCAAGCACGTCGCCAGCTGGCTGATCGGCCAAGTCCGCGATGAAACCCAGACCGAAGAACATATGCGCGCCTACGCGCGGGAAATCGGCGTGGATGAAACGACTTTTATGGAAGCCTTCCGTGAAGTTCCCACCATCCCGCGCGAACAATTCGATCAAATCGCGCAGGCCCTCTTCACGTTGGCCAACCAGCTTTCCACGACGGCCTATCAGAATATTCAACAGGCACGCTTCATCGCGGCAGAGAAAAAAGCAAAGGACGAACTGCGCGAAAGCGAAGAACGGTTCAAATCGCTTCACAACGCCTCCTTCGGGGGGATTTTAATCCACCATCAAGGGATTGTTGTAGAATGCAACCTCGGCCTGTCCATCATGACGGGCTACTCGCAAGAAGAACTGATCGGAATGAATGGACTGTTGCTGATCGCCGAAGAATCGCGGGAACTGGTTATGGATAAAATCCGAACTGGCTCAGATTCCCCCTACGAAGCAACCGGTCTGCGCAAAAACGGAGAAAGATATCCCGTTCGACTGGAAGCCAGAAATGTCACGTATAAAGGACTCAAGGTCAGAACCGTTGAATTCAGGGACATCACGGAACAGAAAAAAGCGGAAGCGGAGTTGCGGCGCCTTTCGGCCGCGATCGAACAGTCGGCCGAAGCCATTGTGATTACCGATACAGATGGCTGCATCCAGTACGTCAACCCCGCGTTTGAAACCACCACCGGCTATACGATTGCCGAAGCACTGGGCAAGACCCCGAGCTTGCTCAAGAGCAGCGAACATCCGGACTCCTTTTACGAGAACCTCTGGCAAACCATTTCAAACGGAAGGACCTGGGAGGGCAAGATCACCAACCGGCGCAAGGATGGAACCCTCTTCACCGAAGAGGCCAGCATTGCACCGATTAAGGATGCCGGACAGATTGTTAACTATGTGGCCGTGAAACGGGATATTACGGAAGATCTGGTGCTGGAGGCGGAACTCCGTCAGGCCCAGAAAATGGACGCGATCGGCCAGCTGGCCGGCGGCATTGCACACGACTTCAACAATATTCTCCAAGGCATCCTCGGCTTCAGCGATCTGCTCCGCAGCACGCTGGAAAAATCATCGCAGGAATATCAAAATGTCGAAGAGATACAAAAATCGGCCAAGCGGGCGGCCAAGCTGACGCAGCAATTGCTGACCTTCAGCCGCAAACAGGCCGTCCAGTTGATGGAGGTGGACCTGAACAATGCCGTCCACGATACGGAAGCCCTGCTGCATGTGCTGCTGGGCAACAGGCACGAACTCGTCGTGGAGCTGCAACCCCACCTGCCCCCCATCCATGCCGACCATGGGCAACTGTCGCAGATCATTATGAACCTGGCCGTCAACGCACGCGACGCCATGCCGACTGGCGGACGATTGAGCATCGCAACCGAGCGCATCCAGATCCATCCGCACGACGCCGCCCAGATTACCGGAGCCCGGAGCGGGGATTTCCTCTGCCTGTCCGTCACCGATACCGGGCATGGCATGGATGCCGAGACAAAAAAACGTATATTCGAGCCCTTTTTTACGACCAAGAAACTGGGAAGCGGAACAGGTCTGGGACTGGCCGTGGTCTTCGGCATCGTGGAGCAAAGCAAGGGCTGGATCAATGTATACAGCGAGGAAGGCAAGGGGACCTGCTTCAAGGTATATCTTCCGGTCAGCCATGAACATCAGGAAGCCCCTACAAGCGAGGGATCGCCTGGAAAAACACAGCAGGTGAGCATTCTTTTCGTAGAGGATGATCCGGACATGCGGCAGATGGTGATCAACGTTCTGGATGCCACCGACCATCGCGTTGAGACCGCAAACACGGCCGAAGAGGGCTTTGAGCTGTTCACCCTGAAAAACGGGCACTTTGACCTTCTGATGAGCGATGTCGAGCTACCGGGCATGTCCGGCGATGAGCTGGCGGACAAACTCCGCTCCACGCACCCCGACCTGCCCGTGTTGCTGCTCAGCGGCTACGCGGACCACACCAGCCGGTGGAAGCATTTTGCCGAAAAGAACTACCTGTTCCTAGGGAAACCGTTCACGATAACGGGTTTACTTGATGCGGTTTTTAATATATTGAAACCATCTCCAAAGAAAGAGGCCTAGAGCCATGCCGAAAATCCTGATCATCGACGACGATCCCACGATTCAGAATGTATTCTCGCAGTTTCTGGAGAAAGAGGGCTACGAAGTGCTGCAAGCCGAAAACGGCAAGGAAGGAATCGAACGGATTCAGAGCCATCGGCCAGACCTCATCATTACGGACATCATGATGCCCGAAATGGACGGCCTGGAAATTCTGCTCCACATCCGAAATACCCATGAGGACATCCCCGTTATCGCGATTTCCGGCGGAATGCGTTCGCTTCCGATCAACTTCCTGCATCAGGCCCAGCTTTTCGGCGCACGGTATGTCTTTGAAAAACCGGTCCCGCTCGACGTCCTGCGTAACGCCGTCGAGGAGTTGGCCAGCCCTCCCGATGCGCCCGAATCGCCATGCTAGATACCGGTGTGTTGATCCTCCCGTATCAATTCTGTACAACGGGAAACGGCGGAGGAATCCCATCCGAACGCACTGCACCGCAATACCCCAGCACCGCAACCAAAATGTTAACCACAAAAGCACAAGAAGACACAAAAGGGCACACAATCAATGGCCCATGTATCACCATTATTCTGAGTCTTGTGTGCATCCTGTGGGTGGGGTGATGCAGGACCCCGGCATCCAGGATTGAGCGCCAATGTCGGGAGCAGAGCGCTTCCGGCACATAACCTGCTCCGGTGCCGGAGCAGTACGATAAGAAACAGAGGCAATCACGTGAAGCAGGAAAACAAGAACCAGAGCACGCCGCATACCACATGGCCCAGATGGATTCGCTCGACCATTATAACGGCGATAGCCCTACTGTTCATTATCACCGGAATCTGGGGCGCCAGCGAGTCGGGTCGGCGTGCGGATCAGCATTTCCGATACGACATAGCGCGTAAGGCCATTGCCGTGGCGGCCACGGTTCCCATTGACGAGGCGCGAAAACTAACTTTCACCGCGGACGATGCCGCCCGGCCTGAATTCCTGCGGATATCCAGCCAGTTCAAAACCTATTCCCGGGCAACCGGACTGCGATGCCTCTACACCATGGCCCTGCGCGACGGACGAATCTATTTCGGCCCCGAAGGACTCGATGCCGACAGCCCCCTGGCCTCTCCGGTCGGTACGTTGTACGAAGAGCCGTCCGAGTTGGATTTCGAGGTGTTCAGGTCGGCCGAGTCTATTGTGCAGGGCCCGACCATCGACGAATACGGTCCCTATATTTCCGCCTCGGCACCGGTCATCGACCCCCAAACCGGCAAGGTCATGCTGGTTGTCGGACTCGACAAGGACCCCGCCGACTGGCATCGGACGATTCGTAACGCGAGGCTCATCCCGCTACTGATCCTGGTATTGGGCTTGACCGTTCTGGGCATCACACTGGTCCTGATGAACCGGAGGCGGACATCGTCCACCCCCCCGTCGTTTGCCGTGCTCGAGATGGTTTCCTGCGCGGGCCTGATGCTGCTGCTGACCGCGGGCCTGATGCTGCTGATCCGCCAGATGGACCAAAGCAATCGCGAAGAAGCCTTCAATACCCTCGCACAGCTCAAGGCGAACGCCTACGCGGAATCGTTCCTCGATGTTCGCAACCGCCTGCTGATGCTGTCCGACACCTTCGGTGCAAGCGAAGAGATCACCCACGATGAATTCGACAGTTACTGCCAAAAGGCCATTCGCTCCTACCTGATCACCGCCAGTGCCTGGCTCCCGGAAATACCGGCCAGCCAGCTCCCCGTGTTCCGGCAACAGCTCAGGAACGGGGGCCATTCCGCATCCCTGTTAGCGCCCCCTGCCGGTAGTCCGGATGAAGGCCGGGCCTTCCCGGTCTTGTTCATGGATTCCGAGGCCGGGACCGGATGGTTAAAGGGCCGGGACGCCTATGCCGACCCCAACAACCGCTTGGCCATCGACGAATGCCTGCGTTCCGGACACCCCACCGCCAGTTCGGCCATCCGGCCGGCCGACGATACCCACCCGAAGGGGGTCGTTCATATCTTCCAGCCCACCCGAAGCAAGCATCAGCAAGGCGTCCTGTCCCTCACCGTGGATTTTTCGCGCCTGACGGAGCGCGCCGTCACAGGGACCTCCGACCTGTCGGTCAGCCTGCTCGAAATCTCCCCTGACGGGATGTCCCACGTCATCTTCTGCGGCCGTAGCGACTGCAGCGGCGACTGCTGGGACCATGTCAGGGCCCGTCAGCACCGGGTCTTCCCGTTCTTCGCCTTTGGCAACACCTATGCCTTGATGGTGGCACCCGAAGCCCGCTGGTACAGCACCCATCCCCTGCGCAACCAGCAGATCGCCTTGACGGCTGGGCTGATTCTCACCCTGCTGAGTACGGGCCTGGTGGGATTGATGGCCAACCGCCCCATGGTGCTCGAACGCCAGGTCCGGGAGCGCACGGACGCTCTCTATCGCAGCGAGGACCGGTTCGACATGGCGGCATCGGCCGCCGGCATCGGGGTATGGGAGCTAAACCTTGACTCCGGCGAGCTCATCTGGGACGCGCGCATGTGCAGGCTGTACGGCATCGTGCCCGAGGATTTTCGCGGAACCTACGAAGAGTGGGAACAGCGTGTCCATCCGGATGACCTAAACTCGGCCGTCAGCGATTATATCGACGCCCGGAACGGGATATCGCCGTACGATTCCTCGTTCCGCATTGTCAGGAGCGATGGCGGCATGCGGCACATCAAGTCCTGCGCGAAAACGGTCTGCGATGCGGCGGGCCACCCGGTACGGATGATCGGCGTCAACCTCGATGTAACCGACAGCAAGGAACACGAAGACCGCATAACGGCGCAGTTGGAGGAATTGAACCGCTGGCAAACCTTGATTGTGGGCCGGGAACACCGCGTCATCGATCTCAAGAGCGAGGTCAACGAACTGCTCGCCCAGCTAGGCCAATCACCCCGCTACAAGCTCGCCCTCGAAGAGAAGGAATGACCGTTGAATCCCCCCCGGCCATTCCGCTAGGATGCCGCTTCTTTTCCAATACGCAGTACGAATTACACAAAGGTTTTCAAATGGCTTGGACAGGAAAAATCGTAGGCGGGGTGCTCGGTTCGTTGCTCGGACCCTGGGGTACGGCGGTCGGCATCGGCATCGGCCACCAGTTCGACAAGGGTAGCAACCGCATGAAGACCACCGCCGTGGCCTTCCATACCGCCTTCTTCGGGTGTCTGGCGAAAATGGCGAAAGCCGATGGCAAAATCACGCAGGACGAAATCCAGGCCGTCGAGCAGATCATGGCGCGCATGGGGTATGTCGGGGAACGGCGCGCGGCGGCCATTGGCATCTTTCGCAAGGCCAAGGACGATCCCCACACGGCCGCCGACTACCTCAACCAGCTCGCCTCGATCATCCAATTCAATCCGCAGATCGCCATGGTATTCCTCAGCGCCCTGCACTCCGTTGCACGGGCCGACGGCGTCCTGCATCCGAACGAGCGCGAGATCCTGCTCCAGGCCGAGCGCGCCTTCCGGCTGCGCCCCGGCACCATCGATGCCTTGCTCGGCACGGCGCAAACCAGCGCGCTGGACGATGCCTACAAAACGCTTGATTGCACCCCGGACATGAGCGACGAGGAGATCAAGAAGGCATGGCGTCAAAAATGCATCGAATACCATCCCGACAAGCTGGCCTCGAAGGGGTTACCGGACGAATTCATGCAGACCGCGCAGGAACAACTCGCCAAAATCAACGCCGCCTACGACACGGTCAAGAAGGCCCGCGTCTGACCGCTCTCCGCGCTAGTTTCCGAAAATACCCTTCAGAACGCCGCCGATAATTTTTGTGGTATCATCTTCTTTGGAAGGCTCCTTCTGGTCATCCTTGTTTTGACCGTCACCCAGCACACCCTGCAGGATGCCGCCTACCCGGCACTGCTCAAGGAGATCGAAGATCCCCCACCCCTGCTGTTTATCCAGGGGAACCCGACCA
>JBNLGU010000077.1:0-13298 GCA_050306215.1 Pontiella sp.
CTGCAGGCAAAGGGATTGGAATACGGCACCAATGTTCTCGGTGCGTTGCTCATCCTGATTATCGGGATGTGGGTCGTGAAGGCGATTAGATCGGGCCTCGTGAAGCTGATGCAGAAGAGGGAGGTCGATCCCACGCTGGTTTCGTTCCTGGCCAGCCTGACGTCCGTGGCCTTGAAGGTGTTTGTCATCATCGCCGCATTGAACAAGCTGAGTATACAGACCGCCTCGTTCATCGCCGTACTCGGTGCCGCCGGTCTGGCGGTTGGTTTGGCATTGCAGGGTTCGCTTTCCAATTTTGCGGCCGGCGTGCTGATGATCATCTTCAAGCCGATCAAGGTGGGTGATTTTGTCGAGGCCGGTGGAGCTGTCGGCAGCGTCGAGGAGATCGGGATTTTTACAACGGTCCTGAAGTCGCCCGACAACAAGCGGATCATCGTGCCGAATTCAGGGGTAACCGGAAGCAACATCACGAACTTCAATGTCAACGGTACGCGGCGCATCGAGATTGTGGCCGGCATCAGCTACGACGACGATATCGACAAGGCGAAGGCCATTCTCAACGAAATCGTTTCCTCCGATGCGCGCATCCTCAAGGATCCGGCTCCGCAGGTTGCCATGAGCGCCATGGCCGACAGCAGCGTCAACTTTGTCGTGCGGCCGTGGGTCAAGCCCGAGGACTACTGGGGCGTCTTCTTCGATACGACCGAAACCATCAAGAAAAAGTTCGACGAAGCGGACATCACCATTCCGTATCCCCAGCGCGACGTGCACATCTACGAGCATAAGAGCGAATAGACGGCGCATCGAGAAGCAAGACGGAGCCGGAGCGAAGGTCGCTTCCGGCTCTTTTCTTTTGGAGCTTCTAAGTTCTTGCCAGCGATTTCCGCCTATTTATACTGCCCGCCGACTGCTCGTATTGATGTAAACTTTCAAAAAGGAGATGGAGTATGCCAACAAACAATGTGGAGACGGTGGTGGGATCGGCCATGGATCAAGGCGGAGATTTAATTGAAACGATTCAGACAAAAATCGCCGACTACGGCCTGCAGGTGCTGGGCGCTCTGGCGATACTGATCATCGGAATGTGGGTCGCGAAAATGCTCAAGAAGGGGATCGCCAAACTCATGGAGCGGAGCAAGGTGGATCCAACCTTGATCTCCTTTGTCTCCAGCCTTGCTCATGTGGGGTTGCAGATTTGCGTCATCATTGCGGCACTCGATACGCTGGATGTGAAAACCACCTCGTTCATTGCGATCCTGGGTGCTGCCGGCTTGGCCGTCGGTCTGGCTTTGCAGGGGTCGCTCTCGAACTTTGCGGCGGGCGTTTTGATGATTATTTTCAAGCCATTCAAGGTCGGGGAACTGATCGAGGCGGGCGGCACCTTGGGCGTCGTGCAGGAGATCGGGATTTTCACCACTGTGATCAACACGCTCGACAATCGGAAAACCATCGTTCCAAATGCAAAGCTGACCGACGACAGTATTACAAACTATTCGGCCAACAACACGCGCCGTGTCGATCTGGTGGCGGGCATTAGCTATGGCGACGATATCGATAAGGCGCGCACCGCGATTCAAGCGGCGTTGGCGGAAGTCCCGGGCATTCTTGAGTCTCCGGCTCCCGATATCTTCGTGAAGGAAATGGCCGATAGCAGTGTTAATTTTGCCGTGCGCCCGTGGTGCCGGCCAGCGGATTACTGGGCGGTCTATTTCGGCGTGACCGAAGCGATCAAGAAGCGCTTCGATGCCGAAGACATCACGATTCCGTTCCCGCAGCGGGATGTGCACCTCTACGAACACAAGGGCGCTTAACCCTTCATTCAATCAAACCTTGTCTGGCACCGCCGCGCACTGCACACTGCGCGGCGGTTTTTATTTGGAGTTGCCGATGTACAAGAGCGTAGATGAAATCGATTGGGAAAACTGGGATCCGATTGTACGGGCCACGCTAATGTTTGTCATTCATGATGGCCGGATCCTGTTAATGCACAAGAAACGCGGGTTCGGTAAAGGAAAGATCAACGGCCCCGGCGGAAAGATAGAGCCCGGCGAAACGCCATTGGCGTGTGCAATCCGCGAGACGCAGGAAGAGTTGTGCATTACCCCGACCGGTGTTGAAAAGGCCGGCGAGCTTCATTTCCAGTTCACCGATGGAAACTCGATCCATGGATATGTCTACACCGCGACCGGGTATACTGGCGAACCAACGGAAACCGAGGAGGCCGATCCTTTGTGGTGCTCGATCGACGGATTGCCGTTCGAGTCGATGTGGGAGGACGATCGTACCTGGTTTCCCCACATGCTGGAGGGGCGTTACTTTTCAGGCAGATATGTATTCGATGGCGACCGCATGCTGGATGCGGTCATAGATCTGGACTGACCGTGTTCCTGGGGCCTGTGCTTCGGAAGGCTGGAAGGCTTGGTTCTTGGAGTGGTAGCAAAAAGAAGCTGGGGCTGAAAACAAGGGTTTTCAGCCTTGAAAGGGAGTTTGGATTGGCGGAGCCGACCGTGCGGGTCTTATTCGACTACGCAGACGTTGGCGGCCTGAGGGCCCTTTTGTCCCGCCGTCACTTCAAAGGTCACGCTTTGGCCTTCCTTGAGTGTGCGGCGGCCATCCATGTTGATGGCGGTGAAATGCACAAACACATCGTTTCCTGTTTCCCGTGCGATGAAGCCGTAGCCTTTTTCATCGTTGAACCATTTGACCGTACCGCTTTCGAGCTGATCTGACATAACTAGCCTTACTCCTACATCGGGATGTTGCCACCCCATTTTTATTCCTGGCGCCGTCCAATCGAACCGCGCCGGTTCAAAACATCCCTTTAACGGGAGGATTGTCACCAATCCAGAGAAATGCTAAATTGGCATTGTTCCAATTGCGAGCACTGTTTGTAACTATTTCAAGCCATTTAGGATGCCTCCAAGGCCGTGAAATCAAGGTTTTAACAGGGGTGCAATATGAATCGGTATTTAAATACCAAAATAGGGTTGAAATCGAAAATCGACGGTGCAATAAAGGCTAAGTTGAAGAGGTGACAAAACCGGGTGTATTTATAGATATATGCCCTGAGCGAGGAGATGCGGGCCATGGCTGTAGAGAAAATCAAGATCGAACTGCCAACCGACGAATACTACGAAGCCGAGGTGGCATGCCGTAATGCGTGCCCGGTAAAAACGGATGCGCGAGGCTATCTCATGGCCACCGTGGCGGGTGAATACGAGAAAGCCTACGCCATCTCCCGCGCAACGAACCCCTTTGCCTCCATCTGTGGAAAAATTTGCGGTGCACCGTGTGAAAAGGGGTGCCGCCGTTCCGATGTCGATGACGCGATCGTTATCCGCAACATCAAGGGATACCTCACTGATAAGCACGGTCCCGAAACGGGTGATTTGCGCACGCCTTTAACCTATTCCATTGCACCGGGCTCGCTAAGTCCGGAGTTAAACGGAAAATCCGTAGGTGTTATCGGTGGTGGATGCGCGGGCTACACCTGCGCCCACGACCTGGCCCGGCTGGGATACAACGTCACCATCTACGAACGGTGGGAGAAGTCGGGGGGGCAACTGATCCAAGGCGTACCGATCAACCGCCTTTCGAGAAAAGTGGTCGCCGACGAGCTGGCATCCATCGAAAGCTTTTCGAATATTGAAGTGAAGAACGGCATCGATGTCGGCAAAGACATTACGTTTGCCGAGCTGGAAAAGCAGCATGACGCCGTATTCATCGGTGTAGGTCTATCCCGGGGTCGCAAGATTCCGATTCCGAACGCCGAGCACGAAGACGCGCACATTGGCCTGCAATTCCTGTTTGATTTCAACATGCGTGAAAAATGGGACCTCTCCAAGACGCGTTCCATCGTGATTGGCGGTGGCGACGTGGCCTTCGACGTGGCCCGCTCGGCCCTGCGCTGCGGTTCCCCGGAAGTGCAGCTGGCCTGTCTCGAGCGCGAACACTTGAACGAAATGACCGGGTCGGTCGACGAACGCGAAGGGGGGCGCCGAGAAGGCGTGGTTCAAAACGATGGCTGGGGCCCTCGCGAAATCGTGGTCGAAAACGGGAAGATCAAGGGGCTGCTGGTCAGCAAGGTGATCCGCGTATTCGACGAAGAAGGCAAGTTTTCGCCCCAGATGGAGGAGGAAACCCGCCTGATCGAGGGCGATGCGGTTTTCTTTGCCGTAGGCCAGATGTCCGATGTGTCTTTTCTGGAAGGTTCGGGCGTGAATGTGGATGGCCGCGGGTTGGTGCAGGTAGTCAACGAAGAAACCTGGCAGACGAACAAACCGAATGTCTTCGCTGGCGGCGATATTGCCCTCGGCCCGAAGCTGTTTATCAACGCGGTTGCAACGGGGAGCCAGGCGGCCATGGGGATCCATTCCTATCTTTCCGGCGGCGAACCATTGAAGCTCAAACGCAAGCTCACCTTTACCGATCTGGACACCTACGCGCGCGGATCGAACTATGTGGATACCGAACGCGAAGAGCGCGAGGAACTGCCGGTCAATCCTGCCGAGCAACCGGAGTTCAACACCACCGTCGAATATCCGGACGACGAAGCCAAGAAACAATCGGCCCGTTGCCTGGAGTGCCACATCCATCCGACGTTCGAAGGCGATATTTGTATTCTCTGCGGAGGGTGCGTCGATGTTTGCCCGTCCTATTGCCTATCGATGAAAACGGTCGATCGCGTGGATGGCGGCGAAGACTTCAAGGTGTTGGCCGAAATGGAGTTCGGCAGCATGGAAGTGGCAGAATCGGAAGGTTCGGTCATGCTGTTCGATCCGCTCAAATGCATCCGTTGCGGCATGTGCGCCCAGAAGTGTCCGACCGGCGCCTGCAAGATGTCCGTGAACAGTTTTGAAGATTGTTTTGCCTAGGATGGAACCATGCTGATTCTGACGCTCATTCTACTGATATCGACCACCGTGCTTGGAGGGATTTTCTTCATCCTGTTCCGCTGGGCGGTCAAGGATGGCCAGTTCGATGATCCGGAAGAGGCCAAGTATGTGATTTTCCGAGAAGATGAAAGGCACGCCGAGGGTGCCGCGAATGGAGGAAAGAACTAGATGGAAAATAAAGAGAAAAAGGGCACCAGCCGCCGCGAGTTGCTCACATTGGGCTCGGCGTTTGGTTTGCTGGGATTGGCTGCGGTAGGTACGGGTGGCGCGCTGTTCAAGTATATGTTTCCCGTGGTCTCCTACGGCACGCCCCAGAAATTCCTGGTGCCGGTTGAAGATCTTCCCGAGGTGGGTGACGAACTGATCTTTGAAGACCAGAAGGTAATCCTACGCCGCATGAGCAAGGACAAGGTCGCCGCGATTTCGCTGGTATGCACCCATCTGGGGTGCACCGTGAACCGTGTGGAAACCGGATTCCAGTGCCCGTGCCATGGATCGCAGTACGATTCCGACGGCATCGTGGTGGGCGGACCTGCGCCGCGCACCCTGCACTGGCTCGAAGTGAAACGCGTTCCGGGCAACCAGATCGAAATCGATTCAGGAACCGACCTGCCCGAAGGCTCCTTTTTTGCCGTGGCTTAGATCATCTATTCGTTAGGGGGATAGTCGATGAATGAAATAAAGAAAATGGTGCAGGAGTTCGGGAACAAGATCTACTATTCGATCTTCCGCCATAATTTTGACAATACCGGGCTGACCAAGTCCAAGATCATGTTCAGCAACGTATTGCTGCACATCCAGCCTGTAAAGATCCACAAGCGGACGGTCAAGTTCAAGACCACGATGGGTTTGGGCCTCATCACGTTCTACCTGTTCCTGATCCTCACCGGAACCGGGATCATGCTGATGTTCCACTACGTGCCTTCGACCGCGCTGGGTCCCGATGGTTTGCCGGATGCCTACAGCCGCATGCTCAACCTACGAAGCAACGTCTTCTGGGGCGGCTTCGTGCGCAACATGCACCGCTGGGCCGCGCACGGCATGGTGGCCTTCGTGGCGCTGCACATGCTCCGTGTCTATCTCGCCGGCGCCCACCGCGGCGGCCGCGAGTTCAACTGGGTGATCGGCTGCATACTCGGGTTGGTTACCGTATTCCTTTCCTACACCGGCTACCTGCTGCCGTGGGACCAGCTGGCTTTCTGGGGCGTCAAGGTGGGTACCGAAATCGCCAAAATCGCACCGGGCGGCGCCATCATCCGTGGTATCCTGCTGGGAGACGTCGATGTTGGCGGGGAAGCCCTGATTCGCTTCTACGTGTTGCACGTGGCGGTTCTGCCGCTGGTTGCGACCCTGTTGATTGCCGTCCACTTCTTCCGCATCCGCAAGGATGGCGGACTGGCGCGGCCGGCCGACACTACGAAGGAAAAGCAGATTCCCGACGAAGAGTTCGGTTCGGTGAAGAACAACTCGGTGTTCAAGACGGCCCGCAGCTACAAACTGGTGGAAATCGTCAAGGGCAACGAACCCAAGGTGAACGAGGAAGTCGAAAAGATGATGTTTGCCTGGCCGAAGCTGATCATTCGCGAGCTGATGGTGCTGCTCGGCGTGGTTACGGTGTTGAGCGTGGTTTCCATCCTGTTCGATGCGCCGCTTGAGGGACCTGCTGATCCGAACCATCCGACCAACCCGTCGAAGGCGCCGTGGTACTTCCTCGGCCTGCAGGAACTGGTCAGCTACCATGGGTTCATCGGCGGCATCGTCATTCCCGGCATCCTGGCCGGGGGCACCATGGTTCTTCCCTACGTGGAAATGTTTTTCGAGACATTCACCAAGACCTGGAAGACCAATATTCCGGGTGTCTGGTTTGCGCGCGAGCGCAATTTGCTGAATGCGCTCTTTATCGGCATGTACATCTTCATGCTCGTACTGATCATTATCGGGGTCTACTTCCGCGGTGAAAACTGGGCGATCGTATACCCATGGGAACATGTTGCAGGGGGAGGCCACTAGGATGATCAAGGATTACAGGATACTGTCTTTGCTGGCACTCATTGGTTTGGTGCTCCTCGGAGCATCTATCTTCAAGAGTGTCGACCAGGACTTCACGGGATACCAGAAGCAATACTACAAGCAGCTGGACGTCGATGACTACACGGTCGAAATCAAGCAGGTCAACGTGAAGACGAAGAGCGGCATTGTGGTCGACCGTTGCCAGTCGTGTCATATTGGTGCCTCGAACCCGGATGCCGCCGGTTTCGAACTTCCGCTTTCGGCCCATCCGCGGATCGTGCCCGGTGCCGAGAAGGATCCGCACGATTTCGGCAAGATCGGCTGCATGATCTGCCACGATGGCAATGGCCGTGCGCTGGAAGTCCACGATGCGCACGGGCAGTACCATGGCTGGCCGTCGCCGTTGCTGGCCGGCAAGGAAGCCCAAGCCAACTGCAACCGTTGCCACGCCATGGAAGGCGGTACGCTGGCCGGGGCGGAAGAGTACGACAAGGGTCGGGACCTTTTCCTCGAGAAGGCTTGCTGGGGTTGCCATACCATCGCCGGTATTTCGACCTCTTCCCAGGCGCCCGAGTTGTCGAATGCGGGCGGCAAGTTCGATATCGAATACCTCAAGGAGTCGATCGTCGAGCCTACGGCCAATATTGCCAATTCGAAGATGCCCAAGTTTGACTGGGTACACGACGAGGAAACGGTTGAAGCCTTGGCCATCTATCTGAAAGGCCAGCAAAAGGAACGTCTACGCTCCGAGGAAAGTGCTCCGCTTGGATATATAAAACCCGTTTCCGATGTGGCCCGTATCCAGAAGCCGAGCGTGGAAGCCGGTCGCGCCCTTTTTGCGGGGGTCGACTTCGAAGGTTCGGTGGCGCGAGGCGGCTGCATCAACTGCCACGCCTTCAAGAATAGCGACGGCGACCTGGCCGGCGGCAGCGTGGGGCCGGAGCTGACCTATGCCCTTCGCGCCCGCGGCAAGCAGTACGTGAAGGAGCACATCGTCAACGCCCGCATGCATGTGGCGGACTCGATCATGCCCACCTTCAAGGACTACAACGACGCCGAACTTGAAAGCCTTGTCATGTTCCTTTCCACCTTCGAATACAAGCTGGATAGCAGCAAGGGTGAACAACTATTCGCGAATTACTGCGTCTCCTGCCATGGTGAAAACCTCGACGGCAAGGGCCCGGTGTCGAAAATGCTCGATCCGTTGCCGCGCGACTTCCGTCCGCAGTTCGTGTCGACGTACCAGGACCGCTTCAAGACCTCCATCGAAAACGGGGTGATGGGGACGGCCATGCCGCCATGGAAGGACATCCTGTCGGATGAAGAGATCGACCTGCTGATCAAGTACGTTGTCGGCGAGACGTTGGATGAAAACGATACGTTCGTGCGCATCGATAGGGAACTGCCCCGGATCGGCGATCCGGAACGGCTCAACTACAAGGGCAAGGATCTCAAGATCGAAGCGGGCGATCCGGATAACGGCTACGTCGCCTTCCAGAAAAACTGCACCTCCTGCCATGGCAAGCTGGCCAACGGCAAGGGGCCGAATGCCTACTTCCTGGTGCATCCGCTGCCGCGCGACCTGCTCAACAAGCAATTCATGAATCAGCCGTACATGACCGATGAACGGCTGTACCGTTCGATACTGCTCGGTGTTCCGGGAACGCCGATGCCGTCGCACGACCACCTCACCGACCAGACGATTCTGGATATCATCGCCTTTATCCGGACGAACACCACCGAGGACTCAAAGTAATGAAACAAGATACTGCTGCAAAAACGATGATCATTGCGTCGACCTTCTTCTTTGGGTTGGCATTGACGATGGGGCTGTTGACGGCATTGAAGTTCATCGTGCCGACCGTCGGCGAGATCGAATATCTTTCCACGCCGCGCGTGCGCATGCTCCACACGAACATCAACCTATTCGGCTGGCTGCTGCAGGCCGACATGGGGATCCTGCTCTGGATTCTTCCGCGCATCCTGCACACGAAGCTCTTTTCCGAGAAGCTGGGTGTCGCTAACGGCATTCTCTACAACATTGCCGTGCTCGGCGGGTTTATCTCAATCGTGCTGGGGCGTGTGAAGAATGTAGAGTATGGCGAAATCCCGCCGCCGTTCGACTACCTGATCGCAACCTGCTGGGTGATGTTCCTGATCAATGTGGTCGGGACGATCGCGACGCGCCGGGTGAAATACCTCTACGTAACCGTGTGGTACGCGCTGGGCTCGGTGATCTGGACCACGTTCGTCTATCTGACCGGCAACATGTTCAGCCAGCTCCCGATGGTAGCGGGCGTCAACCAGGCCAACCTCATCTGGTTCTATGTGCATAACGCGGTCGGCCTGATCTTTACCCCGTTGGGCGTGGCGATCGCCTACTACATGATTCCCAAGCAGCTGGAGACCCCGATCTACTCGCACAAGCTCAGCATGATTGGCTTCTGGGTAATCTCCTTCGTATATGTTTGGACGGGTGCCCACCACATGCTCCACGGTCCACAACCGTATTGGTTGCAGACGGTATCGATCATTTTCTCGTGGAGCCTCATTATTCCGGTCATGGCCGTAATCACCAACTTCTTTGGGACATTCGCTACCGCGCCCCGCGGAACGCGCATGAAGGGACCGATCCCCAAGCTGTTGATGATGGGTACGGTCTACTATATCTTCACCTGCCTGCAAGGGCCCTTCCAAGCAATCCGTTCGGTGAACGAAATCGTGAGCAAGACCGACTGGGTGGTGGGCCATGCCCACATGGCGCTGTTCGGCGCGTTCTCATACTATGCCATGGCCGGTATCTACTATGTGGTTCCCAAGCTGGCCGGCCGCAGGCTCTATTCCGAGAAAATGGGCGACCTGCAGTTCTGGGTCATGACGCTGGCCAGTATTCCGTTCTTCGCCGTACTCTGGATCGGTGGCGTGGTGCAGGGCTATGCATGGCTCAACCCCGAAAATACCTTCGTGGAAACACTCGCGGCCATTCGCCATGCACATATCGCGCGCTTTGCGAGCGGCGCCTTCATCTTCCTCGCGTACTTCCTGTTCCTGTATAATATCCTGCAGACGTTCTTCGGGAAGTATGGCGATGAATCGGAATCAGAGAACCAGGTAGCCGGGTAGGGGACATCAACATGAAAATCGATATCGAAAAAAGTTTGCTTTGGACCGCCACAGGGGCCTTCGTCCTGTTCGCCATTGGGGCCGTTCTGACGACCATTGTTCCGCCGATGGTGAACGCGGAAATGTATACCACCGACCATCCGGTGCACGAGTATACCGAGCAGGAACTGCGCGGCATCCAGATCTACAAGAGCGAAGGGTGCGTGTATTGCCACACCCAGCAGATCCGCCATCTGGATTCCGACCAGCGCCGCTACGGCTGGCGTACGATTCCGGCCGCGGTTTCAGAGTCGTGGGAATATGTTAACGACAAGCAACATTTCCTGGGTACCAAGCGCACCGGTCCCGATCTGGCGCGCGTCGGTGGCAAGTATTCTTCCGAATGGCACTGGGCCCACTTCAAGAATCCGCGCGACATGGGCGAGAAGTTCCGCCGTGAGCAGATCTACCAGAAAGCGTCCATCATGCCGTCCTTCGCCTACCTTTCCGACGAGGACATCAAGGATCTCACCGCGTATATCCAGACGCTGGGACGCAACAAGAACTGGCGCGTGGATGCCGACGGCAATCCGCTGAACGACTACGAACAATAGCGCATCGAGGAACTGTCATGAGCGAGAACAAGAACAACGACGATATGCTCGAAACGACCACCGAGATCAAGCAGGGCCATGCCGATGTCGGCAAATTCAATATCGCCATCGATATCATCCTGACCATCATCTGCATCGGCTATTTGGTCACGCACTTCGTCGCACCTTAAACGGCATCCTGCGCGCAGCTTCGGCGTACGGCAAGCCGGGCGGCCGGAGTGAAAGGGATGGGAATGGCAAAGTCCAGCTACACTAATCGACGTCGCGTGATCCAGGCCATCAGCATACTGCTGCTGGCCTGCATTCCGTTGCGCTTTTTTTGCCTGGATCTGGAGAACGAATGCATCCGGTTCTTTGGCTGGCGTTTTGGCTTGGCGACCATGTTCTACCCATTGTTCACCATTGTTGCCCTCTTGCTCTATGTGGTTTTCCTCTCGATGAAAAAAGGGCGGATCTTCTGTTCGCACATGTGTCCGATGCATATGTTCCTGGAGAAGGTGAACAGTCCCGCCAACAAACAGTCGGATGGCCGGCCACTAAAGGTCTGGCTATGGGGAATACTCCTTTCCCTGTTCTTGGCCGAAGTCATCCTGTCGTTTTTCCAACCGCTGTCGCACCAGGTCGCCTTGGTCGCCGACGGTAACATGGCGATGATCGGCATCGGCTCGGCGTTATTGCTGGGTTTCCTTGGCCTGTTCATCCACTACCAGGAACATTTCTGCAAGCGGGGCTGTCCGTACGCGCTGATCCAAATGCTGTTGCAGTCCGACCACACGCGCTACATGGAATTTTCCAATCCGAAGAAGGCCTGCACCAATTGCCAGGGATGCGACAATATTTGCCCCTTTAACCTGCGCGCCCGCTTCGAGAGCCGTGGAACGGACTGCACCAACTGCAACCTATGTTCCGAAGCCTGTACCCAGGAACTGGGCGAAGGGAACACCCTCTTCCATCTCGTCGATCCCGAATCCAAATAACCATTCCACGCTTTATCCGTCCAAATAGGTATTTTTTATCTATTTGGTTTTGATGCATGGCAGAGAACCGTGCAATTTAGCGCGCATTCCAGTGTTTTGCTGAACTTGCGGTTTTTTTGTAAACTTCTCTAAGGATATAAAAATGATGATTTTTCATTGCCGATGGGCCGGTATGGCTGCTTGTCTATTGTTTTTGATACCGGCCTATGCCGACACCGTATCCTTTCCGGTCACGGGGGTATACGACGGTGCGGCTATAGGAAACCAAGTGGACAAAAGTGCGGGGTTCTATGCAGGAAACTCCTCGGGAGCCGGCGACGACGAATCATTGATTCTAGAGATCGACCAATTTCGGCACGATATACTCGTCGCTTTTAGCAACCAATGCGGCGGCGTAGTCGGTTTCGATAATGCCGTCATCGTTGGGGGTGCCAAAACCGACTCCTTTGCCGCTACCTTCGGGGAGAAATCCCTTGCCATCAAGAACGTGGACCACGTACGGACCGACTATTCCACCGACAACTGTGCCCCCGTTTCCGGCCCCGCTGACGGGATGGGCGGTGGTTTCCTGACCAAATCGAACGTGAACGAGGACCAAATCACGATCCGCAGTTCCTACGACTTTTCCTTTACCGAGGACGGATTTTCCCCAGGCGAGCATGTACATGCCGTGGGCGGAACGATTTTGGCCCGCAACGGGAGCCGCCCGGCTTCCAAATGGCTGATGAAGGTATTGCTGGACAACGGAGACATGATTTCCGCCATCGCGGATATTGATTTCAGCACTGGAAAGGCACGCGACGACACCTTCTTCGGGGCTTGCGCCCCGGCCGGCCGCTACATCACCGGTGTGGCCTGGATCTGTCTGGACGGTAGCTTTTCGGGATTGGATAGCTTTGCCTTCATTACAGACGGTGCCGTGGTCGAGGAATCCGTCCCGGCTACCGATTTACCGGGCGATGCAACATCCGTCACCAACGGGGCCGCTTCGACCAACGAAGACTATTCCCTTTTGTTTGGCTACTAGCATTGTCTGCCGCACGTGCTTGTTGGCCATGGTTCATGGGTCAACGCTGATGCGGTTTTAGTACATTATTTCCATAGTTTTGTAACAGCCGGCTATTTTTAGGTAATATATTAAGTAGATGACAGTTATTTGTGGACCGGAAGGGTTGAATCTTCCATTTAGATAAGTATCGTTCACGGCAATTAACGACGACTAAGAATTTTAGGAGTAGTTGACTTATGATTCGATTGGATATGCAGGTTTCAATGGTAGGTGCGTTTTTCTTGGCGTTGCCCGCCTTAGCGGATGTGCCGGTTTTTCCCGTTGTGGGCGCCTACGAGGATTCGGCCATGAGCAACCGGGTCGATGCCAGCGCCGCCTTTTATGCGGGTAACTCTTCAGGCTCCGGCGATGATGCTTCGCTGGTGGTTTCCTTTGAGGATTTCAACGCGGAGATCCGCAAGGCTTTCGAGGGTTCCTGCGGCGGAATTGTTAATTTTGATAACAACGTGATAACCGGAGGCACCCAGACCGCCCAATTCAAGGCCGGTTTCGGCGAGGGAAAATACCTGATGATACAGAGTATCGACCATTTGCGAACCGACTTCAGTGCCCCCGCGATTTGCGTTCCGGTTTCAGGTCCGGGCGCAGAGCCGAGCGGCGGTTTTCTCGCCAAGTCCAATGTCGATGGGGA
>JBNLGU010000078.1:0-13183 GCA_050306215.1 Pontiella sp.
GGGCTTCGGTTGATGGAGTGCATCCGCTTGCGCATACAGGATATCGATTTTGACCAGGGTCGTGTTTTTGTGCGGGGCGGCAAGGGTGGAAAGGATCGTACAGTCGTTATGCCGGAATCGCCTCGCAGTGCCCTGTCGGAGCATGTGGATCGCGTTATCGAACTGCATCGCCAAGACTTGGGTGAAGGCTTCGGAGAGGTATATATTCCCGAAGCCCTGGCTCGCAAATATCCCAATGCCTGCCGGGAGACCGGCTGGCAGTATGTCTTTCCGGCTAAAAAACGCTCGGTTGATCCGCGCTCTGGCGTGGTGAGGAGGCACCATGTGAAGGAGTCGGGGTTGCAGAAGGCGGTGAAGGTGGCGGTGGAGAAGGCGGGAATCAGGAAGCGGGTGGGGTGCCATACGCTGCGGCACAGCTACGCGACACATCTGCTGGAAAACGGTATGAATATTCGGATGGTGCAGGAGTTGATGGGGCATTCGAGTGTTGAGACGACGGAGATTTATACGCATGTGATGGAGAAGGATCTCGACCGGGTGAAGAGTCCGTTGGATTTGCTGTAGCGCACGCAGTTCAAGGTTGAGATGTTTTGGGGGCGGTGTTCGGTATTCGGACATAATTGGACGTATCGGACATATCGGACGTATCTTCCGGGGGCTGGAGACGGGGAACGAGGGCCGATGGGGCGCATGGGACTGAATACAGACTGGCTCGGTGCCGGGAGGGATCGTCTGGCCTTGCGGGGTTTGCGGATTGCGTTTGGGCAAGCCCTTCGAGGGCCTCAGGGCAAGCTGCCGCCCTCGGTCGATTGTAAAATCCCCCTTGCGAAGTGTCCCCTGAATGTCTCCGATGCATGCGCATGCGTTATAAACGGAATAAGTTATAAGGGATAAATAGAGTGGTGTTAAGTGTTAAGTTTTAGGTTTTCCGCCTTCGCCAAGGCTGCGGCGGACAAGTAGGGGTTTTGGGCAGTGGAGCTAGTCCGGATGTTGCGTGAGTAGCCGATTATCTCGCGCAGAGGCGCAAAGACGCAGTGAAGGGCGTTAATGGGAGGGCGAAGCGGTGCGGGCTAGGGGTAATTTTCACGCAGAGCAACGGAGATAGCGGAGGGTGTGAAGATCTTAAACTTGAAAGCGGGGCGGTGCGGGCTGGGGGATTTTACAAGACGATTAGGGACAGGACGATTTCAGTGCGGGTGGGGGTTTTACAGGATGATTTGGAGCAGGGCGATTTCGGTGGGGGGGGCTTTATGCGTATGGGAGAGGGGGATTACAGCCGCTTGAGGATTTCGGCGGCGGCGATCTCGGCTCCGCCAGTAGGCATTGGTTCGAGCGGCGGTGGGGCGGTTGCGATTTCCTCCAGGGCGCAACCGAGTTGCCCGGCATAGAGTTGGGCATTGGGGATGAAGGCATGGCGGCAATATTTTCCGATGTATTCCACGAGCACGGCGTATTCCTTGAAGTTGATCCGGTCGGAATAGAGGATCGGTTTGTTGTTGGCGATGCATTCGGACAGGATGCCGAAGCCGGGCTTGGTCACGACTGCATCAACCGAGGCCATGATGTCCGCGAAACGGACCGTGGAGCGGGAGATGCAGTGCACTGCGGAGCCGGGCCATTCCAGCGGTTCGACGGAAAAGAATTCATAGGCATCGAGACGGGCCAGCTGTTCGAGCGCGTCCGCATCGAGGTTGAGCGAGGTGAATGAGAGCAAGATCCAGGGCTTGGATGTGTCCGCCCCGCTGGATTCGGCGATCCACGATCTTCGGTTCATGCCGGGCTTGGCGAGCAGTGGTAGATCGATCTGGTGGGGGAAGGCGGCCATGGGCTCGGAAAATGGCTGGCGCAACAGCAGGTCGGTTTTGGCATAGACGTCCCGGAACTTGTCGACAAAGAACTGCCAGCGCTTATCGCTTTCCGCAAACTCCGCGTAGATCCAGTCCCAGCCGAAATTGCTGCAGGCTAGGGAGGGGAGGCCGGATTGTTGCGCGGCCGCCAACGGAATTGCGGGTACATCGGCGACCACCACGCCAACTTGCTCGTTGCGCATGAATTGCATTTCCTGCCGGATCAAATCCTTTTCCCGTGCATAGAGCGCCTGAAGGGCTTCAAGCGATGCCGCGAGATCGACCTGGATGGAGTCTTTCTGGATGAGCCCGACATCAAACGCGCCAGGCCGGACTTCAATGCGGTCGGAAATGCGGCTACGCATAAAATCCATGGGCAGGTCGGTCTTGACGATGATCGGGATGTCCGGAGCCGCCGTATGCAAAGCGTTTAGAATATCGCAGGACCTTGCGCCGTGGCCGTAACCGTGCGCGGTAATGTAATAAGCAATCTTTTGCATTTCAGATTTTAGATTGTTGATTTCCGATTTGCGGGTCTGCGACGCCTTAGCTGAGTGCGACTCCGATGGCGAGGGCGATGGCCATGCCTACGGTGACGCCCACCTTGATGAAAACAACGGCGAGGCGGGCCAGCACCGCGCCGGTGGCGACATGTGCTGCGTGTTCGGCCTTTTTCATTTTGGCGTGTTCCACCAGGAATGCGCAGCCAAAGCTACAGGCCACCATCCCGACGAGGCTTCCGATCACGGGAATGGGAATAAAGCTGCCGAGCACCATGCCGAGAAAGCCTCCGCCGAGCGCGGCCCATCCGGCGGCCTTTGATCCGCCGCGCCTCTGCACGCCCCAGGCGGCTGCGAGCGCTTCCACGACCTCAACGCCGATGCACAAGACCAGAAAGATGATAAGCGTGGGGAGGCCGGGGAAATCAGGCCAGCGGTTCCAGGACACGATCAGCGAGGCCCCAAGGACAACCCACGTGCCGGACAGCGAGAGGCAGGAGAGCACGAAGCCGATAAGGCAGAGCACTCCCGCCAGCGCATAGATGCCAATCGATCCGATGGCCTGCCAGTCAATTTCCATAGTTAGCTCTGGATATCATGAAACAGAAGAACGCAAAGGAAGCGAAGGTGCGCATTCGGACGGATGTAACAGGCTGTTCTTTCCGCGCTTTGCTCTCTTCTGTTGAAACTATTTTAGAGGTGCTAGTTTTTTGAATTGATCCACTGGGCGAGCAACCGGGCGCCGAACAGTGTGGCGCCGGCGGCCTGGTGGGGTTTGGCCGATTCTTCCCAGGCGGTTCCGGCAATATCCAGATGTGCCCAGGGAATATCCGCGGGAACGAATTCCTGCAGGAAAGCGGCCGCGGTTGCGGTGCCGGCGCCGCCGGACTTGCTGAGGTTGGACAGGTCTGCAAAATCGGATTTCATGTCGTCGCTGTATTCCTTGTACAAGGGGAGTTGCCACAGGCGTTCGCCGGCATCGGATCCAGCCTGGGTGAGCTCGGCGATCAGCTTCTGGTCGTTGCCCAGCACAGCCGAGGCGGCGTGGCCGAGGGCGACAATCACCGCTCCGGTCAGGGTTGCCAGATCGACGATGGCGGACGGTTTCATCTCCGCTGCAAGCCCAAGGGCGTCGGCGAGCACCAAGCGTCCTTCGGCATCGGTGTTGAGCACCTCGATGGTTTTTCCGTTGTACGCGCGGATAATGTCGCCCGGTCGTAGGGCGTTGGCGCCCGGCATGTTTTCGGCGGCGCCGAGGATGCCGATGACCGGCACCTTGACGTTCATGCGGGCCACCATCTGCATGGCGGCCAGCACCGCCATACCGCCGGATTTGTCGTAGCGCATCCAGCCCATGCCCTTGCCGGGCTTCAGCGAGATACCGCCGCTATCGAACGTTACGGTTTTACCCACCAGCACGATGGGCTTGGCCTTGGGGTTGGTCCCCTTGTGCTTAAGGATAATCATCCGGGCATCCTGGGCGCTGCCCTGGGCTACTGCGAGAATGCCGCCGCACCCTTTTTTAGCCAGTTCGGTTTTTCCCCACACCTGACAGGTCAGTCCGGTCTTTTTGGCCATGCTGCGCGCCCAGCCGGCGATTTTTTCCGGCGGGGCTTCGTTGCCGGGGAGGTTGGCTACATCGGCGGTATCGGTCAGGGCGATGCCCTGTGCTTCGGCGTTCTTGATCGAGACCCGGTTCTTGACGGTGCCGGCGAACACGAGCGAGGCCGCCTTCGGCTTTTCCGCCTCAGATTTAAATCCGGCGAAGGCATAGGTTCCCCAGGCCGCACCGCGCCCAGCCAAGAGTTGGTATTCCGCGTCGGACAGCGATGAAATGGCAATACCGGATGCCATGGCGAAGGATGCCGCGCCGGCATCCTTGCCGGCCCGTACGGCCGCGCCGGCCGCTTTTTCAAGCACCCCGTTGTGGAAATAGGCGGGATCGCCGATGCCGGCGGCAATCAGGCGCTTGGCGGCCATGCCTTCGGGAGCTGGCAGTACCACCACCTGACCGGCTTCGCCTTTGAAGGCGGTGGGTTCGAGCTGCTGTTCCACGTGCTTTGCCAGGTCCTTGCATTCCGCTGGAAGCAACACCTTCGATTGCTGGAAAAAAACAATGACGGCGTCTTTCTTGAGTGCGCCGAGGGCCGTGCTGGAAGTCGATAGTTTCATTATTTCACTCCTTCTGGAATCTTGGCGGCGGGGTCGGCGGGGCGGCCGTTGGCGGCGAAGCCGGAGAGGGCAATGGCTTCCTCGAAATTCATTTTGCGAGTCACGCTGCTTTGATAACGGATCGTCAGCGTGCGGTCGGCCAGGTTGCAACTGCAGTCGACGAAGCCGGGTACGCTCCTCATCCGGTTCTGCAGGTAGTTGGCGATGGCCGCAGTGTCCATTTCGGGAACGTGGAAATCCGAGGAAACCACTTCCTGCCTGAAACACCAGAACATGAACGCGGGGGATTTTCCGTTCTTGTTCCCGTTGGCGCCTTCGCCGCATCCAGCGGATAGCAGGGCCAGGCTTGCAAGCATCATGTAAAACAACGTCTTCATTCGGTCCTTCCGTAATCGAGTTTGAAAAAACGCGGATCAGTCTAGTTCATGCATGAACTGATATCGATAAATTTCCTGCCACTTTGGCGGGGTTTTGAATCCTTCCTGCATCAGGTAGCGGAAGCGGTTCACCTCCTGGACCACGTCGGGAAAGATTTCGTCGAACAGGTAGCAGAACTCGTAGTAGTTGCTGGATGCCCCGGTGAAGTCGCCCTGCAACTGTTCCGCGAGCCCCAGCGAGATCATGGCGCCCGGGCTGTCGGGATACTCGCCGCGCACCGTGCGGAGCAGTTCGGCAGCCTGGGCGTATTTTCCGGTCATCATCAGGATGTTGGCAGCCAACAAACGGGCCTCGCCGGCCTCCTCCGGATAGGCATCCATGATGGCGATGCAGGTCCGCATCGTTGCGTCCACATCCTTTTCCGCATAGGCGTTGGTCATTTCCGTATGCAGCGTTGCCAGGGGGAGCGGGGCGTTCTTCATGTCGTAGTAGGTGTGCACGCAGAACAGGACCAGTAGCGTTGCCGCAACCACGACGAGGTCGGTGCGGTCCGCGCGGACCTTTCGCAGCAGCTTGAGTGCATAGCCGCCAACCGCCCCCTTGGCGTGGTAGCGGTATTTGTGCATGGCCTGCACCGTGATGATGTATGCGGCCGTCGAGGAGTTGATGTGCAGCGTATTGTGCTCTTCGAGCGATAGCGTGTGCCATTCGAGGAAGCCCTGTATGGTGAGCCGCGAGAAGTCGTTGAGCATGGTGCCGTGCGGGTCGGCGGTTTTCAGGGCCAACATGAGCAGGAACTGCTGGAATAGGGGAAACTTGTTGTCCTCCATCGAGGATTGGTGCCAGCTGAGCACGCTGTGCTGTCCGGGCAGCACCTCGGCTTCGCGCAGGTGCTCCATGATGGCCGATTTTTGCGCCTGGGGCAGGCTTTTCCAGAGCAGGGGGGTCAGTTCGGGAAACCCCCGAAGGGTAATGATCCTGTCCCGGATGTAGGCATTCGAGAAGGCGTTTTCGGCGTCGTTCCAGAATTGCTGCTGAATGCTGTTTTCCAGCGCGGCATGTTCATCGGAGAACAGCGGTTGATGCATGGCTGGCTGGCTCGAGTGCCGGCGCATGCGGTTCAACGCTTCGATTTCGGTGATGAGCAGGGTTGCGAGGTCGACGGAAGCGAGGTCGGTTTCGTAGACTCCCGGAACAATGGGTTCGTTCTGGTTTTTCCACGTATACACGTTGCGGCGCTTGGGATCGAAATGGTGCAGCATCCATTGCAAATGCCGGCGGATCATCGGCAAAACCTTGTCGAGAAACTCGCCGTCCTGCCGGACGGACCACACCTTTTCGGCGGTTTTGGCCATCATGGGCTTGGGCGCTTCGAGCACGGAATAGGTTGTGTGCGGAGAAAACTGGACCGGTAGCGCCCCGGCATTGGTCTGGATCTTCAGGGCGCACAGAACGAGCTCTTCCGCGGTTTCCGGTTGGATGAGACTCCACGCCGCGGCGAGCGGGAACAGTTCGTTCACATCGAAACAGGGGTCTTCCGTGCGCGAAGACTGGCTCCACGCATGAGGGATCTTGCCTTCTGCCGGTCGCAGAGACTTGATCATGGATTCCGCGCACAGCACGGCGAGGGAATCATGGTGGCTCATGTCTTCGAACAAGGCCGCCGCACCGGACCGGCGGTCCAGTTCCCCTTGCAGCCGTTCTTCGAGGTCCTTGCCGAGATACCCCTCCGCCATGGCGGCGGCATCGGAGCAGACGTGGGTTTTGCTCACGAGACAGAACGATCCCTCCCGGACGACGAGCAGCGCACTCAGGGTGTCGGTTTCGACCCACTGCGAATCGCCGTCGGATTCTATCGCCGATCCGGACAGTAGAACGGGGTTCGGAATGTTGTGGAAACGGCCCCAAAGCACGCCCGGTTCTGGGCAGATAACTTCCGCGCCACACCGTATTTTCCGCCGCTCGAAATAGGTGCAGAACCCGTTGGCCAGCAAGTTGATGCGGCTGTTCTGCGGGGCGGGAACCTGAAGGCTCCATTGCGGCTTGGATTCGCTGGGCATGATGCGTCCAACGGCATCGCCGGAGACGAAAAAATGATCCTGGCAGTTTTCCCGGTAGGCGGTGTTGCATCCGCGCGGCTCGAAGCTCCAGTCGGATATCCATGGATGGGCCGGATAGGATCGAAAAACGAAATTCATTTCAAAATAGTGTTTGTTCGCCGTGGATACTGCAAGCGAAAACAAAATACGAACCGGTCACCCATTTTTTTCCAATCAAACGTTGACGCGCGATTCGAAGTTGATATTAATTCAACGTTTTCGCCGCTATAATGGGTGAACTATATGCTTTTGAAACTTAAGGAGTCTTATGGCTGTTTCCAAAAAGAAGGCGCCGGCAAAGAAAACGGCCGCAAAAAAGACCACGAAAACCACTAAAAAAACCGCAGAAAACACAAAAACCGCCAAGAAATCCCCCGCAGCCAAGAAGGTCGTGAAAACCACCAAGAAGGCTGCCGCAAAGAAACCTTCTGAAAAGCCAGCCGTTGCGTCGTCGAAAAAAGCGGCCACACCGGGCCAGCAGGAGCCGGCACCGGCCGAGAAGAAGGCCACCCGGAAGAAAACCGCATCCAAGAAGACTGCGGAATCAAAGCCGTCCGTCGAAAAGAAGAAAGTCGATATCAACGCCGCCACCGAGAAAGCCGTTGCGGCGGTGGATGACGGAAGCGTTGGTGGCAGCGTTTCGCTGATGGACCGCGAGGAGCGCAACGACCGCATCAAGGAGTTGATGGCGCTGGCTGCCGACCATGGCTTCCTGACCTACGAAGACATCAATGAAGCCTTCCCGGAAGACATGGTGGTGGTTGAGGATATCGACAAGATCGTCGGTCTGCTGCAAAGCATGGAAATCGACATCATCCGCCAGGACGATGTGGAAGAGTACCAGGCCCGCCTTGAAAAGGAGCAGGCCGACAAACAGAGCGCCCGCAGCGACGTGCTCGACGACCCGGTTCGCATGTATCTCAAGCAGATGGGCCAGGTTCCGTTGCTGACCCGCGAGCAGGAAGTTGAAATCTCCATGCGCATCGAAGAGGCGGAAATCGCCACGACGCGCATGTTCAACCGGCTGGGTTGCGCGACGGACGCCTACCTTGGCGTCATCGAGCGTCTGGAGCAGGGCAAGGAGCGTTTCGACCGCATCATTTCCGACAAACACGTGGAATGCCGCGAAGACTATTTCAACGATCTGCCCAAGGTGCTCAAGGGGATCGAGCGCAACAGTGAGCTCAAGCTGAAATACTATCAGGAAACCGCCAAGGCCAAGAAGGGCAGTGCTGACGAGAAGAAGGCGCAGAAGCTGTTCGACGGAGCCCAGGACCGCTTGTCCGACTATTTCAAGGAACTTCATTTCAAGCAGAAGGCCATCGAGGACATCGTTCCCGAAGTGGACAAGCACTACCATCGCATGGAGCATTTGCTGGGCGAAGTGGAGCGCTTGAAAAAGAGCCGTGCAAAAAGCGCCAACGCCGATCTGAAGGCCATCCGCAAGGACATTAAGGATCTCGAGAGCTATTTGCAGATGGACCAGAAAGAGTTCATGGCCCACTTCGGCGAGTTGCGGATATGGTTGCGCAAGGGCCTGAAGGCGAAGACGGAAATGATCGAAGCCAACCTGCGACTCGTAATCAGCATTGCCAAGAAGTACACGAACCGTGGCTTGTCGTTCCTCGACCTGATCCAGGAAGGCAACATGGGCCTGATGAAGGCGGTGGAAAAATTTGAATACCGGCGCGGCTATAAGTTCAGCACCTACGCCACGTGGTGGATTCGCCAGGCCATTACCCGTTCCATTGCCGACCAGGCCCGTACGATCCGCATTCCGGTGCACATGATCGAAACGATCAACAAGCTGATGCGCATCCAGAAGCAGTTGCTTCAGGAATTCGGGCGCGAAGCCACGCCGGAGGAACTGGCGGATGAAATGGAGCTGCCGGTCGAGCGCGTGCGCGCCATCCTGAAGATTGCCCAGCAACCGATTTCGCTGCAAAGCCCCATCGGCGACAGCGACGACACGCACTTCGGCGACTTCATCGAGGACAAATCGGCCGAGAAGCCGGACGAGATGACGGCCTTCAGCCTGCTGAAGGAAAAGATCGGCGATGTGTTGCAGACGCTGACGGACCGCGAACAGGAAGTACTGACCCTGCGCTTTGGCCTGACCGACGGCTATCCCCGTACGCTTGAGGAGGTCGGACGCAAGTTCAACGTGACCCGCGAACGCATCCGCCAGATTGAAGCCAAGGCGTTGAGAAAGATGCGCCACCCGACCCGTATCCGCAAACTCGAGGGCTTCCTTGACGGCGAATAGCCATGGGTGACGGCATCAAGTCCATTATCAAACGCGATGGCCAGCTCGTTCCCTACGATCGGAGCCGGATCACCAACGCCATCTTCAAAGCCGCCGCATCGTCCGGCGGCTTTGGCTTTGAAGAAGCGGACCGGCTCTCCCGGATGGTCGAACAGCGAACCGCGGAAAGCTATGCCGAACAGGTTCCCACGGTCGAGGACCTGCAGGACATCGTCGAAGCGGTTCTCATGGAAAAGGGGCATCTGAAAACCGCCCGCGCCTACATTATCTACCGTCAAAAACGCACGGAGGTACGCGAGGCCAAACGCGGCGCGGTCGAAGCCACGGACAACATTCCCTACAAGCTAATTTACGAAGTGCTGCGCTGGAACATCGAGCATGGTTGCGAATCGGTTGCCGAACTTAACCGCATCATCGAGGAGGGGAACTATCCTGAACTGGTGGCCGCTTGCGAGGAACGCTATGTGAACGAATGCCGAGCCGCTGGCAAGCGCATGCTTGACCGCGGCGACGATGTGCGCCTGGTGATTGTTGCGGGCCCTTCGTCGTCGGGCAAGACAACGACCACCATCAAGCTGGAAGAGCAACTGGCCGCCCGAGGAAAGAAGCTCAAGGCCATCAATGTCGACAACTATTTCTTCGACTTGGAAATGCATCCGAAGGATGAATTCGGAGACTACGACTACGAAACCCCTCAAGCCCTCGACATTGATCTGATCAACGAGCATCTGGAGCAGTTGCTGGCGGGGAACGCCATCAAGACCCCGTTCTACGATTTCCATACCGGAAAACGTACGCTGAACGCGAAGGAGATGATTCTCGAAGACGATGAGGTTCTTCTGATGGATTGCCTGCACGGGTTGTATTCCGACATGACGCGCAGCGTGCCGGACCAACGGAAGTTCCGGCTCTATATAGAAACCCTGGGCCAGCTGAGAAACAAAAACGGTGAATTCATGCGCTGGGCGGACCATCGCCTGATGCGGCGCATGATTCGCGACAGCTGGCACCGCAGCCATGATCCCATGCTGACCATCACCCACTGGCACTACGTCCGGAAAAGCGAGCTGCAATACATCATTCCATTCATCGGCAACGTCGACTTCGTGGTCAACAGTGCCATGCCGTACGAGTTTCCGGTTCTGAAGAAAAAGGTGGCGCAGTATTTTCCGCAGGCCATTGAGCTCTACCGCAACGATTTCAAACGGCAGGATGCCTACTTGCGCGCCCAGCGCATTATGCAGTTCCTCGAACCGTTATCCACGGCCATCGATGAAACGGCCATTCCCGCCAAGTCGCTCTTCCGCGAGTTTATCGGCGGCAGCGACTACGCCTATTAATCCAGACTCAAGTCGCCGTGGATGCGCAGGTGGTTGAGTTCCTTCTCAACGAAAAGCTTACGGCCGGGAAATGCGAGGGGGAGCTTTTCGGATAACATCTTTTGGACGCGCTCGCGGATTTTGGTTTTTACCCTAACCGGTATATGCTCAAGCGTGGAAAGATGGATGTCCACGACATAGCCCGGCCCAAGCTTGGAACCAAAGCCGGCGGAGTAGGATGCCCCCACATTGATCAACCCGTCCATTTCGGGGTTCGAGGTGGTTCCTTCCGGACTGCGGGAGGGGTGCAGTCGGAACTGCTTGCCGTATTCCGACTCCAGCTCCGCGTCAATTTCATCAAAGACCTGCTTGAGCCGCAGTTCCCAATCCATGGCTTTTTGGTGGCGCATAAGCACAAGGAAAAAAGGTAGTGCCGTTTCTGGCAAGAACTAAGTTTGAATTATCGTGCAATGGGATCGATCGCAACCGCTTTTGCCGAATACCATGATAGCATTATAGGTAATTTCCTTATTGTTTTGTAACCTATTTTATTTCCGGCAATGTTTGACATATGTGCTGGCATACGTATCCTTTCGCGAAATTTCGTAAGGAATGGGTCCTAAAAACAAATGGAGGTTTAAGCATAATGAGTGCTCCCACTACCAACCAAAAGCTGCTCGACTGGGTAGCGGAAATCGAAGCCATGTGCACCCCAGACCAAGTGGTTTGGTGCGATGGTTCCAAGGAAGAATACGATCGTCTGATGGCCGAAATGGTGAAAACCGGAATGGCCATCAAGTTGAACGAAGAAAAGCGCCCGAACAGCTACGCGTTCAACTCCGATCCGTCCGACGTTGCGCGTGTTGAAAGCCGCACCTACATCGCTTCCGTCAAGGAAGAGGATGCCGGCCCGACCAATAACTGGGTTGACCCGAATGAGCTGAAAAAGACCATGACAAAGCTGTACACCGGCTGCATGAAGGGTCGCACCATGTATGTGATTCCGTTCTCGATGGGGCCGGTAGGTTCTCCGATCGCTAAAAATGCCATCGAAATCACGGACTCTCCCTACGTTGTGGTCAACATGCACATCATGGCCCGCGTTACGCCTGAAGTACTGCGTCTGATTGAAAAAACCGACGACTTCATTCCGTGCCTGCACTCCGTTGGTGCCCCGCTGGAAGAAGGTCAGGAAGACTGCCGCTGGCCCTGCGCGCCGATCGAAGACAAGTACATCGCGCATTTCCCGGAAGAAAACCTCATTTGGTCCTACGGTTCCGGATACGGCGGCAACGCGCTGCTGGGCAAGAAATGTCTGGCGCTTCGTATTGCTTCCGCCATGGCCGGCCGCGAAGGCTGGATGGCTGAGCACATGCTCATTTTGCGTTTTACCAGCCCCGAAGGCAAAAAGTACCACGTGGCTGCGGCATTCCCGTCCGCTTGCGGTAAAACCAACCTGGCCATGCTTCAGTCCACGGTTCCGGGCTGGAAAGTGGAAACCATCGGTGATGACATCGCCTGGATGAAGCCGGGCGCAGATGGACGCCTCTACGCGATCAATCCCGAAGCCGGCTTCTTCGGCGTTGCTCCGGGTACGTCCGAAGGCTCCAACCCGATGGCGCTGGCGGCATGTTCCAAGGACACCATCTTCACGAACGTTGTTGTAACGGAAGACAAGGATGTCTGGTGGGAAGGCATGGGCTACGACTGCCCGAACGGCGGCGGAATCGACTGGAAAAACAACCCCTGGAAACAGGATTCCGGCGAAAAGGGTGCGCACCCGAACAGCCGCTTCACGGCTGCGGCCAAGAACTGCCCGGTAATCTGCCCGGATTGGGAAGATCCGAACGGGGTTCCGATTGACATCTTCGTCTTCGGCGGCAAGCGTTCTTCGACCATTCCGCTGGTAACCGAAGCCTTTGACTTCGAGCACGGTGTCTACATGGGTGCGACGGCATCTTCCGAGCCGACGGCCGCGGCACTCGACCTCGGTAACGTTTCCCTGCGCTTCGATCCGTTCGCCATGACACCGTTCATCGGCTACCATGGTGGTGACTATATGCAGCACTGGTTCGACATGGGCGAAAAACTGGGCGACAAAGCTCCAAAATGTTTCTATGTAAACTGGTTCCGCAAGTCCGATGAAGGCAAGTTCATCTGGCCCGGATTCGGCGAAAACAGCCGCGTTCTGAAATGGATGTGCGACCGCGTTGATGGAAAGGTCGGAGCTGTTGAAACGCCGATCGGTCTGATGCCGAAGAAGGAAGAGTTCTCTTTCGAAGGGCTCGACCTTTCCGACGAGGTTTGGGAACAGCTGATGAAGGTTGACGTGGATGGCTACAAGAAGACGTTGGCCGATGCCAAGGAATACCTTGCCAAGTTTGGCGACAAGCTTCCGGCGAAGATCACCGAGCAGCTCAACAAGCTCGAAGCTCGTCTGAACGCCTAATTCAATCCACGGATTGATAGAAAAAGCGTCCCGTTCGCGGGGCGCTTTTTTTTTTGGCTCATGACCCCTTCCCGGAAAACCGTCTACACTGCGTTGCGACGGAACTACAAAGGAGCGCTTCAAGGCTTTGGATTTTTCAGGGAAACTGCTTTG
>JBNLGU010000079.1:0-13135 GCA_050306215.1 Pontiella sp.
TTCCGCAAAAGGGTCCATCAAAAACAAAAGCGTCGCAGACCCAAAAATCGGAAATCGGAAATCAAAAATCGGAAATCTACTCCACCAATGGCCAATCGGTCTCACCGTCCTGCTGGTGGGTATCCTGCTGACCCACTACTGGGAACCGCTCGGACCGGAACGCGGTTTCATAGTCAACTTTATCTTTGTGGCCACCATCATTGGCGGACTGCTCGGATTCTTTGCGCTGTTCCAGCGCTTTTATGTACGCATGCTGCGCTGGTGCCTCGCCCACAAGCGGCTGTTCCTGACCCTTCCGCTGGCCCTGATGATCGGCGGCGGACTGGCGTGGAAACAACTCGGCAAGGAGTTCATGCCGCCGCTCGACGAGGGTTCGTTCCTCTGGATGCCCACCACCATGACCCACGCCTCCATCGGCGAGGCGCTCGACATCCTCGAAAAGCAGGACATGGCGTTCGAGTCGATTCCCGAAATTGAATCTGCCGTCGGCAAGCTAGGCCGCGCCGACACCCCGCTTGACCCGGCGCCGATATCGATGATTGAGACAGTGATCAACTACAAGCCGGAATACCGAGTCGATGAAGACGGAAACAAGGTGCGGCAGTGGCGCGACCATATCCATTCCCCTGACGATATCTGGAACGAGATCGTCAAGGCGGGCAAAATACCCGGCACTACCTCTGCGCCGAAGCTCCAGCCCATCGCCGCGCGCATCGTGATGCTTCAGAGCGGCATGCGCGCCCCCATGGGAGTGAAGGTTACAGGCCCGGATCTGGAAACCATCGAGCAAGTTGGCCTGCAGATTGAAAAATATCTCAAACAGGTCCCGTCCGTCCAGGCGTCCGCCGTCATAGCCGACCGCATCATCGGCAAGCCCTATCTTGAAATCGTGCCCGACCGCAAGGCCCTCGCCCGCTACGGCATTCCGATCCGCAAATTCCAGGACATCATCGAAATCGCCATCGGCGGCCGGCAGGTGACCACCACCGTCGAAGGTCGCGAACGCTTCCCCGTGCGTGTGCGCTACAGCCGCGAGCTTCGCGACAACATCGAGGCACTCGACAAGATCCTCGTTCCCGGGATGGGCGGACAGCAAATCCCCATCACGGAGCTCGCCGAGATCAAGTATGTGCGCGGCCCGCAGGTGATCAAGAGCGAAGATACTTTCCTCGTCGGTTATGTGGTGTTCGACAAGCAGGACGGCTTTGCCGAGGTCGATGTAGTCGAACAGTGCCAGGCCTACCTGCAATCGAAGATAGACAGCGGCGAATTCAACCTCCCCAAAGGTGTCAGCTACAAGTTTGCCGGGAGCTATGAGAACCAGTTGCGCGCTGCCAAGAAACTGGCCGTCATCCTCCCATTGGCCCTGTTCGTCATCTTCATGATCATCTACTTCCAGTTTAAGTCAATCCCGACCACCCTACTGGTTTTCTCCGGCATCTTCGTGGCTTGGAGCGGCGGGTTTATTTTGATCTGGCTCTACGGCCAACCGTGGTTTCTCGACTTCAGCCTGTTCGGCGTCGAGATGCGCAACCTCTTCCAGATTCACACCATCAACCTGAGCGTCGCCGTCTGGGTCGGATTCCTCGCCCTCTTCGGCATCGCCACCGACAACGGTGTGATCCAATCGACCTATCTCAACCAGGTCTTCCGAGAACACAAACCCAAGAACCGCGATGAGATCCGCGAAGCCACACTGGTCGCCGCCGAGCGCCGCGTACGCCCGTGCCTAATGACGTCGTCCACCACCATCCTCGCATTGATTCCGGTGCTCACCTCCACCGGCCGCGGCAGCGACGTCATGGTACCGATGGCGATCCCCTCCTTCGGCGGCATGCTCGTCGTCCTCATCAGCATCTTCGTCGTGCCGGTGCTCTACTGCGCCCTGAAGGAATGGAAGATTAGATAACTACTCTGGGCGGGTTTTCCACTTGATCGTGGCACGCAGGCCGGTTTCCTCAAACTGCATCTGCAACGCCAGATCCTGAATGGCATCCATCAATCCGAAGTTATTGTCGCCTATATAGGAGGGTTGCCGTTTTTGGAAAACGGAACCATAGCGCGCACTTTCGATGGTCGCGTTGGTCCACGTCCACTGATCGCCGGAAGCCTGGGCGGGTGTAAAGCCAAACAGGTTCATGTACTTGTCGAAGGCCGTTTCGAGGGAAGCATAGCCACTGGAGACTAGCGGATAGAGGAAGCCCATGCCTTGCAGCGTAGCCATGCGCTCCTTTTCCGCTGCAGTAGAAAACAGCCCAGGCAATTGAAGATTGCATGCGCTCGGCCAAACCTTCAGTCCCATGCCGTTTAGTTCGGCGGTTTCGACCTTTTCAATCTGGTCCTTGCTTGACCATGGAATGTTGCGGATCAAGAGAAACCCATCTTTGACTTCGAGCCCATAGCGCAGCTGCACCATGCCCAGGATGTCGAACAGGCAAACCCAGGAATCGCGCCCCTCGATCTGGTAGATTTCAGACCGGATGTCTTCTCCCCACCAACGCCTATCGGAAACCGAATCAGCCGCATTGCGCAGGTACATGGTGGTCTTCTCCGGATCGCTGGTTTCAATGGCAATGGTGCTGGGCCGGGTCAGTACCGAAAGAAATAACGGAATCATGACCATCTCTTCATTCATGCCACTCGTCATACCGCCGAATGCGCCCAGGATATCGCCACTTCCCAAAGCCACAACGGGATCGCCATCGTTGATACTCAAGTGAATGCTGGATCCAAGATCATCGAGAATGGCCGGATCAACCATCACATAGTGGGTGAGCATTTCCGACATGCCTTCGGCAATGCCCTGCCACGCCTCTTCCTTCAGATTGATTGAAAAACGCAGAACGGGATCGGGAGAAAAAACCGGCGTCTTCATCGGCAAGCCATCTTCCTGCGTCATGACAAATTGCCGTAATCCGCCGTAGATCGAACTGTCAATCAGCGGAAGGATATACACGCTGGCCTCCAGCGAACCGTCGGACGCATCATCCAGCCGGAATGCGATGGGATCGAAGAACTGGCGCCAGAAGCGGGAATAGTTCCGGACATAATTTCCGTAGGTCTCCGCTTCGTATTTGGTCACCATTTCAACCGGCACGCTTCCAATGGGTGCCAGATTGGCCAGTGTTCCATAGGTCTTCGAATGGGCGACCAGATTGGCATCAATAGAATACTCATTCCCCGCCTCGAACGTCGCCGGAAGATATCCATGCTGTTTTAGGATTTCCACCGACTGCACCTTGCCGAAACCATCCTGCATGGCCAGCAATGCCCCCGAGGAAAGTAGCTGCAATTGGTTCATCGCCTCTACGCGGCGCAACTGCCCGATTTTCGTTGCCGGGCCAACAAGACGGCGGATGAAGGGGTCCGAACAATAGGCATAGCAACGCGTCATGTCGCTGGCCGGCAACCGGGTCAGCATGTAGCGGAATTCGGCGCTCTCCCCAAGGCTGCCCTTGCCACCCTTGGCGTGCAGGTCCAGTACGAGCTGAAGTTCCGCTTTGCTGGTGCTCAACAACAGCAGGTCGTCACGTATGGTCCAGTAGGTTTTGTACCCGTCCTTGTTTTCAAATTCGGCAATCTTTTGGTCCGACAGGGTTGGGATGCCGAGGACTTTCAACAGAGGTATGATCAACCGCGCATTGGACATGCGCGTAACCACGGTGATGTCGGTGCCATCGAGAAAGAACATGTCGGGCGCGAACAACGCACATTCCTTTACTCCACCGCATTTGAGGAGACGTTCCAGCCACCTCTCCTCCATGCCCAGCCGTTTTAGATAGCGAGCCTTGAGATAATACTTGATGCTGTTGCCCGTGATCGCATTCCCCAATTCGGAAGCAAAGTCGGCACCAGAGCCCAACATGGGCAGCATGGATTCCGGCTTGGCCAGATAGACGAACAAGTGGTCTTTTGGGGCTAGATTGGCCAGGGCGAGCGATCCGCCCTGCCGGTCTCCCAGCATCTCGTCATATGGATGCGACTTTACCTCTACCCCGGTCACCGAACCGATCGGCACGGTTCGTTCCTCGACTTTGCTAGTGGAACCGATCAACTGCATCTGCAAGGTTTCCCGAACCGCTGCATACCCCCCCATCACTCCGAACATCGATGTGTTTTCCCCGCGGCGCCGATTGCCTTGCATCCCGGAGTTGTCGTTGTCGACCAACGCGGTCCATGTCTGCAGTGCCGGAGAATCCGAAACCTGCAGGTAGCACCACCATTCATTCAGCTGATATTCCCGCAGTTGTTCCAGAAGCTTCTGATCGCCGGGTTTCGCCGTTTGCAAATCCCAGGCAACAGCCATCCGCTCTCCCGTATAGATATTCTTGAGCGAAACGGTTTCCGTTCCCATCTCGGACTCTTCGGGTTTTGTTGCGAGAATGGAATAGGTAAACGTGGCTGGCAGGTTGCCAAACTGCGGTCTTTCCTTGAATACAGGCCGGATTTCCTGTTCTTGCTCCGCCACCCTTTCCTGATTGATTTCCTCCCGACGACATGTCCCGTCGGTATAGCAGACCCAATGCTTTCCATCGGCAATGTACGGCCTGAGCTCAAAGGCCAGGACAACATGATTGGTCGCCCGCGCATACCGGTTCTGGTCCTTAAATTCAAACGGCACATGGGGAACGAGATAATAATAGGGACCAGATGAATCGACGTGCCCGGGAACCTCGTCCCATGGCACCTGTTTGAAGTTCGCTATCAAATAACTGCACGTATTGGTATCCATGTCGTCAATCGAAGCCGGTCCGGTATTGTCGTGTTCATGGGCATAGTTGCCGCATTGCCAGCTTAGTTGGGACAACACGCGTTGGGCCCCATTGATCTGCTCCTGCAGTTGGACTTCGCCCATGCGTCTTCCGGTAAGCTGATCCCCCGCCTCGTCGGGAGGTACAAGATAGACGTCACTAGAATCCTGTTCCGTCACCCAGATACCGGCAGACGGCAAATCCACCGAACCGCCCAGGATCCGCAGCAAGGTCCCCTCCCGCTGGTAGACCTTCGTGTCGACCACCTGCTGATCTGCATACAGCGCCGTTACCACGGCACAAACGATTATGAATAGATAACTTCTCTTCATGCTCCACCTCGGTTTCAGTTTGCCCGCCCGGCTTGATCCTTCGGAGCATATCGGCTATCGGACAAAAGACAACAAAAAGCAATGGAACATACGTGCAGTTGTAACGTTCCCCGCTTTGACTTAATGCAATGCGCCGCTATAGTTGCTACAGGTGATAATATGAGTGCTCCCGATACGATTTTTGATCTGGTTTTCTGGCTGCTGGGCGGACTGGCGCTGTTCATTTATGGCATGCGGGTCATGGGCGACGGCTTGTCCGCTGCCGTGGGTAGCGGCATGCGCAGCCTGCTGGGCAAGGCCACCCGCAACCGGCTGATTGGACTTGGACTGGGAACCGGGATCGGCACGTTGATCCAAAGCAGTGCCTCCGTCGTCCTGTACGTGGGCTTCATCAATGCTGGCCTCATGACCCTGCGCCAATCGGTCGGCCCCATCCTCGGCGCCAACATCGGCACCACGCTCTCCATGCAGCTGATCTCGTTGAAGCTCAGCGACTACAGCCTCCACGCCATCTTCATCGGCCTCATGCTTCATTTGGCCATCAAAAACCCCAAGGTCAAGAATGCCGGACTCGCCCTGCTCGGATTCGGGTTGCTCTTTCTGGGTATGAGCATCATGAGCGATGCCATCCGGCCCTATCGGGAAACCTTCGAACCGTGGCTGGCCCGTATCAACGGGAAAAGCACGGGCGGATTGGTTCTCGGCACCCTGGCCGCCGCAGTGGTTACCGGTGTGGTGCAAAGCAGCGGGGCCGTCATCGGCATGGGATTCGCCATGATCACCGCCGGCGCCATCACCGACTTCGAGGGCATGTATCCCATCATTCTCGGAGCCAACATCGGCACCTGTGTTACCGGCCTGCTAGGCAGCATCGGCACCACGATCGATGCCCGCCGGGCCGCCATTGTCCATCTCCTGTTCAACCTCGTCGGCTCCACGCTGGGTATTATCGCCGCCCCGCTCTTCTACCGGTTCATCGACTATACGTCGGACGACGTGGTCCGGCAGGCCGCAAACGCCGACACCATCAAGATGATTGCGATTGCCTTTTTGCTGTTACCGTTTTCTCCCGTGCTGGCCAAGATGGCAACCAAGCTGGTTCCTTCGAAGCAGACCCAGCCAGAATCCACCTTCCTGGACGACAAAGAGCTCAACCGGCCCGAGCTTGCGATTGTCTGCTGCCTGCGCGAGCTGCAACGCACCGGCCGGATCTGCGAACACAGCCTGTACCTCACGGCGGAAGAATTCATCAAGCACGATGCACGGCAGCTCCGGCAGATCAAAACCAACGAGCAGAGCGTGAATGCCATCAAGGCCGCCTTGCGCGTCTACATCGGGCAACTTACACGCAATTATCTATCGAAGCGGCAGGCCATCCTGATCGAGCATATCGACCGCTGCATGTCCGACATCGAACGCATCGGCGACCACATCGCCAACCTCGGCACCATCGCCCAGCGCCAGCGCGGCATCCGCGCCGCACGCTTCGTTCCCGCCGCTGTCGAAGATTGGCTGGCCCTGCACCAAGCCACGGCCAGACTGCTCGCCAAGGTGATCGAATCGCTCGATCCCGACACGGCGAATTTCCAAGCGATGGCCAAGGCGATTCTCGAGCTGCGCGAAGAATTCCGCACTACCGCCATGACGGTTCAGCAGGCACACCAGCAGCGACTGGAGGAAAAGACGGTTACGCCTATTGCCGGCATGATCTTCAACGACTACCTCTCCAACTATTGGCGCATTACCAAGCACATCAAGGCCATTGCCCTGGCCGAACAGCAGCCGCAGTTCTGGATCAAGCGGGAAAAGCTGGAAAAGGTGATGTCGGCCGAAGCTCCGGGATATTCGGTTCCGGAAGAGATCAATCCCAAGGATTATCTCGACAAGCTGCAGTCCGACGGCTACCGCTAGAAACTGCTTCCCATCATCCCGCGCAGGGTCTACCCTTGGCCTTGAAGAGATACGGAGAGAAACCATGTGGACATGTTCAAAGTGCAGCAACGAAGTCGATGAGCAGTTTGACAACTGCCCGCAATGCGGAACGGGGCGCGATGGCTCGGAACCGCCGGTTGACTTCGTTAAAAAGGGCGAAGCCTATCAGCCGAAACTACCGGCGGGTGAAATCGATCCTAAACGCAAGAACAGGCTTGCGGCCATCCTGATCGTCGTCGCGGCCATTCTGGTCCTGTTGCTGGTCGCACTCGGCAAGCATAGATGATCGCCCCGTAAAGAAGCGGAGAGCGCAAAGCAACCATTCAGCAAGACTCCGCGCCCTACATCTATCCTCCGGCCTACCGTTTATTCCTGCACAGTGTATACGCCGGGTTCATTGAATTCGTAAATGGCGGCGCCGCGGTTTTCGAACCTGTAGCCGCGGATCTTGAGATATTCGGGCACATCGCTTTCGGCGCAGCGTTCGGCTTCTGTCAGGTGGACCAACTCGTAACCGGCATTCTTGAATCTACCGCGTACGACGACCTTCGCGCCTTCGCAGGCCTTGACCACCAAAGCCGAGGAACCGGACAGCTCAACACCTTCCAGCCGGATATCCTTGCCGTCGATAACCAGGGTCGCTTCGCCGGAGATCGATCCACCATCCACCTTTTCCGCGCCTTCGGCCAGGCTCATCGCAAATGACGGACGCAAGATGACTTTCGGGCCGAGGGTAAAGGGCACCCCGAGGATCTTCACCTCTTCAGCCTTTTCAACGTTCATTCCAGCAAATTTCAACCGCGTCCGGCCGGCCTTGTAGAAGTCGGACTCGGCGGTTGCGCTGGCGTCGGCCGGATTGCCTCCCTCCACCTTGGCGGCGGCATCGGCAATGTTGTTCTTGTTGGGCGAAAAGCTCCAACTGCGGTCGAAAATGGTCACGCCCACTTTTTCATCCGGACCAAACAGCTTCGGCAGGTCCTGCATCATCGTTTCGAGACGGGTCGGTTTCTTGAAGGCGGACTTGGTATCGTCGGTATATTTCGGGTTCACGAACTCGGCGATGATCCCCTGCGATTCCTCGAGAATCCGCACGTAGGATGAAGTGCGGATCACCAGCGTGTTACAATTGCCGGGGAACATCGAGAAGCCCTGTTCGTTGGCGATATCGCCCTCGGGACTGATGGTGGCACGCAGCAACGGATCGAGCTGGTTGTATTCGACGTTGATCGTCATTTCCTTGCCATTTCCGACCAACCGGGCCAAACCACCGACCGCTTCGCCGGGAACGCGGTTGATGGCCAGCGAGTTGAAATCATACCCTTTCTCCATGGAAACCCCGATGGCCGCCGGCAAGGTGTTGAAGCTTGGCCCGTTGGTATCCTGGATAAACATGAAGTACTCGATGCCTTGCTGGGTCAGCTTGGCGGCCAGCCCACTGGTGTGCAGCAGCATGTGGATATCGCCATGGCCGTGCGGCTTGAGAATCAGTTCATACTTTTTCTCCAGTGCCAGCTTGCCGTCGTTGTCGGCAATGGCCGGCACCAGTTCCTGCTGCAGCACGTGCACCTGCTCCTTCCTTAGCCCGAAATAGTTGTTCTTTTCGAGCGATTCCAGCGTCTTGGGGCCGGTGTCCTGGGAGACCATGATGATAAACGGCACCGGACGCGGTTGCTCCATGCGCGCTTCCATCGCCAAGAGGTTGTCGGCATAGTGCTTGAGGTAGGTCGTGCATTCGATCGATTCGACGGCGATATCGAGCTTGATACCGTTGTAGCCCAGACGCTCGCCCAGCCCTCCAGCCACTAGCACAATGCCCACCTTGTCGAAGTGCTTCGCACCGATTCCTTCGTACTGCACAAACGCATCGTTGATTTCGGTCAGATCGACCGTGTCCGGGTGTTCCGGCACAAAGCCTTCGAAGGGATTCTTGCCTTCCTTTGCCTCGGCCAGCAGCTTGCGACTGTTCTTAATGTAGCCGACGAGCCCGCCGGGATAATTGCTGTCGATTTTCGCGAGTGAATCCAGAAAAGCGTCCTTTTCCGCGTCGGCCATACCGGGACCATCCCATCCTTCAAAGAGGTGCGCCTGCCCGTTTTCGACCAGCGTATTGATCAGTTCCTGCTGTTCACCTGTCAAGCGACTCCAGTCGTTCGACAATCCCACCAGTTCGACTTCTTCCAGAAATTTATACGTCATGATTTTCCCTTGTAATTTTGGACATAGAATGAAGCTGGATCATGCAAAGATGAGTCCTTGTTTGCCATAAAAATGAATGAGTTTCAGGTTTCGGAAAGATAATCTTCCAACCGAGCCTCGGCCACGCGTTTGGCGATGAGCGCGGCGGAATTGTTGTCGGTGACCTGACGATAAGACACCGCACCTTCGAGCAGGAGCACCCATTCTTCTGAAAATGCTTCCGGCTCTTTCACGCCTGCACCCTCGGCCATCTTTTTTATCCCTTCGGCCGCGTCCGCATAGTGCGAACTCGCTGCGCGTTTGATCGGATGGGTTCGGGATGGAAACTCTGAACATGCTGCAATGAAGAGGCATCCGTGGTAGTCGGGATGGTTGAACCAATCGTCGAGCACATCGAACATAGCCAGCAGCATCGCCTTTGGATTATACCCGGCCTTTTCCTGAACGGCCTTTACAAAGGTCTCCATCTCCCATTTGTCGCGCAGTTTAACGGCTTCAAGCGCCAACTCATCGCGCGATTCAAAATGGTTGTAGAAGGTCGACTTGGTCAGTTTGGCCTCTTCCAGAATATAGTCGAGTCCAACGGCATGGAACCCGTGTTCATGAAAAAGATTGATCGCCGTAAAGATCAGTTTTTCACGGGTATTGGCCGGCTTAACGCCCCCGCCGAACAATTCTTCCGTCTTTTTTTCAGTCGCATCTGCCATGGCAACCTCCCTTGTAACTGTCGGGTTTTCTCTAAAATTCGCTCACTTTGGACTTCGAGTCCATCCAGGTGTACCTCAAGTCCAGTTTACTGGACCGCGAGTTTATTCCCAGATCCGGATTTCGATTCTAGGTTGTATCCCGTCACCTAAAAATGCCTCTGAAACTTAACAGGAGAAACAGACAATGACAACAATAGTACAAAAATCGACGAGTCACGAAGCCCAGATCGAGAATCTACAGAACCATATGATTTCCGCAGCAGGCGGTGTCTTCACTTCGTTCTCGATCTACATCGGTCGAAAGCTTGGCTTCTATCGCATCCTGTCCGAAAACTGGACCGCTACCTCCACGGAACTGGCCTCACTGGCCGACACCCACGAACGCTATACCCGGGAATGGCTGGAGCAGCAGGCTGTCGTCGGAATCCTTAATGTCGACGATCCCGCAGCAGGCACCTTCGACCGAAAATACCGGTTGTCCGCGGCTCATGCCGAGGTGCTGGCCGAGCCGGACAACATCAACTACATTGCGCCGCTCGTTGAAATCCTGGTTGGGGTTACACGTCCCATGAAGGAGCTGCTCGACTGTTACCGTCATGGCGGCGGCATCAGTTTTTCTGACTATGGAGCCGATATGCGTCATGGTCAGGCCGGCATCAATCGGATGACATTCCTCAAGGAATTGGGAGGATCCTGGCTTCCGCAGGTTCCCGGACTCCACGAAAAGTTGCATCAGGACGGCGCACGGGTCATGGACTTCGGCTGCGGGTGCGGCTGGTCGAGCATCGGCATTGCCAAGACCTACCCAAATGCCGTGATCGACGCCTACGATCTGGACCAGGCTTCCATCGCGGAAGCCCGGCAACATGCGGCGGATCACGGGGTCGCCAGCCGCATCACTTTCCATTGCGAAGATGTTGCCGCGGTTGAATCCCGCCACAACTATGATCTGTTCATTACCTGCGAAACGATCCATGACCTTGCCGATCCGGTCGGCGCCCTCAGGGTCGCGCACAAAAACCTGAAATCCGACGGCACCGCATTGATCATCGATGAACGCGTCGCTGAAACCTTCATGGGTGAAGGCGGAGACCTTGATTGGATGATGTACGGCTGGTCGATCCTCCATTGCCTGCCGGCCGGCATGGCCGATGGAGCCGAGTGCCACTGCGGCGGAACGGGAACCGTCATGCGCCCGTCCACCCTGAAACGCTACGCCCAGGAAGCGGGCTTCCAGTCCATGGAAACCCTGCCGATCGAAAACCTGTTCTTCAATATCTACCAACTGCACATCTAATTCATCAGGAGGAAAACAATGAAAATCCAGGAAATCAAAATAGAGCGCACGGCTGTATGGTTCACCCTGCTGACTTCGGTGAATATGGTTGCACTTCATCTGCTCGCCGCGATTGCGCGCCGCTATCTGCCCGAATCCCCGGTTCCAATCTGGAGGATAACGGCAGGCATTGTCGCATTGTCGGCCTGCATCGCGCCATTCACCTCCGGCATCATGCCGGCATGGCTGGACGGAAGCGCAAAACGCCACCCGTTCAAAACGACTCTGTTTGTCTTGTTGTCGACGCTGACCCTTGTCCAGACGGCTCGCATCACCGCCAACCGGATCAATCCGGAAAACACGATCGCCATCCTGACCGGCAATGAATTCTGGACGGAACACGAATGCGGTACCGCCTACTTCCATGCCTGCGAGATGAATGATCGCGGAGAGGAAAACATATACCATGCAGACCACTATCCGGTTCTAAACCGTGAAGTCGAACCACACACCGACTTCGAGGGAATGAAAGTTGAAGACGCCTATCAATACCCCCCGCAGTTTCTACTGTTTCCAAAGGCGATTCTTCTTTTCACACACCACTATCCTACGATCCGCTATGTCTGGTTTGCACTGCAGTTTCTTGGCATCGCAGCCGTCTTCCTTGTGCTCGCTCGCTGGGTTGGCGGAACGACCGGCCGATGGATGGCCATGCTCTCGCCACTCGTGATCGTATCCCCGGCGGCCCTCTACGCGTATCAATATACGCAGTTCCACTTCATGGCCATCGCACTGGGCGTGGCCGGAATGATTGCTTTCGAGAAAAACAAGAATGCCTTTGGCGGCGCGCTGCTGGCTTTCGCGATTGTCGGAAAAATCTTCCCCGGCTTCCTCGCCATCCTTCTCTTGGCGCAACGGCGCTGGAAGCCGTTGGCATGGACCGCCGCCTTCGGTCTGCTCTACACCGCCGCCGCCATGGCGATCCTCGGACTTGCACCCTTTCACGCTTTCTTCAGCTACCAGCTACCGCGTCTGCATTCCTTTGCCGCGTTTTCCTTTCTGGAAACATGGCCGGAGGTACGCTTTGAACTGATCACCGCCAATCTTTCGCCCTATGGTCAGATCATTCGCTTCGGAGAAATGGGTCTACCGGGCATGACCGCAGACATTGCTTCCACCATCAACAGCACCTTTGTGGTTTTGCTCATTGGAGCAATCATCCTGTTCGCACGCAAAATGACCGCAAAGGAAGAACGGGCAAAAGTATGGCTGGGCATTCTCGGCTTGGCTTCCATGGCCAGCCCAGCCGCATGGGGCGACTACATCCCGCTCCCGGCCATGTGGCTGCTCACGCTGCTGGCCGCTGAAGCAACAAAAAACCGCACGCTTGCCATCGCATCGGGGATCTGCTGGTTCTTATTCTACTTCCTCGTCGGCACCGTTCCTCTCGGAAATATGCCCTCGCCCACCATCACATATGCCTTGGCTACCCTTAGCTTCACGTTTCTGGTTGGCCTGCAGGGATGGGTCCTTGTACGCAGATCCGAGGCTCGTGAATTCTCTACAGAACAAACCGCCTTTGCAATGCCCAGCACCTCGGCATAGAACCTATGCCCAAGGAGAGGCGGTTTCGCCCAGGCCGTCTCTCCGCATGATCACACCGCTCGCTCTGGATTGACCCCGTTTCCCTCTTTCGGTAAATTTTCCGGCATGACTGACCTAGCACAAGCCCAACAGCGCATCGAGGAACTGCGGACGGAGATCGAGCGGCACAACAGGCTCTACTATATCGACGCGAAACCGGAAATCGGCGACCGCGAATACGACCAACTGCTCCACGAACTGGAAGGTCTAGAAAAGCAGTTCCCCGAATTCCAAAGTCCCACCTCCCCCACCCAGCGCGTCGGCGGCGCACCACTGGAACAGTTTGACAGCGTGCGT